>NZ_JBEYTZ010000021.1:0-168705 GCF_040643215.1 Streptomyces sp. NPDC047315 | reverse complement strand
CACCGTGCTCGCGCATCCACGTTATGCAGACCTGCCGCCCGCGAGCTGCCCGGCATTGCGCCGGGCCGGGCGGTGGCCGGGTCTCTCATCAGCGGTTCCGACGGCACCTCCCGGACCCGGTGACACCACCCCCCAGGTCATCCGTTCGACAGAGGGGACACAGTCATACCGGGCCCGGAGGCCAGCGGCCCCATTGCAGGACCGCGAAAAACATAACGGGGGAGGCCGCCGATGATGAACGTGGTGACCGGCCGGTCGGCTTTCACGATCGCGTGGAGGCGGTGCTGCCCGTCGAGGACGTTGCCGTTGCCGTTGCGGTCGAGCTTGATCGCCTCGCCGTTGATCGGCCAGGTACCGGCCTGGATGTCGCGGAGTAGTCGGCGACGGTTGCCGGGCGCAGGTTCCGGTTCACGGTGTTGCGGCGCAGGAGCCGGGCGGCGAGCCGGGGGTGGAGGGAGATGATGTGCGCGCTGGGACCCGTCGAGGCGCCGAGGAGGTCTTCGAGGGCGGCGAGGGTCTTCGGCTCGTCGTAGCCGGGGGTCTTCAGGGCAGAGCAGTTCGACATGAGAGGGGCATCTCCTCGTACAGGGACGTCGTGGTGCACCCGCGGTGCGGGGCTTTCGACGTCTAGTACGCCGCACTGCGGAATCTGTTACACCTTCCGGAAAACTGCAGATCAGACCCCTGGTGAGTGGTGTGTGGGCCGGAAAGAGGTGTGGGCGCCGACCGTCGGTCGGCGCCCACACCATGGCCGCGGCTCGCTCAGATCTGGGGCGCGGCCTCTGCCGGCATTCGGCCTCGCGGGGCGTGCGCTCCCTGTCTTCGCTCGGACTTCAGGCCAAGCGTCGTACGCGGGGAGGGTCTGTGTTCGTGAGCGGTACTGGTCCCTTTCTGGGGCGGTGCTCGGGTCAGTGGCGTAGCTTGCGAATGGGTGCGCTTCGCAGGCACATTGCGCCTAATCCCGCTCCGAGCACGGCGAGGGTGAGGGCGAGGGCGATCAGTGAGTCCGCGGGGTGCAGTACCCAGGCCCACGGTTGGGGGACGTTGCCTGGTGCCCACCCGGCGGTGGAGAGGGTGACGGGTACCAGTGTGGTCGCCAGGGCTGCGGATCGTCCTCCGAGGAATGCGGCCAGCAGTATCGCTATCCCGATGTAGGCCACCATGTTCCGGCCGATGACGACGGCTATGTCTTCGCGGGAGATCAGGTAGGCGACCCCTGGTACGAGGGCGGTGAAGGCCGCGCAGGAGAGACCCAGGGTTGCGTCCCATCGGTTGATGGGGCGTACCGCGATGCGTTCGCTTTTGACGTCGCCCCTGGAGATGCCGTGCATCAGGGCCACTGCCGGTAGAGCCGTGATGAGGTGCCCGGAAAGGAACGTTCCCGCCTGCCCCGTGATGGACGGTACGGGGAGTTCAGCGTCTCCGATGACGAGTCCCGTCATCGCTGTGAATACGGCGGTGATGATGAATCCGACGATCGAACGGGATTTCAGCCACCAGTTCATTCAGTGGCTCCTGGGGGAGCGAGTTGGGGCTTCGTGGAACACGAGCTGATGGCCTTCGTGTTCTTCTCGTACCAGTCGATCTGGGCGGCTGGAGGCTGCTTCCGCACGGTCGTTGCGAGGGCCAGAGCGCCGGGTATGACGTGGCGGGAGGCTGTGTTAGCGGGGACACCTGCGGTGAGGAGGAGCCATGCGGAGACCGGGGCGACGGCAAGAGCGCCCGGGTACTCTTCCTTTGCGGCACATGCGGGTAGGTCGGGGACGAGGCCCGAGACCACCCCGAGTGGCACCCTGACCGCCTTGTCGTCCGGCAGAAGGCCGAGTTTCGTCTCTCCGTCCTTGGGGCGGGCCGCCATGGTGAAGACCGGGTCGGTGGATAGACCGGCGGCATGGAGTTTGTTGACGACGTTGGCTGTCTCGGCGCGTACCTCGGTGCCGTGTTCCATCTCGGGCCAGAGGCATACGGTGATCCCCGACTGGGCCGTGCAGTTCAACTCGTCGGTCGAGCGGTCTACCGTAGGTTCCGCCGACAAGGACGACGCGATGCCGGTACCGAGGCCCGCACCAGCGGTGATCAGCACTGCGGACATCAAGAGGGTCGCCACAGACGTCCGGCGGCCCATCATGATGACGCAGGCGAGGATCACGGGGACAGTGAAGGCCACTGCACTCCACAGGGCCCGATCGTCGAAACTGTTGTCGACCGAGCAGCAGTTGCGTAGTCCTCCTCCGACGAGATGCCTAATCCACAAGGGCTCCCAGGACACGGGATACGCGTTGGCGATGAACGCTGCGATGAGGACTGCGGGAACTGACAGGACGGCGGTCCAACGGCGGCCGATGCAGTAGCCGACGAAGGTGTTGGTCATGATGAGGAGCAGTACGACGAGTAGCATCCGCAGCTCAGGCAGACCGGCTCCGACGCCTGCGGAGCTGGCGGAGAGGAGCAGGGCGGCCAGGGCGACCAGCATGCCGCCGATGACCACGGGGGCGAGGACAGGCGCAGTGATCCCTACAGCACTGCGGACGGACGTCTGGGTGAAAACCCGCCCGCGGGTCAGGCGCGCGCCTTCCCACGCGCCCAGTCCCGCGCAGATGGTGCTGATGAAGGGCAGGGCGTAAGTCGACGTCCCTGTGACGGAAGGCCAGTAGTTGGGAGTCGTCCCTAACGTGATGTCGTTCCCGATCGCGCCGAGGACGAACACGAGAAGGAAGGGTGTGACGTAGGTGGCAGCAGAGGATCGCAGGAGCGCGCGGAGCCGCATGCTTACGCCTCCCCGTGGACAAGTCGCGCGTAGGCTGCTTCAGCCCGCTCTCGTGAACCGGCCACATGGTCACCAGCAAGGTTGTGGAACTCTGCTGTGGTCCCCTGAAATCGCACTGTTCCTTGGTCCAGGACGACGACTTGCGAGTAGGAGTCGGCAAGGTCTTCGGTCTGATGGGTGGAGACCACCACCTGGACGTCGTTGCGAAGGTTCTCCAACAGACGTCTGAACACTTTCCGTTGGGTGGGGTCGAGTCCGGCTGTCGGTTCGTCCATCAGGACGATCTCACTGCGGTGCGTCAGTGCGCCGGCTAGTCCCATGCGCCTTCTCTGACCGCCGGACAGCTTGTTGCTGGGGCGACCAGCCAGGTCAGTGAGATCGACTCGACCCAGGGCGTCGGTGGACGCCTGCCATGCCGACGCCCGTGACATGCCCTTCAGCCACCCCGCGTACGCGACTTGCTCTCGGACGGTGAGGCCAGGGATCGCCACGACGTCCTGGGGCAGCCATGCAACGGCACGTACGTAGGCGGCGCGTGTCCGACGGTTCGAAGGGCGGTTGCCGCGCCACCGGACCTGTCCACGTTGCGGTTGAACGTCGGTCGCCGCCAGGGCCATCAGCGTCGACTTCCCGGCTCCGTTCGGGCCCAGGAGAACCGTCGCAGGATGGTCGAGGGTGAGGCTCAGTCCAGTGAAAACGGACGTCTGTCTGTTGTAGCGGAAGTCAATCCTGGTGAACTGCAGTGTCATGGGGGGTGAAACTCACTCTGCTGGCAATGGGGTTGGAGTGCAGCGTTGGCACATGAACAAATGTGAGGATGCGTTGGGCCCTGCGGACGGTTCCCGCAGGGCCCAACGCATCAACCGGTAACTACCACCTAATGTGCGCGGAATCCGCGAAGAAGACTGATCCTCCCGTGAAGCCACTCAGCTTGAAGTAGTAGTTTCCCGCTTGGGGGTCTCCCCAGGCCCACGTCCGGCAACGTTCGGTCTTCGTGCCGTAGCTGTCGTCGGGAGCGAAGTCGACTACCCGGTAGAGGGTGAGACTGGCGAAGGTGAACTGCGTGTCGGTGCTGCAGCCCACCAGAGCCACTGCTGTGGTTTCTGCGTCGCTGTTGCGGTCGTACCAACGGTTCGACTCATGGCCGACCTGCCAACCCTGAATGTAGCTCCACCGCTCGTTCTCGGCGTGGGCCGGAACAGCGTTCACGAGCAGCAGCATCACTCCTCCGGCAACAGCTGCCACGACTTTGCGCACAGTATTCATAAGCCCCTCCCCTATGACGGTCCCGCGCTGGTCAGAGCACAGGACTCCTGGCGTAGATCGCGATCGCAGAGTGATCATAGACCTACCCAGAGCACCCACTGTGGAACTTGTGTTCGAATTGGCCGGAACTGCATGCACGATGACGCTGCGACGCGGGCGCAGGCCTAATCACCTGGCGCGAGACCGACAGGCCAGCTCTCGTTGCTCGCGTGACCGGCACTGGAACCCACGCTACTCAGAGCTGGCGACCCGCTCCTCCGCGGCGGGTCCGATGTACGGAGCGAGCTCACAGCGCTCGATCCGGACTGGGTGTGAAGCGGCACGGACCGGGCAACGGTCGCATCGGACGGCAGCGTGACACCGTGTGCCTTCGCCCCTTCCCTCGGCGTCGGGAACGTCCGCGACGGCGGCCTGGACGATATCGTTGACGGGTCCGACACGGGCACCACCAAAGCCCTCATCCGAGAGTCGGTGCGCGAAGGCGGGAACGCCGGCGATGACGATGACGGGGACAACAAGTGCAACCCGGGGGCCGCCCCTGAGGAATGCAGCCCCTGGTACCCGGCCTCCAGATGCGCACCCAGGAACTAGCCCGCATGGAAGCTGACGTGACCGAACGCCTTCCCGATCCTGACTTCTTGGACCTCGTACGGCCCTTCACCGGGCCGGTCACGGAGATGAGGGCCACGGAAGGCGGATTCATGTCCGATGTTCTGGTGCTGGTCGACGGTGATCTCGGCCGCTACTTCGTCAAGGGCGTCCGGAGCGGGACGGAGGGCGCCGGGACTCCCTGGTCCGCGAACGGCTGATCAACGAAGCGGCGCGACCGGTCTCCCCTCCCCTGCTGTGGCACACCGAGGACAACCGGTGGACGGCGCTGGGATTCGCAGACGTGCACGGGAGGCCGAGTCGCTTCGAACCGGGCTCCCCTGACCTCCCGACCGTGCTCGACCTTCTCGGCCGAATCGGCGAGATCCCCTTGCCCGGCCTGGTCACGGACTGGCACGAAACACGCTGGGATGCCTTCACCGCGGGCCCGGATGAAGCCCGGTTGTTCCGCGGCAACAGCCTGATCCACGGCGACATCGCTCCGGGCAACTCCCTCGTCGCCCTCGATGGCTGCGGCGGCTGGGCGGTCGACTGGGCCTGGCCAACACGCGGTGCCGCCTTCATCGACCCCGCAACCCTGGTCCTCCAACTCATCGCCGCCGGCCACACCCCAGCAGCCGCCGAAGACCTGGGGTCCGCGTGCCCCGGCTGGGCGAAAGCCGATCCCCGCGCCATCGACGCGTTCGCCAGAGCCAACCTTCGGATGTACCGCCACCGCGCCGAGCGGTTCACGAAGCAGACATGGCTCCACGACATGGAAGCGACCGCCCAAGCGTGGGTCGACCACCGCACCGCCGGGTCAGCTCACCCCTCCGCCTCAGACTTCTCAGCGACGCGGGCCACCTCTGCCCACACCGTCAGCGTCGCCGACGCCGACGCCGATCTTCACGCAGATACCGTGCACCTCGCCATGGGTCACGCTGTCGTAGCCGCGCTCGATCCGCGAGAAACGCACCTGAACTCCAGCCATCGCCCGCGCGACGTTGGCGGACGGCATCTCGATCTCTTCGCGCCTGCGGCGCAGTTGTCCACCCACCCGTCGCTTCTCGGTGGGCGGGGTCCCCTCTTCTGCGTCGTCGTAGTCTGTCCCGCCTGAGTCACGCTTGACCATGCGCTCAAGCAGCCAGCAGATCCAGACAAACGACGGCCCGACTCCCCTGGATACCGTCCGAGAGAGACGGGCCATGCGTATTTGATCAGGCGCCGAGTTCGCCTCGTGTAACAGCTTCAACGAACGCCTCCCAGACGGCTGCGGGGAACGCGAACGCGGGTCCATGGGGGTGATGATTGCGGTGAACTCCAGAGGACTGGTCCGACGCAGGACCTCTTGGCGAGTCATTCGTACGGCAACCAGTCGATCGATTTGCTCGCTTGAAAGACCGGTTTGGACTTGCTCATGAATTGCTCGGATGTACGCCTCGGTCTGAAGCAAGCCGGGAACGTACTTGCTCTCACAGTTTTCCAACTTCTCGGCGGTGGCCTCAAGCCCGAGATACGCCTTGAAACTGGGCAGGATGACGTCCCGGACGTCCGGCGACTGCCACCAGTCCTTCTTGGTCTTCGTGACGGTGGCATAGCCGACCAGCGTTTCCTACGCCTCAGGCGATGCACCGTAGATCTGACACAGGGCGATGACGTCTGCGGGTTCCACAGCGCCGTTGTCTGCTGTCTCCAGTCTC
The DNA here is from genome assembly GCF_040643215.1 of Streptomyces sp. NPDC047315. Classification (NCBI taxonomy): domain Bacteria; kingdom Bacillati; phylum Actinomycetota; class Actinomycetes; order Kitasatosporales; family Streptomycetaceae; genus Streptomyces; species Streptomyces sp. NPDC047315. Next base: position 162,384 of record NZ_JBEYTZ010000021.1, on the reverse strand, counting down.
GTCAGTTTCGAGGGGGCCCAGGACAGCTCGCGGCACACCGCGGCCCCCTTCTTCCCAGAGGCGACACGCAGTTCATGCAACGTCACACCAAGCTGCAGGCGGCACAGAGCAGGTGTCGCCGCCTCGAAGGACGGCATCCCCGGATCGCTGTCAGTCATCCCTGCGCCCGGTCCTGCATGTACGTGCCGCTCCACAGCATGACGCCGAACGTTCGACGGGTGCAACGCACCTTCTGCCGTTTCGCAGAACGTTCCCGCATGTGCGCCAACTCTCTTACGTTGAGGGAAAATTAGCAACAGAACTCCTCTCGCAGAATTCTGCGAAACGACTTCCACGGGCAGATTTCCGCTGCCATGCTTGCGCAGCCCCAGCCCCAGCCCCAGCCCCAGCCCCAGCCAGCGTCTCTGCCGTCCCCGCCGGACCGGCCGCCGCAGCAAGCAGGCCGCTCTCTCTGACGGAGGTACGCGATGCCCACAGCACGGCCCGTACACACCGGGCAGCCTCATTCTCCGGCCCCGGACGTCAGCCGCGACTTTGTGACTGCCTTCGAGCCCGACGTCTCCCGCGTTCCGCAGATGCGGCGACTCGCCCGGGAAGCGCTCCGTCTCTGGAGGCTGGAATCGGTGGTGGACGAAGCGCTCATCGCCGTGAGCGAGTTAGAGGTCCTAACAAAGGCGTTGGACGTGGCGGTGGGTGATCAGGCAGGTGGCGAGGCCGAGGAAGGCTTCGTGGATGTCGTCGCGTCGTTCCCATCGGATGCGCAAGCGGCGGAAGCCGTGCAGCCAGGCGATGGTGCGCTCAACCACGTACCGGAAGACGCCCAGGCCGGAGCCGTGGGGTTGGCCTCGTTCGGCGATGACTGGGCGGACGCCGCGGGCCCGGAGTAGACGGCGGTACTTGTCGTGGTCATAACCGCGGTCGGCGAGGATCGCGTCGGGCCGGCGTCTGGGCCGGCCGACGACGCCGGCCACGGCCGGGACCTTGTCCAGCAGGGGCAGGAGCTGGGTGACGTCGTTGCGGTTCCCGCCGGTCAGGGACATCGCGAGCGGGATGCCCTGCCCGTCGGTGAGGACGTGGTGCTTGCTGCCGGGCCGTGCGCGGTCGACCGGGCTGGGGCCACTTTTGGGCCGCGCCGAGCCGCCCGAACGTGGGAGGAATCGATCACCGCCCGCGACCAGTCCAACTTCTTCGCGGCCCGCAGCTTCTTCAGCAACACCAAGTGCAGTTGCTCCTAGACGCCGGCCTCGTTCCAGGCCGCCAGGTGGACGCCAACAGGTCATCCCCGAACCGAAGCCCAGCTCCTGGGGCAGGTACTCCCACTGGATACCGGTATGCAGCACGAACAGAATCCCGCATAACGCCCGCCGGTCCGGCACCCGAGACCGCCCCTCCACCAGCTTCGGACCCGGCCCCGGCAACAACGGCTCGATCAACGCCCACAGTTCATCCGACACAATCCACGGCCGCGGGCTGACGTTTCCCCACGACCCGACCAACGAGCAGACAAGCCAACAGTCACGTGATCAACAACTTCTGTTAGGACCTCTAAGCCCTCGCGTAGGCGAGACGGAACAGCTCCACGGCCCGCTCCAGGTCCCGCTCGGACAGGAGTTGGACCTCCAAGTCCCCCGTACCGTGATGGCCGAGGCCCGTCACGTCCCAGGTGACCCCGGGCACGAGGTCGACCTCCTTCGGGTCGGCCTTCAGGTAGGCGAGGATCTTGTCCTGACGTGCCGGCGGGACGCAGACGAAATTCCGCAGCCGACGGTACGCGGTGTACTGCTTGCGCCGAAACGCCGCCACATCACCCCCCAGGCCCAGCAGCACCTCGCCCAGGGCCGCCGAGAGATCCCTCATCGCTCCATCGGTTTCCCGGAGCCCCGGCGCCGCCGTGGTCCTGGCCCCCCGTCGGCTGCGGGGCGCTCCGGCGTGCCCGTGGGCGGAGGCGACGGTCTCCATCCCGATGTGGTGGTCGCCGTGGAGCCGGTAGCGGACGAGGTCGATGCTGCGGCGGTGCTCGCGTACGGCGTGGACGTCGTAGCGGGTGAAGTCGCCGGCCACGCAGATCACCCGCGGGTTGCTCCACAGGATCCGCCCGGCGGCCTCGGCAGCAAGGCGCTCCCGCACCAGGTGCTGGAACTCCGTGCGGTGGTCCATCAGCCAGGCCAGGTAGAGCAGGCCCTGGTGGATCACCCCGGCGTCCGTCGCCCGCTTGTACTCGACGATCACCGGTGCCCCCGTTCTCGTCCAGGCCCAGCGAGTCGACCCGTCCGCCGTGGACCGGCCCGGTGCTGTACTCGCTCGCCAGGAACCGTACCCCGAGCATGATCTCCATATGGGCCTCGACCAGGCTCTGCACATCCGCCTCGACATCCGCCAGACGCGGCATGGCCTCCGTCATGCCGCGCTCCGTGCTGAACAGCCTCAGCCCCATCGCCCCCATCCCAATATCGCTTCAGGGGGCCCAACACATGCGGCGGTAGGAATATTTCGCCGAGGAAGCCGAGCTCGAACCTGGCAAACGGAACCAAGTTCCGGAGAGCGACGATCCCCCTGGAGCGGCTGCAGGACCAGACTCCGGCGCCCTACCAACCCCTCCGGTCACGGTCAGCAGTTGCTGGCACCTCCACTGCAGCGGCGTCTGGGGGCGGTGCGTGAGTCGCTGCACAGGGTCGTGTACAGCCCGCACCCGCGACCAACGGTTTTCACAGCGGACAGAGTGGCACCTACCTCACTCGGGGTCGCCCGGCCGTACTCCTGCGCCCCAGGAGAGGCCGGTGGCCCCGTCTCGGTGCGCCGCGTCGAGTAGTTGCCGTGCAAGGGTGCCGACTTCGGCGCGCGCGACTGCCGGTTCCTCGGATTCTCCGATGACCATGGCGGCCTCGCTCAGCATGCGGAACAGCACGCGCGTCGCCAGTGAACTCGGCTTTAGGCTCATCTGCCCCGTTGCGGCCAGTTCGTTCAGCATCGTGTCCAGCAGGCCCATCATCTGGGCCTCCAACTCGCGGCAGCGCTCCCAGCCCAGCACGGCGGGTGCCTGCTGGAGACAGATGCGCTGGTACTCGTGGTCCAAGCACGCGTCGAGATAGGCGTCCAGGCCGCGCATCAGCCGGTCCCAGGGTTCCTCCTCGCTTTCTGCAGCGTGGACGACCTTCTCGGCGATGCGCGTGTTGACCGTCGCCAACACCTGCTCGAAGAGTGCCCGTTTGCTGGCGAAGTGATGGTAGAGCGCCCCCTTGGTGAGTCGGGCTCCGGCCGCCACCTCGTCCAGCGAGGTCTGCGCAAAGCCCTTCTCGGCGAACAGTTCCAAGGCCGACTCCAGCAGTGCGGCCCGGGTCGCGTCCACGTACTCCTGGCGTCGTCCCTTGACAGTCATGACCAGCAGGATATTCCATACTCTGAGTATCTAACCAACCGAGAGAATGTTTCTCTCGTCTCGTCCTCAGGGGGCCCCATGCTTGCCCGACTGGCGTCGCTCGCCTTACGACGACGCCGAATCGTCCTCGTCCTCGCCGTTCTTGGCTTCGCGATCGCCGGGGCCCTCGCCTCACCGGCCATGAAGGTCCTCTCCGCAGGCGGGTTCGAGGACCCGGACGCCGAATCGTCCGTGGCCGTCGACATCCTGCGGGACCGGTTCGACACAGGCGATCCGAACTTCGTGCTGCTGGTCCGTGCAGCCGGGCAGGCTGATTCCGCAGAGGTCGCCGCCGACGGGCGCGCGCTCACCAAGAAGCTCGCCAGCCAGACGGGCGTGGCGGAGGTGACCTCGTACTGGACGGCCAGTCAGGCCGCCGACCTCCGCTCAAAGGACGGCAGGTCTGCGCTCGTCCTCGCCCGTCTCGCCGGAGACGACGACGAAGTGCTCAAGACGGCCAAGCGCGTCGCCCCGCTCGTCACCGGAGAGCAGGGCGTGCTGGAGGTCCGGTCCGGAGGGCGGGCCGAGTTCAACCGGCAGGGCTCCGATCGCATCACCAGTGATCTCATGCGCGCCGAGGGCATCGCCGTGCCCGTCACCGTCCTGCTGCTGGTCCTCGTCTTCGGCTCCGGAATGGCGGCCTTGCTTCCGCTGGCCGTGGCGGGAGTCTCGGTAGTTGGCTCACTGGCCGTGCTGCGACTACTCAACGAGGTGACCGGGGTATCGATCTTCGCCATCAACCTGTCCACGGCATTGGGTCTTGGACTGGCCATCGACTACTCGTTGTTCATCGTCGGCCGGTACCGAGAAGAGTTGCGCACAGGTCACGACACCGCGGCAGCCCTGCGGATCTCGCTGGCCACCGCGGGGCGCACGGTGGTCTTCTCCGCGCTGACCGTGCTGCTGTCCCTGTCCGCGCTCCTGGTCTTCCCGCTCTACTTCCTGCGCTCGTTCGCCTACGCCGGCATCGCGGTCGTGTTCTTCGCCACCCTTGGCGCGGTCGTCCTGCTACCGGCGCTTCTCGCCGTCCTCGGCCCCCGCATAGACCGGTTCGACGTGCTCGCCAGGTTCCGTCGGGGCAAGGCGGGGAAGCCGACGAAACGGCCCGAGGACGGCTTCTGGCACCGACTCGCCACGGCCGTCATGCGGCGCCCGCTACCGGTCCTCACGGTGGTCCTCGTCTCGCTGGCCGTCGTCGTCATGCCCTTCACCCAAGCCTCGTTCGGCCTACCGGACGACCGAGCCTTGCCCAAGGACATGTCTGCCGCACAAGTCGGTGCGGCAACACGCACCGATTTCCCGTCCTTCGCCGGGCAGGGACTGAAGATCGTCCTACCGGAAGGCAGGCCGGACGCTGCTGCGCTCGGCAGGTACGCCGAATCCCTCTCCGAAGTGGCCGGTGTCGACCGTGTGGACACCGTGACCGGCAGTTACCGTGACGGCGCCCAAATCGCACCCCCGGCCGCAGGGGCGGAGAAGTCGTTCACCGACGCCGACGGAGCCTGGCTCGCCTTGACGACCGGCGTCGAGGCGTACTCCGAAGCAGGTCAGGAACTCGTCTCCGACGTACGGAACGTCCGCCCGCCGCAGGGTGCCGAGGCCCTGGTCGCCGGCCCAGCCGCCACGTACGAGGACACCCTGGACAGCCTTTGGTCTGCACTGCCGTACGCGGCACTGATCATCGCCGTGCTGACCTTCGTCCTGTTGTTCCTGTTCACCGGCAGTGTCGTGATGCCGGTGAAAGCCGTCCTCCTCAACCTGCTCAGTCTCACGGCGACGTACGGGGCGATGGTCTTCGTCTTCCAGGACGGCCATCTGCAGTGGCTGGTGGGAGACTTCACCGTCACGGGACGCATCGACGTGACCATGCCGATCCTGATGTTCTGCATCATCTTCGGGCTGTCGATGGACTACGAGGTCTTCCTGTTGTCGCGCATCAAGGAGGAGTACGACCGCACCGGCGACAACCGCACCGCGGTGGCGGCTGGTCTGGAGAACACGGGACGCATCGTCACAGCGGCGGCCGGTCTCCTCGCGTTCTTCTTCCTCGCTCTGGTCAGCGCAGGCGTGACACACGTCAAGATGTTGGGGCTCGGAACGGCACTCGCCATCCTCATGGACGCGGTAGTCATCCGGGGCCTGCTCGTACCGGTGTTCATGAGGCTGGCGGGACGGGCGAACTGGTGGGCTCCTGCGCCGCTGCGACGGCTGCACGACAAGATCGGCTTCAGCCACGGTCCAACTTCAGTTGACGCGGGAACACCGGTGTCCGCACAGGCCGGAGCCATGATCGTCGGCGAGGCGACAACACCGCACACCACCCGCTGAGACCTGGCTCTGGAAAGTGGTTCGGGTCCGGCACCGATCGGTGCCGGACCCGGAATCTTGACGTCGGACGAGGCGCCGCCTCAGCACCAGAACGAGACCGTGCCCACGAGTGCGACGACGGGCACGACGACGAGCCCGGCAAGGCATCCGGCGCCTGCCGTCACCGACCGCTTCGCGTCCACCGGGGCCGCGCCGAGCAGGCGGTTGATCCGTTCAGCGACATCGTCGGCCGAAGCGTGTAGTGCGGTCGACTCGACCAGGTTGGATCGGCCCTCCCCCGCGGCGACGAGCAGCGCCAGCCCCCGCGCCACGGTGACCCCTCGTGTGTTTCGTGCCGCCGCGTCGTCCGCCGCCATCTCCACCAGCCGTGCGACCGCGGGGCCGGCGGCGGTGAACAACGGAACACCCGGCAGCGCACGGGCGAAAGACGCTGCCACAGCCGTCAGTACGTAGTGCCGGCCGCTCAGATGCGCCCGCTCGTGCGCGGCGACGGCGTACAACTCGGCCCGGGGAAGAACGCGCAGCGCAGCTGTGGTGAGGACGATGCGCCCTCCCCTCGCTGCCACGCAGTAGGCGGCCGGGCACTCGTGGTCCACCACCACCGTCCCTTTGCCCAGCCTCTCGACCGGACGGCCGAGGAGGTCGATGGACTCGGCGAGGCGAAGCTGGTGTCGATGCCGTCTCAACACCTCGCACGTCACGACGGCGAGCACCCGGAGCAGTAGTCCGAACGTCAGCAGGACGCTTGCCGCCATCGGGACGGCCTTGGTCTGGTGACCGCGAAGTACGTTGAGGAGTTCGCGGCAGCACTCCCACCGACTGCTGCCGAAAAGGGCCTCCGTCGCCTCGCACCCGAGTAGGAGCGCGCCTGCCAGCGACGAGACGAGGAGCCCGAGCCACACGGCAAGCGCGGTCCGGGGCACCCGCACCACCCAGCGGGCCCGGCGTAACAGCAGCGGGACCGGAACCGTGACCGCCGCGAGGTAGAGCGCCACCAGGAGGGCGCCCGTCATGTTCCGTCGTCCAGAGCCCGTCGCACCGCGCTCAGGAGTGCGGGGGAATCGGTCGATGACATCCGCTCCACGAAGTGCAGCAATACCGACTCGGGGTTGCTGCTGTTGGTGAGGGCCTCGGCCATGAGCCGGGCGGTGCAGGCGTCCCGGCTCTCATAGGGCTCGTAGAGGAACTGCTTCCCGGATCGGGCGCGATTCAGCCAGCCCTTGCGGTGGAGCTTGGCCATGGTGGACATGACCGTCGTGTACGCGAGGGCGGCCGGGCGCTCGGCGTTCATGGCATCCACCACTTCGCGTACAGGAAGAGGACGGTCCGCGGACCAGATCCGCTCCATCACCTCGGCCTCAAGAGATCCCAGACTCCACACGATGCTGCCCTCCGGTTCGTTCGTCTGCATCGTAGCCATCGGGCGCACGACCGGAAGGGGTCGTACGGCGGCCGGGCCGAGACCACGGACGCTGTACGACCCCGGGAGGGCCCGTCGGTCACTCGGCACAGGCGGGCGCGAGCCAACGGCGGAACGAGGCGGCCAGGGCAGAGCCGGCGGTGTCGCGCTCGTCGGAGGCCGGGGACGCCTTCGCCGACTCGTCCGTTCCCCTCAGTTCGGCCAGGAGGTTCTTCAGCAACCGTTCCGCCTCCGGGCGGTCTGCTTCCGGACACGTCACGCCGATGAGCAACTCGCCCTGCACCTTGCCGCAGAGCACATCGAAGCGGTGACGTACCGGTGTGTCCGGGTCGACCAACGGCCCGGGGCGCAGCGCAGACGGTCGCAGTCCGGGGATGGCGTACAACTCGTCCACCGAACCGAGGTAGTTGAAAGCGAATTCCGACGCCGGCGCGGGCAGTCCGTCCACTTCCGCGACGGTTCCGTGGGTGGCGACTTCGTCGTCGAGGCCGCCGTTGGATCGGGCACCACGCGCCGCGGCGGCACTGAGGACTGCTTCGGTAGCATCCGCCGTTCCGTGCACCTCCAGTTGGTATCGGACGGACAGCCTGCCAACGGTGCGCGACAGATCGGCGGCACCACCGGTGGACGGCAGCGTCGCGCTGCGCCCATGTCCGTCCACGTCGACCCGGGTCGACTCGCCGAGGCCGGATGTGCGAACGGATCGGGCCAAGGCTGCCAGGAGCACGTCTCCCATGGTCGCGGTGGCGAGGAGCCGGTCGCGAAGGCGTGCGGTCGCGGGAGCCTCCAGGACGTCGATGAGGGTCACGGCGTCCCGAGCCACGCCGTAGTGTGGTGGCCCTTCGCGCGGTGGGGTCGGAGCCGCGGCTGTCTTCGCCAGCCGCTGTGCGTGGCGCGTCACCTGTCGAGCCCATGCCGAGGCCGGCAGGGTTGGCGGGGGGAGTTCCGCGTGCCCCGTCTCGACGATCTGAGCGTGCGCGGCAAACAGTTCCTCCAGTACGAGTCTGAGGGAGTAGTTGTCCACCACCAGCCAGTGGGCCACCGCGAGGAGCACGGGTCGCCGGTCCCGGCCCCGGTCGAAGTACAGGACCCGCAACAGTGGCGGAGCGGCGAGGGTGAAGCTCCGCTGGGACTGCTGGGCCAGGTCCTCGACGGCGCGGTCCTGCTCTTCGGTGGACAGATCGGTGAGGTCGAGCCACTCGAAGGGAACCGCAGGCACCTCGTTCACGGCTGCCACACGCTGCCGCCAGCCCTCGGGGCCATGGACGAATCCTGTCCGAAGGGCGTCGTGGCGGCCCACGATCGTGCGGAGCGCGACCCGCAGCGCCACCTTCTCCAGGGGCTCTTCGAGTTCGAACAGCAGCGCGTAATTGTGATGCCGCGCTACGGACGCATCCAGCCCGGCGAGCAGCCTGGCCTGTGCAGGGAGCAGCGGTACGTCGCCGGCGACCTCGGCCTGCACGTCGGCCGTGCGGGGTGCTGCCAGCGTCGCCGCACCGGCCAGTCCGGCGATGGTCGGGTGCTCGAAGAACTGCCGGGCGGTGAGGGCAAGCCCTGAGTCGGCCGCTCTGCCGATCACCCTGAGCGCCAGCAGCGAGTCACCGCCGAGCTGCCCGAAGTCATCGTGGATGCCAACGCTCTCGAGCCCGAGTACCTCCCTCCATATCTCCCCCAGACGCCGCTCGATGTCGTTGCGGGGCTCCGTGCCGTGGGCGCTGCCGGGGTCCAGGACACCTGGCGACAGGGTGCCCCCTCCGGCCTGCGTTACGGGCACGGGCAGAGCGCCTCGGTCAACCTTTCCGTTGGCCGACAGCGGCAGGGAGTCAAGGAGCACGAAGCTGCGCGGGATCATGTAGTCCGGGAGCACAGCGGAGAGCGCGGCGCGGACATCGGCGATGCACGCGTCCGCGTCGATGGTGCTGGGTGTGGTGGTTGTGAGGTAGGCGGTCAGGTGGTTGTTGGTGGCGGTGACGATGCTGTCTTTGACATGGGGGTGGGTGGTGATTGTGGTTTCGATCTCACCGAGTTCGATGCGGTAGCCGTTGACTTTGACTTGGTGATCGTTGCGTCCGAGGAATTCGATGGTGCCGTCGGGGTGATAGCGACCGAGGTCGCCGGTGCGATATAGACGCTCGCCGGTGACAGGGTGGGTGATGAAGCGTTCATTGGTTTTGTCGACGTCTGCCCAGTAACCACGGGCGAGGCCGGTGCCACCGATGAAGAGTTCGCCAGGAACCCAGGTGGGAACGGGATCGAGCGCGGCATCCAGAACATGGAACGTCTGATTCCCAAGAGGACGACCATAAGGAACGCTACGCCAGGCAGGGGCAAGATCACCGATGACGTGGTAGATCGACCAGATCGATGCCTCAGTAGCACCACCAAGACTCACGACCTCCGCCTGAGGAGCAAGAGCGCGAACCCGCCCCGCAAGACCGAGGGGAATCCAGTCACCGCTGAGAAGGACAAGGCGAAGCTCGTCGAAAGTCTCATCGTGGGCAGTGCTGTGCTCGACCAGCATCTCCATCAGGGCCGGGACCGTGTTCCACATGGTGATCCCATGAGCATGCATCTGTGCGAGCCACCGAGCCGGATCACGTCCGGCATCAGACGCGGGCAGGACGAGAGCAGCACCAGCAGCGAAAGTCCCGAAAATGTCCCAGACCGAGAGGTCGAAACTCAAAGAAGACAAGCCAAGAACCCGATCCGCAGACGTCACACGAAAGCGATCGTTGACGTCCGCGACCGTGTTCACGGCACCTCGATGGTCGATCATCACACCCTTGGGCTCACCAGTGGAACCCGACGTGAAGATCACATAGGCCAAATCCTCGGGCCCAGCCGCCGAAGTCAACGGAGAATCGTCACAAGGCCACACGCTGTCGTCATCAACAGCAAGGACGGCCACATCCGCAGGCCACACGAGCGAGTCCCTGAGATGCCGTTGCGTGAGCGCGATACGACATCCTCCACGCTCAAGAAGACGATGAACCCGTTCCACAGGCCAGGAGGCGTCAATGGGAAGATAGGCCGCACCGGACTGAAGAACCCCAAGAGCCGCAACGGGCTGCTGCCAACCCTTCTCCATCACCACCGCCACCAAGGTATTCGGAACCACACCCGAACACTGAAGATGCCGGCCGATACGAGCGGCATGACGATCCAGCTCCCCATACGTCAAACTGCGATCACCAGCAATAACGGCAACGGCATCACCACGCTCACGAAGCGAACCACCAAGCCCGTGAAGCAGCCCCGAAACCAGCGAACCCCCAGTCCTGTTCGCTTCCTCACGAGCAGAGAGATCCACGGAATCAACAAGCGCGAGACGGGAGACATCCCAGAAACCGTCATCATCCGCCATGCGCTCCAGAAGGCGAGCAAAAGCAGCAAACGCCGAGTCGATCAGCCCCGACGGAAAGAGCTCCTCCACCACCGCCCAATTCACCCGCAACGAACCACCCAACTCAAACACCTGGCATTCGAGAGCCACTTGCGGGGCGGTCGCCAAGACGTACGGCAGACCTCGCAGCCACGTGGGGAGATCCGCCTCGGCGAAGTCCTGGCCCAGCACGGCATCGAAGACGAAGGGCATCGTCGTGCGTGTGCCATCCTCACTTCTGGCCAGTTCACGAAGGACCTGAACGCCGCTAAAGGCACGGTGCTCGAAGTCCCTCCAGAACCGGTCCTGTAACGTGGCGATCTGGTCGCGCACGTGCGATGTGTCGCTGACTTGGAAGGCGACCAGGATCTGTGACGTGTATTCGCCGATGACCTGGTCGATGTCGGGGTGGAGGGGAAGGCGTTCGTTGACGGTGACGTTAAGGGTGAAGTCATCGCTCGCCGACCACGTACGCAGGACAGCGGCGTACGCCCAACACAACGCCATCGACGGAGTCAGCCCCCTACGCAGGGCCCCCTGACGCAAACCGGCCCAACGCTCCGACGAGAGCTCAAGCGACCGCGAGGAGAACCGCGCAGTCCTCACCGCCTCCGGCGCCACACGCATGGGAAGCTCCGGCGCCCCGGGCAACTCCGGAAGCCGCTGCAACCAATACTCCCGAGCCCGCACGAAACGGGAGGAATCCTCAACCCCCTCCAACGCCCGCACATAATCCCGGAAGGAGATCTGGGGTGCTGGGCCGAGATCTCGACCGTCCTCCAATGCCAGCCATTCGCCCAGGAGTTGGCGGATTCCTGGGGCATCGGCGATGAGGAGGTCGATGGCGAGGTGGACACGGGTGCGCTCGTCGTCGAGGCGTGTGACAGCGATCTCGAACAACGGCCACTGCCCGGGATCCCGTACCCGCCCCGCGATCTCCTCACGAATGTCTTCCAACACGGGACCGACTCCCGCCAAACCCTCACCGGAAGCCCGTAGGTCATGGCACTCGAAACGATAGACCGGGACCTCCGGCAAAGCCTGCTGCCGACCGTCATCCGTGAAGACCGTACGCAACATGTCATGACGCGCGACAACCCGATTCCACGCCACCTCCAACCGCCCGACATCGACCGACACGGCGTCGATCTCCGCATAGAACGCCGCAGGCACATTCCCCAACGCGAAAAACCCACCCCGCCCCAGCAAATACGCCTGCTGCAAATCCGTCAGCCCGAACGGCTCGAAGCGACCTTCGACATCGACGACGAGCTTGCCGTCCTGACGTTCACCCGCAACACCATCGAGTAGGCCCAACACCGTATCGGCGAGTTGCCGCGGTGTCGTGGCGCCGCGGAACTCCGGTAGCGCGATCTCCACTCCGAGACCGGCGTTCAGGACGACGTTGAGTTCCACCGCGATGAGCGATTCCACGGTAGTGAGGGTCTCGGTGTCCGCGTCCGGCTCCAACGAACGGGTTCGTACGAGGAACTCCAGCAGGGCGTCGGCCAGCAGCTCGCGGCGTTGTGCGTCGTCTTCCTCGCGATGCAGCAGTTCCGCGAACCCGGGGTCCGCCAGTCCGTATCCGTCGGGGTCTTGGTGGGACGCAGCGTCCACGGCGTTCACTCCTCGTACTGATGGGGGTGCGGGGCACGCCCCGACGCTTCCCTGCGGGGGCACGGGTCGCAACGCCCGTCGGAGCACGCACATGGATGGTGGCCGCACGGCTACCTCGGCGGGGCCGTCGGTCCTGGTCCGAAGAGATGGCCTTCGGCCGCATCCGGCGCCGCGGTCGGACGCCTAACTTCGGCGTCATACATCACCGATCACGGAGGTAACCGTGCCGCCCCATCATGTGCCCGCCCGGTCCTTCCTCGCCTCGGAGGCAAGCGGACACTCGATCGCCGAGGGCCTGCTCAAGGCTCGGGAATCCGCAGGAATGACGGTGCTCGACGCCGATCTGAGCCCGCGCCGCATCGGATACCGCGAGCTCGCCGACCTCGCCGAGGAGGCTGCTCGCGCGCTGCGGGCCCAGGGAGTCTGCGCTGGCGACCAAGTCTGTCTGCTGTCGCCCACCACGAAGGACCTTCTGATCACCCTGTTCGGGATCTGGCGACTCGGTGCGGCACCCGTGGTCCTGCCACGCCCCCGAGGGTCCGGGTCCGAGGCGTTCGTCGAGGAGGTGCGACGGAGGATCAAGGCTGCCGTACCAACGCTCCTGGTGACGACCGAGAAGGGCGCACAACTGCTCGAAGGGCGGATCGAGGTGCCGACAGTCAGTCTTCGACGACTGCGCACGTCCCACGCTGGCGTCGGCGGGCCGCTTCCCATGCCCGACCCGGACAGCATCGGTCTGCTCCAGTTCACGTCGGGGACGACGGCGCTCTCCCGCGCCGTGCCGGTGACCCAGGCACAGCTGATCAACAACATTGCGGCGGCGGGCGAGCGCACGGGCTTCGGCCCGCAGGACACGTACGTCAGCTGGCTTCCGCTCTACCACGACATGGGCATCGTCTCCCTGGCCGGTATCGCCGCCGGTGGAGCCGACGTCGTCGTCATGGCCACCGAGACGTTCACGCAGCAGCCTTCGTGTTGGCTGCGAACTGTCAGTGACTACGGGGGTACGTTCACCGCGGCTCCCAACTTCGCGTACCGTCTGGCCGCCAAGGTCCAGGCACTCCGGCCCGCGGTGCTGAACCTGTCCGGCCTGCGCATCGCGATCAACGGCGCCGAGCCCATCGACGCCGATGCCCTGGCCCAGGCGCAGGACGTACTGGGACGGTACGGCTTCGGGGACACCGCCATGTGCCCGATGTACGGGATGGCCGAGGCGACCCTCGCGGTCTCCGGAAGCGACCACGCGACTTCGGTGCGGGTCGTCGACCCGGTCGAGCCGTCCGCTGATGCGGTAGCCCGCGGCGGCCAAGCGCTGCCTGACCGCCGGCTGGTGAGCTGCGGCCCACCGATCCCTGGTACGGAGGTGCGCATCAGCGGCACCGACGGGGGCGCGCTGCCCGAGGGGGCGGTCGGTGAGGTGCTCGTGAAGGGCCCTGGTGTGACGCCCGGCTACTGGACTGCCGGCGGGCAGGTCGATTCCTCGACTTCCCACCGGGAGGGCTGGCTCGCCACGGGAGACTTGGGCTTCCTCGACCAAGGGGAGCTCGTGATCTGCGGCCGGATCAAGGACATGGTCATCGTCGGCGGGCGCAACCTCTACCCCGAGGACTACGAGATGGTCGCCGAGCGGGTTCCCGGCGTGCGGGCAGGCAACGTCGTGGCGTTCTCCGTACCGGACAGGGAGCGCATGGTGATCGTGGCGGAGGGGCGCAGCGCCGGAGCCGACCTGGAGGTGCTGGGTCGCCAGGTCATGGACCGGCTGAACGAGGAGTCCCAGCACACCCCTCACGAGGTGCTGTTCATCAAGCCCGGGACGCTGCCCAAGACGTCGTCCGGAAAGAGGCAACGACAAGCGACGCGTCGCCTGTACGAACGGGGTGGCCTCGACGTCCTGCACACGGTCCGGTGAGCGGGCGGTGACCGCGGGACGATCGCAGAGGAGAGATCGCCATGCACCATTCGAGTCGGGGCGTGAACCATGTCGGGAGCACGTCCCGTTGGCTGCTTGAGCCTCAGGTACCGGTGTCACCGAGAGCGACGACCCTGGTCTGCGTCCCGCACGCCGGAGCCGGGCCCGGTGTGTACCGGTCCTTCGCACGACGGCTCGCCCCACATCTGCGACTCCGGCTCGTGCACCTTCCGGGACGGGAGTCACGGATCGGTGAACCGGCCCTGGACAGCGTTCCGGGCGTCGTAAAGGCGGCATTGCCGTGGCTTGTCCCGGAGTTGCGCGGCAGGTTCGCCCTGTGGGGGCACAGCATGGGCGGCTACGTCGCCTTCGAACTCGCCCGTGTCCTTGAGGCCCGCTACGGTCTGCGGCCGGAGGCCCTGGTGGTCTCCGGTTGTCAGGCGCCCCTGTCTCCGGGGCGGCGGGCGCTGCCGCAGCGTCGCGAGATGGGCGACGACGAGTTGTGGCTCAGCGCGGTCGGACTGAACGGGATCCCTGAGGAGGTCTCCCGCGACCGGAACCTGCGAGAACTCCTCCTGCCCACGCTACGGGCGGACTTCGCCGTCTTCGAAACGTACGACTACCGCGAGGGTCCGCCGTTGGGCTGTCCAGTGCACGTGTTCGCGGGCCGGGACGACCCGGAAGCCTCGGAGGCGGACATGGAGTCCTGGAGGCGGGAGACACGCACGGAGTTCACGCTGACGGGATTGGCCGGTGGCCACTTCTTCCACCTGGACGACCCCGAAGGGTTTAGTGGTCGACTGACTGCGAAGCTGTCTTCGCGCGGGTGACGAGGAGCCGGAACGGTCGTAGTCGGGTCAGGACGCGGTGGCGGGCACGAAGCCGAGGCGGTGGGCGATACGGGCCGGCCTCCAGCGGCGGGTGAGGCGGACCTTGACGATCCTGCGTTCGGTGCGGGTCGGGGTGCGTCGGGGGCCGTGGTGCGGGCGGGAGGAGAGGTCACTCATCCCCATTTCGCCGTGCGCGCGGTAGCGGGTGGCCCACCGCTGGCGGTGGTGGGCCGGACCCGGAAGCGTTCGGCGGCTCGGCGCAGAGGCCAGCGACACTCGACCAAGCAGCGGGCCAGCCGCAACCGGCCGGTCTCGGTCAGGGGTGCATTACGGTCGGGCATGAGGGCCTTCTGCTGGTTGGTGTAGACGTCGCAATCCACACCGAACCCGGAAGGCCCTCACCCATTCAAGATCCCCCAGCCAAGACCTCCATCACCCGTCCACAACCTCCCGGGCAATGCACCTTCCAATGAGGAACTAGTCTCCGCTTGCCGAGTCCAGGTCGACCAGGCCCAACCGTAGTCCCAGGGTGACCGCCATGGTGCGGTTCTGGCAGCCGAGCTTCACCAGGATATTGGCCACATGACGCTTCACCCCGTGAACGGTGATGCACATGCGATTGGCTATCTGACGATTGCTCATTCCGGCGGACATGAGCCGCAACGTGTCCAGTTCACGGGCGCTGAGCAGCGGTCGGTCCACGGTCCCGGTACCGGCGGGATCCGCAGCCAGTGCCAGCAGTTCTCGCATGGTGCTCCTAGGGAGGGACGCCATGCCCTGACGGAGCGCCCTCAACGTCTCGGCCAGCGTCTCGACGGAGAGGTCCTGCTCGCGCACCACGGTGTCGACTGGCAGCTCGGCAGCGAGATGCAGGTGCTCGCGGTCCAGGGCTCCGGCGAGCAGGACGAGCCGTGCACAGGTACCGGCCATCAGGGCGCGCAGCGCACTCACGTCACCTGACAACGAACTTGCCGAGAGCAGGAGGGTGACACACCGCCCCGGACGGTGGGCTACCGCGTCGTCGGCGGTCGCGACCGCCACGACACGGGACCCGGGGTTGGCCTCTTCCAGCATGTGCCGCAGTCCCGTTCGAGTGACGGGCTGCGGCTCGACGAGGACGGTCGTGGCGTCTTCGCAGCCGAGGCACTGACGACTCGGGGGCGCACAGGGGCGCGGTGCCGCGACCCCGATCATTCGCTCAGCGGACATCGAGCGACCCCCGTCGTGTACTCGTGGACTCTCCGCGAAAGGTGTGCGTCCTTGTTGAGCAGGGATGATGTCGCACCTTCGCCCGGTCTACCCATCTTTATGCCTATTTGTAAAAATCCACCCGTACTTGCCCGGCCGAAACTCCACCCAGCCGGGCCTTCCCCGTAGGCCACGAATCCCCCAATGAACTGAAGGTATGTTGCATACCGTCGTCATGTACTGTGGTCCGTAGTAGTTCGTCCTGTCAAGAAATCCACACTCCGTAGTCGCCGATGCCTAGGGGGAATTCGGTCCGATGAAATTCGATGTCGTGGTGGTAGGTGGAGGGGCTGCGGGCGTGGACTCGGCGGTCGCCGCGCGACGGCACGCCCCTGATGCGAGCGTGGCTCTCATCAGCCCGGCGCCCGACCTCTTCTACCGGCCGTGGCTGGTCTATCTGCCGGCAGCGGCCGTCCCCTCACAGGATTTGTCCATACCGCTGCCCGGCATCGCGACCCAGCACGGTTTCGTGTACGTCAAGGACGGCGTCGGCGTGGTCGATCCGGTGCGTCGGGAAGTCGTCCTCGCCTCCACCGGCGAGCGCATCGAGTATTCCCAGTTGGTGCTGGCGCCGGGAGCCCCGGCAGACCGACGCCGTATCCCGGGCGCGGACAAGCACGCACTGTTCCCGTGCGACCGGACGGAGGCGGCCCTGCTCTTCAGTCGACTCGACGAGATGACCGAGGGTACCGTGGCCTTTCTACTCACCGGTGAACGGATCGGCCCTGGACTGGAGTACGCGGGCTGGATCGCCCGGACCCTGCGGGCGACCGGGCGGGACGCGGTCCGGGTCATCCTCGTGGAGCACGGCGACGCCCTGGACCTCCAGTTCGGCGCGCGAGCCGCCGACAAACTGGTGTCCGTCGCCGGCGCACTCGGTGTCGAGACCGTCAGGCACGCACGCCCGGCACGGATCGACAGCGACGAGCTGGTCCTCTCCGACAGGGCTGTCGGGGCCGAACTGATCGCCGTCACTAGTCCCCTCCGCGGACCCGACCTCGGGCTGCCTTCCGAACTGCTCGATGTTCGGGGTCTGTTGAAGGTGGACGACACACTTGCGACGCCGTCATTCCGCGACGTCTTCGCCGCCGGCGACTTCTGCGACGTACAAGGCATAGGCATGGAACCACCCAAGACGTGGATCATGGCGCGTCTCCAGGCGGAAACAGCGGGCCGTAACGCGGCGGCGGCTCTCACTGGTGACCGCGCCGTCGGAATCAACCGGGCCAAGGTCGCACGCATGGCGGCGATCTCCATGCCGGACGTGGGAGGCCGTACGCTCTTCGTCCGCAACCGCAAGCCCGTGGTCGGCGGAAGCTGGCCTCTCCGACTGCGCTACCGCATGGACGGCAAGTACCTTTCGCAGTACCGGGACCGCCCCGGGGCGGTGCGCCCCGTACGGTGAGGCGGCCTTGGCCCCGCCTCCGCAGCACCGCCGCCCCGGGCCGTCGGTTGGAGTCAGGACCACGACGAAGGGCGTCAAGTCCGGTCCCGGATGATCGTTGATCACGGGCGCCAGCCTGCCCCGCCGCTCGCCCGACAGGGCGGGGAGCGGGGCTCGCTAGGAGTTCACGGTGTCGTCCGTCGCGCCGGCGGCGAGGAGGGCGTCTGACTCGGGGGCGCCCACCCACCGCTCGCGGCCACGGCATCCGCCCCGAAAAGCGGTCACGAAACCCTGCGCGAACAGTCAGAGCTTCCAGCCTGGTCGCAGTCGACCACCCTCAGCCTGGTCCTGGCCGTCCTCGTCACGTCTTGGACCATGCCGACGTCGGGCGCTCCACCTTCTACAGGCACTACCAGAGCAAGGACGACCTCCTGCTCAGCGGCATGCGCGAGCTGGAGTCGGAGCTCGCGGCCCGGATGTCGGCGGACGCCACACCCACGTCACCACTGGCTCCCTTGTGGCCGCTATTCGAGCACGCCGCCGACAACCACCCCCCCTCTTCCGGGCACTGCTCAGCGGGCGGGCCAGCGCAGTGACCTTCCGCGCGGGGCGCCGGATGCTTTCGGACCTCCCCACCCGCCATGTACGAGACGGTCTCGGCGTCGACGACGAGGACCGCCTCGGCATGGCGGTGGCCCACCTCGTCAACGGGCTGATCGGTGTCCTCACGTGGTGGCTGGATGCCAGGCCGGACCTATCCGCCCGGCGGGTCTTCACCGATTTCGAACATCTGGTAGTCGAGGAGCTCGGACCCCAGCGTGCGGTTAGCTGACGGCGTACTGCGCGCCGTCTGCCGGTGCCCGATGCGGGCCGGGCTCCTCTCGCTTCGGCTTTGGTTTTGGCCTCAGCGAGTCTGCCCAGATGAGCCAATCACGGCCACTCAAGGCTGAATCCTCCAAGGCGAGTTGCCGAGCTCCAGAGGTATCGGGTTATCATCACGACATGATTACGACACGGTCGCCCTTCGGCGTTCGGCGAACCCGGTTATTTCCGGGGCCGCTGAGTATCGCCTGGCTGGCCCTGCTCGTCCTCGGACCGGCTTTCGCCTCTGGAGCCAGTGTCGAGAGCTCGATCCATCACGTTAATTTTGCATCTGCCTCATCGGCGAACCCGGGTCACTCTTCGGGCGATTCACCCGTCGCGGCCATTAAGGGCGCGCAGCCCTCCGCGACCCCCTTGACCTCGGCCCACCACTTCGACCGGGCTGTCCCCCGGTACCCCATGCACCGTCTGGCTCATCCCGACGAGCACTGCATGCCAGGCCAACCACAGTTCAGCGGTGCCATCGCGAACCCTGGCCCCGAAGGGGTTCCACCGGGCCCTGCCCGTCTACGTGTCGCTCCACCGACCGCGCCAGCAGAAGCCGCGCGGACCGTCGCACCCATGGCCTGTGGGCCTTTGACAGCAATTCTGCGCATCTAGGCCGACAGTCTCGCCAAGGTCAAGCCATCACTTTTCGCCTTCTTCCTCGACGGACCATGGTGACGTCCACCCCTCCCTCAACGCGGAGGGAGATGCCTCACTCGGCATTTATAACGGGCCAATCGGACGCATTCATACGGGAATAGCGGAAAGCTCCGACTCGCCTCGAATCCCACTTCTTGCCCACTTTACTCCGGGCAGCGCTGCGTCGAGTTTCGCCCTACCTCCTCGCCCCTTCGGGAAATTCACCTCAAGGACAACCGGCGGCTTTTTGCTGCGCATTCATCTTGCATTCTCTTAGCAACGCCGAGTCGCTTGGCGAATGTCCGAACGCCCTGCCACGCCGCGGCGACCGGTTCTCCCGTGGCGCGCCGGACGACGTCTTCATCTCCCTCGCGGCGACGCCCGCACGAGAGCCCTCGTCCGTCCCGGCTGTCGCAACCGTTCCAGACGGCCGCACCGCTCACCACGACGTGAGAGCTGCCGGGCGTGGGAGACGGGCCTCTCCCCCCAGCCCCGCCAGCACAAGGCGGATGCACCACCCACCACTCCACCTCCTACACGAACGAGAGCACGACACGATGACGACCTCGCCTCACACCAGCACCAGTCGACCCCGCACCACCACTCACACCCTCCCCGCTGCGAAGCCCGCGGCACGGACCGCGCTGTCCGGCCTGGTCGGCAACACCCCCGTACTACGGGTGAATGAGCCCTTCGCCCCCGGCGACCGCGGATTCTGGGCCAAGCTGGAGGGGTTCAACCCCGGTGGCATCAAGGACCGGCCCGCTCTGCACATGGTGGAACGAGCTCGCTCCCGCGGGGACCTGCGCCCCGGTGGCCGGATCATCGAGTCCACCAGCGGCACCCTCGGCCTCGGTCTCGCCCTCGCCGGCATGGTCTACGGCCACCCGGTGACCCTCGTCACCGATCCCGGCCTCGAACAGTCGATGACGCGGCTCTTGACGGCCTACGGGGCCCAGGTCAACACGGTGTCCGAACCGCACCCCACCGGCGGCTGGCAGCAGGCCCGCCGCGACCGGGTGCAGCGTCTGATGGAGCAGCACCCCGACTCCTGGTGCCCGGACCAGTACAACAACCCCGACAACACCACCGCATACACCCCGCTCGCCCTGGAACTCGCGGCCGAGATCGGCCACATCGACGTGCTCGTGTGCAGCGTGGGCACCGGCGGCCACTCGGCCGGAGTGTCCCGGGTACTGCGCCAGATCTACCCCGAACTCCGCCTCGTCGGCGTGGACACCGTGGGCTCCACGATCTTCGGCCAGGAGGCCCGGCCCCGACTGATGCGCGGCCTGGGCTCCAGCATCTATCCCCGCAACGTCGCCTACGACCGCTTCTCCGAGGTGCACTGGGTCGCCCCCGCCGAAGCCGTGTGGACCTGCCGGACCCTGGCCTCCTCCCACTACGCCACTGGCGGTTGGAGCGTCGGCGCGGTCGCCCAGGTCGCCGGATGGCTCGCCCGCACCCTGCCAGCCGACGCCCGGATCGCCGCCGTCTTCCCCGACGGTCCGCAGCGCTACCTCGGCACGGTGTACGACGACGACTACTGCGCCGCCCACGGGCTGCTCGACGGCCCGCCCGCCGCCGAGCCCGAGGTGGTGGGCCGAGTGGACGAGAGGCAGGTCACCCGGTGGACCCGCTGCGCAGTGGTCGTCGATCCGCTCGCCCCCGCCGGGAGCGACCCGGTGGAAGAGGGCGGTCAGGGGTGAGGAGCACCCTGCGACAGGTTCGGTCGTACGAGCGCAGCGTTCAGTTGTTGATGGTGAACCAGTTCACCATCAACCTTGGCTTCTACATGCTGATGCCGTACCTGGCCGCTCATCTGTCGGGCTCGCTCGGCCTCGCGGGCTGGGTCGTCGGCCTGGTCCTCGGCGTACGGAACTTCAGCCAGCAGGGCATGTTCCTCCTCGGCGGTGCCCTCGCCGACCGGTTCGGGTACAAGCCGCTGATCGTCGCCGGTTGCCTCCTGCGCACCATGGGATTCGCCGCGCTCGGCTTCGTGGAGTCGTTGCCCGCTCTGCTCACCGCGTCCGCAGCCACCGGACTGGCGGGGGCGCTGTTCAACCCCGCGGTCCGGGCGTACTTGGCCGCGGACGCGGGAGAGCGGAGGGTGGAGGCGTTCGCCCTGTTCAACGTCTTCTACCAGGCGGGCATCCTGCTCGGGCCGCTGGTGGGAATGGCGCTGACAGGGGTCAGCTTCCAGGTGACCTGCCTGGTGGCCGCCGTGGTCTTCGCCGTCCTGAGCGCGGTTCAGATCCGTGCCCTGCCCGCGCGGCGCGGCGACGCGCGGTCCGGCAGCGCCGCCCGGGTCCGGGGCGGTTGGCGCCAGATCCTCGGCAACCGGCCCTTCCTGCTCTTCTCGGCGGCCATGATCGGCTCCTACGTGCTCACCTTCCAGGTCTATCTGGCGCTGCCGCTGGAGGTCCGACGGATCGGTGGTGGCGGGAGCGCCGGTACGGCAGCCGTCGCCGTGCTCTTCGCCGTCTCTGGCCTCTCCACGATCCTGTTCCAGACCCGGATCACCGCCTGGTGCAAAGCGCGTGCGGAGCCGGGGCGAGCCCTGGTGTGGGGGCTGCTCGTCATGGGGGCCGCGTTCGTCCCACTCCTGGCGGCAGCGGCGCTGCCGGTGCCCGATGGCGGCGCACCACGGTGGGCACTCGCCACGGTGCCGCCCACACTGGCCGCGCTGCTGCTGGCCTTGGGAACGATGATCGCCTATCCCTTCGAGATGGACACCATCGTCCGGCTCTGCGGCGATCGACTCGTCGCCACCCACTACGGGCTCTACAACACCATCTGCGGCATCGGCATCACCCTGGGCAACCTGCTCACCGGTGCGTCCCTCGACGCGGCCCGCGACGCCGGGCTTCCGGCGCTGCCGTGGGTCGCCTTGACCGTGCTCGGGCTGCTCTGTGCCCTAGCACTGCACGGGCTGTACCGCACGGGCCGGCTGGCACCGCCCGCACCGGCCGCGGAACGCCAAACCGTTTGACGCCCGCGCTGCGGGGTGGGCATCCGTGCCCGTGTTCCCACCCCGCGGCGCCCGGGCCGCTATTGCGGCGACGCGGCGGAGAACGTCCCGCCGTCCGCGTCGCCCTCCTCGCTCTCCCGTCCCTCACACCCCCGCCCCAAGGAACCTCCATGCCCTCGCCCCGCCCCACCGACGACGGCGGACTGGACATTCGCCCGTTCCGGGCCGTGCGCTACGCCGTGTCCGACACCGGTGACCTGTCCCGGGTCATCTGCCCGCCGTACGACGTTCAGGACGCCGCCCGTGCCCAGGCGCCACGACATCGCCCGCACCACCTGTCCCGGCTCCTCTACGCCCGTCCCGGCGAGGCCGCCCAGCAACTGGCCCGGTGGCTGGAGCGGGGCGTACTGGTCCGTGAGGAACGACCCGCCCTCTACGTCTACGAACAACACTCCGAAGGCGCACGCCTACAGCGCGGCGTCATCGGCGAACTCGACCTGCTGGGCGACCGCGTACCGGTCCTGCCGCACGAAGGAGTCCGCGAGCGCGTCGTGGCACAGCGCGCGGCGCACATGGCCGGAGTACGAGCGCAACTCGAACCGCTGCTCCTGGGGTACCGGGCCCCGGGACCCGCACCGACCGCCCTGCTCGACCGCATCGCCTCCGGCCGGCCGCTCGTCACCGCCAAGGACGGCGAGGTGACCCACTCCCTGTGGGCATGCGCGGACCCGGTGGAACAGGACGCCATCACTGCGCACCTCGCCCGGGGCCATGCCCTGATCGCCGACGGCCACCACCGCCGCGCGGCCTGCCTGCAACTCAACACCCAGCAACCCGACGGACCGTGGCGGCGCACCCTGGCGCTCCTCGTCGACCAGGCCACCCACCCTCTGGAGGTCGCGGCCGTGCATCGGGTCGTGCCCTCCCTCGACGCGGAGAAGTCGGCGCGGGCGGCAGCGGAGGTGGCTCGGGTGGAACCACTCCCCCGCGGACCCCGCCCGCCCCGGCCCGGCGAAATCGTGATCGCCGGCGGTGGAAGCGCCTGGAGCGTCACCGACCCCCAGCCCGCGCCCCTGGCCCGCGCCCTGGCGGGCCGGCCCGACGCCTGGCGTGCGCTGCCCGTCGCCGTCGCCGATCACCTACTCATCGAGCACACATGGTCGGTTCCGGGCCTCCCCGGCACGATCCACCACGTCCACGACATCACCCTGGCCACGACCTCCGTCGCACCACCGGGGCACGGCGTCGCCGTGCTGCTCCCCGCCGTCGCGGAACGCACCGTCCGCGCCCTGGCGGACGCCGGAGACCTCATGCCCCGCAAAACAACATCCTTCGGCCCGAAGCCAGTCGCTGGCCTGGTCCTGCGGATCCCAGAATGACGACGGGCCACCCGTCCGGCCGACTCACGGACCGCTGCCCAAGCAGCGCGAAGGTGACGACCACGTACGGATCGAATTGCACGACGACCCAGCCGGCTGCCTTCTCGTGTTCACCCATGTCCTGGCCGACCCGTCGATCGCTGAAAGTGCTTCCTCCGGATGGCAGGAGATGCTCGACCGCCTTGTCGACCAGCTCGATACCAAGGCATCCCGCTGAAGACCCCACGCCCGCCCCGGAGAACCGTCGCCCGGGACATCACGGTGGGCCTCGGGGGGTGCCCCTGTGTGTTTGGTCGAGGCCAAGGCCAGGAGTTTCGTGCGGTCATGGGCGGGCTGAACCGTAGGGGTGTGCATGGGTGACAGCCAGGTGACGATCAAGCTCACGCGTGATGAGATGAGGCGCTGGTGCTGTCGCACTGGCTGGAGAAGCTCCAGATGACGGACCTCAGGCGAGTTGTCGACGATCCGGCGGTCTGGGCGCCGATCCATCGGATCGCCGGAACGCTCGGCAAGGCGCTTCCTGAGCTGTTCGCGCCTGATCATGACCAGCGGCTTCGGCAAAGGACCCGCGACCGCTGCCGCCCGCAGACGCCATCGCGGTCGCCCCGGCCACCTTCAACGCGATCAACAAGTGGCGCCGGGATCTCCGACACCCTGGCCCTCGTCATCCTCTGCGAGGCATACGGCTTCGGCATCCCCACCGCCGTCCTGCCATACCTGAACTTCGCCCAGGCCACCCACCCCGCGTACGCCCGGAGTTTGGAGCGGTTGCGCGAGATGGGTGTCCTGATCGGTTCGTACGAACCCCACCGGCCGAAGGCCGGCGGCGGCGCGGACCGCTTCCATTGGGAGGAAGCCCTGGAACTACTCACCCCCAAGGTGTCCCCGGCGGGTTGAGCAGATTTCTTGCGCTGGTGCTGCCGGTGACGGTGGGATAGCCGCCACCGGATGGGGGGACGGCGTTCGGGGGCAGGCGCGCACGGGCTCGGGGTTCGCGGGTTGCTGTCGCTCACCCTGTTCCTGCGCATGCCTCCGCCTCCGTCAGGTACCGCGTCACCGGGCCCAGGGTCAGCATTCCGCTGGCGGCGCCGGCGTCTTCAGCACGGGCATAGTCCAGGGCAACTGCGGCACGTGCGGCGATTGCGCGCTCGCCGAGGCGTACGGCGGTGTGGGCGGTCAGGCACCACAGCGCCTCCTGCATGTGGTCACGCGGTGGTTCGGGCGCTGTGGCGAGGGTGGCACGGGCCTCTTCGACCCGGTCCTGGGCGAGGAGCACGAGGGGCCGCGTCCAGGGGTGGTACGGGCCCCAGTCGAGGTGGGGGTCGGTGGGCGCGGGCCGGTCGTGCAGCAGGCGCAGTCCGAGGAGGGCGAGCGGGAACAGGCCGCGGTGCAGCCCCGGCATTCCGGCCGTTCGGAGGGCGTCCTCGGCGGCGCGGTAGTGCGCTGCGGCTGTGGCGGCGGTCGGTCCGCCGGGTTCGGTGCTGCGGGTGGCTGTGACCCGCGCCCGGAACCATCCGGTGAGGACGGGGACGAGGGGTGCCTCGGTGGTGGCGGCGAGCTGTTCGGCGGCCTCGGCGTGTGAGGTGGCGGCGTCGAGGTCGCCGAGGGCCGAGGCGGATTGCAGGCGGATGAGTCGGCCGAGTACGGCGAAGTTCGGCAGATCGTGCCGGGTGGCCAGGTCGAGGATCTCGGCGCCGATCCCGTCCCGTACTGCCGCGAGCCCGGTGCGGGTGAAGGACTGCAGGAACACCCCGTTGAGGGCGAACGCCAGCAGGGCGGGATCGCCCAGGTGCCGTGCCAGCGCCTCGGCCTGCCGTGCCGCCTGCTGCGCGCGCTTGCGCTCGGTCCCGGACAGATCGGCGCTGCGACTCTCGACGGCGACCGTGGCCAGGAGGCGGGCGGGCAGGTCGGCGGGGCCGTCGGGGGCGAGTGCGGTGAGCGTGCGTTCGGCAGCCGCGACGACGGCGCGGGACTGTTCGGGATCGTCGGCCCGGCTCCAGATGGCGGGCACGTCGTAGGCGCCGATGACCCGGGCGGTCAGGGTGACGTCTCCCGTGCGTTCCGCCGCCTGGACGGCGGCGAGGCGGTCGCGCCGCGAGTGGACGAGGGCGTCGCCGCCCGCCAGGGCGAGGGTGCGGGCCAGTTTCACGGTGGTGCGCGGGCCGAACCGGACATCAGGGCCGGTCCACGCGGTACGTGCGCCTTCGAGGAGCGCGGCCCCGTTGAGGATGTCCGTCTCCAGGCGCTGGAGGTCGCCACCAGGGTCGAGCCCGAGTTGGTCAACGAGCATCGCTCGGGCGCGCCGGAGGGTGGCCAGCGCGTCGGCCCGGCGGCCCGCGTGGTAGAGCGCGCGGGCAAGCAGGCCCCAGGCCGGCTCGCGCCACGGGTGTTCGGCGACGTGGGCACCCAGTTCGGCGACGAGATCGGCCCCTGCCCCGGAGTCGAGGAGGACGCGGGCGCGCAGTTCCACCCCTTCCAGCCTCAACTCCTCCAGCCGGGTTCGCTCGCGCTGTGCCCATGCGGAGTCGGGCACATCGGCGTAGGCGGGTCCGCGCCAGGCCGCGAGCGCCGCGCTGAGGTCGGTCACCGCGTCGGGGTTGCGCCGGGCGTTGGCCAGGGTGTCCTGGAACCGATGGACGTCCACGTCCTCACGCGGCAGGCGCAGCGCGTAGCCGGGGCCTTCGGTGACGATGACGCGCGACGGATCGCGGGGCGGGCGGTCGGGTTCGAGGGCGCGGCGCAGCGTGGCGACGAACGTTCGCAGAGCACCCACGGCGCGGGTGGGCGGATCGATCCACAGGTCGTCGACAAGGGTGTCGGTGGTGACCATCCGTCCCTCTGCGGCGACGAGCCGGGCGAGCACCTCACGATGGCGTGGCCCGCCCAGGTCAACCGGGCTGCCGTCGTCGCCAAGGGCCCGCACCGCACCGAGCACGTCGATTCGCATGCCCCCATCCTCCGTGCCAGGGGCCGGCCGCGCCCAACCGTACTGATCGGCTGCTGATCGGCGCCGTCCACGCTGATCCGGTCAAGTCCCCGACCGCAAGGACGGTCCCCCTCATGACGCTCACCATTCCCGGCTTCGATCACATCCGCCTGCCCGGTGCAGACGGTGTGGAGCTGGCTGCGGCCGTTGCCGGCAGCGGTAGCCCGGTCGTACTGTTGCACGGCTTTCCCCAGACCCACCTGATGTGGCGGCACGTCGCCGAGCGGCTCGCCGTCGAGCACACGGTG
Organism: Streptomyces sp. NPDC047315; assembly: GCF_040643215.1. Lineage (NCBI taxonomy): Bacteria > Bacillati > Actinomycetota > Actinomycetes > Kitasatosporales > Streptomycetaceae > Streptomyces > Streptomyces sp. NPDC047315. The sequence goes on along the minus strand of NZ_JBEYTZ010000021.1, from coordinate 135,761 downwards.
ATCTGTCCTGACCTGCGTGGTTACGGTGCCAGCGACAAGCCGGCGGCCACCGGCCCCGATGTGTACGCCAAGCGCACCATGGCCGCCGACGTCGTGACCCTGGCGGCGGCACTCGGCCACGAGCGCTTCGCCCTCGTCGGCCACGACCGAGGCGCCCTGGTCGCCTTCCGGGCGGGGCTGGACCACCCCGAGACCATCACGCACCTGGGCATCCTCGACATCGTGCCGACGCTCGACATGTGGAACGTCCTGCACGGCACCTCGGCGGCGGTCGGCTACCACCTCTTCCTCATGGCGCAGCCGCCGGGCCTGCCGGAGGCGATGATCGCAGGCAGCGCGGACACGTTCTTCGGCTCGTTCCTCGACGCCTGGGCCAACGACCCGACCACCATGCCGGAGGAAGTGCGTGCCGAATACCTGCGGGCAAGCGCCGCCGCGGTGACGTCGATCGTCGCGGACTACCGGGCCTCGGCGGGCATCGACGTCACGCACGACCAAGCGGACCTGGACGCCGGGTCGCAGCTGGCCATGCCCGTGGCGGTCGTCCAGCAGGACTGGGGCGCACAGCTGGGCTACGACGCCGCCGCGGTGTGGAAGGCGTGGGCGCCGGACCTGGACCACCGGCTGACCCGCGCCGGGCACTTCATGGCCGAGGAGGCACCCGACGAGATCGCGGCGGCGATCCAGGACCTGCTGGCCCGCTGAGCCCCGGTTCCCGGCCCGCACCGCCTCCGAGGCCGGGAGCACGGCGGGTCGATACACCACTGGTGGTCACCGCCCGGCTGGGCCCCGCAGAAGACCGGGGACAGTTGAATACGCGGGCCCACCAGCACCAAGGGCAAACTCACCGGCACTGCCCTACCCCGACCTTGAGCGGCCGGAGCCTTCGGGTGCCCGGGCGGGGAGTGGACGGCCCCGGCCCGGGCACCCCGCCATCTGGCAGCGGTCCCAGTCGTACTCGTCCTCGGCGTCCCAGCCCGCGTCCCGCTCGTCGCCGTCGAGCACGACTGCCCGCACGAAGATGAGCTAGACGGCTTGGTCAGCGCCCACCGCGACGTCCCTCAGCGCCTGGTCGACGCCTTGGTGGCCGCCGCGCGATCCACCGGACAGGGATACCGAGACGATGCAACGGCGGTCGTCCTGCTGCACCACGGCTGACTCCGAGAATCCCGTTAGCGGTCGTCAGCCGCCGGGGCGAGAACAGGTTCTGCACCGCGCTCTCGACGGCGGCGGTCCTACTGCTGGTGAAGACCAGGACGTCGCCGGCCGCGCCGGCCAGCTCCCGGAGACTCGGCGGACGCAGGTCGGTCCGGCTCCAGTGCCGCTTCACAGACTGGTCACCGCGGCTGTGCGGGGGCTATCGACCGGCTGTGGAGCAGCGCGCGAACCGGCCCGTATCACGGTGTGGTGGAGCGCGGGGCGGCGGCGGTCAGCCGCGCACCAGGTCGTCGCCGATGCGGGTGCGCGCGTACAGCACGGGGTGTCCGCGCCGCGCGCTCGTCAGCAGTCCGCCGGCGCGCAGTGCGGCCAGGTGCTCGGAGACGGTGCTGGGTGCCAGGCCGAGCAGTCGGGCGATGGCCAACGTGCTCATCGGCTCGTCCAACGCGGTCAGCACCGCCGCTTTGGCGCGCCCCATCACCCGGACGAGTCCAATGTCGTCGGGCCGGGTCGCGCCGGTGCCGGCGATCCCGCGGGCGGGGTAGATGACGGACGGCTGCCAAGGGGCGACGGCGATGACGCTGGTGCGCGGCCAGGTGAACACGCTCGGCACCAGCAGCAGCCCGCGCCGGTCCAGGGGGACCCTCGCCCGTGCCGGGTTGCGGACGACGACGGCGTCGGCGCCCGTGCGTTCGGCCAGGCGTACGTCGGGGTGGAGTCCGCCGATCGCCGCGTCCAGCCCGCCCGCCGCCAGCCGGCCCGAGCGGAAGCCGATGTCGGCGTGGAGGACGTCGCGCAGGGCCGGCCAGCGCGGGGCGATCAACTCCTGCCAGGCGGTCTCCAGCTGACCGGCCAGCAGATCGCGGGCGCGCCCCGGGTCGGCCGGCAGCCCGCCGGTGTCGACGTTCAGGGTGTCCAGCTCGGTCGCCACCTGCGCCGGCGGTGTCCGACCCACTTCGGCCAGCTGTGCCTCGGCCGTGGTGCCGGGGCCGGTCGTCGGCGGGCTGAGGAACTCGCAGATGTAGTGCGGATCCCCGAGTACGGACAGCAGCTCGGCGATGGGCAGACCCGTCATCGCGTGCGCGTCGAGCCGGGCCACCCCGGGCGGATGGGCACGCAGCCCGAGTCCGATCTCGTGCCACCGCGGGCGGTCTGTCCGCCGGGTTTCGCACCCTGCTCTCGCGCACGGTCGACGACGGCATGCTGCTGCGCGCCATCAGCGCCGACGCGATCCTGTTGGAGGCGACGACCATCGCGGGGCCGGCGCTGGCCGTGGCCCTGGGCAGCGGGCACTCGGCGGCTCCCACGGCCGGGATGGCCGCCGCTTTCGTGATCAGTTCCCTGGTGCTGCCGAGGGCGGTGTCGGGCCCGGCTGCCGTCGCGGAGGAACCGGGCGCCGACGCGGCCCCGATCGCCTGGCTCCGCACGGTCGGCTGGTTGGGGTGCCTGTTCACCATCGGGCATCTGCTGTCCACCCTGGAGGTGGGTGCGCTGCCGCTGGCTGAGCGGGCCGGCGCGGGTCAGGGCGCGGCGGCGCTGCTCATCGGGGTGCTGTCAGTGGCCAGCATCGTGGGCAGCACGCTGTTCGCCTGGCGCGGCGGTGCCGGCACGACCTGGGCCGTGCTCTTCCTGTCGGGTCTGGCCGTGGGCGGCGGTCTGACGGCGCTCGACGCCGGCCGCCCCGCGCTGATCGGCGGTCTCGTGCTGGTAGGGCACTGCACCGGTCCGCTGCTCGCGGTGGGCTCCGTCAACCTCCAGCGGGTGCTGCCGCGATCGCGCCGGGCCGAGGGGTTCTCCGTCGCCCACGTCGTGCAGACGGTCGGGTTCGCGTCCGGGTCGCTCAGTCTGGGGGTGCTCGACCTGGAGACGGCGATCGCCCCTGGGCGCGGCCAGCGCGGTAGCTTCCGTCGTGCTCGTGCTGAGCACCAGGAGGCATCTGGGGGCGGAACCGGACGCCGGGACTTTCCGGCCTCCGGATCCGCAGGCCGAAAAGTCCCCCGGGTGACGGTTCCGGGTGCGCTCACCCGGATTCGGGTGCGGTCAGCACGGCCGGCTTCCGGCGAGTCGGGGGTGCCGGATCGCCGGCGCCCCGGTCGGTGAGGGTCCGGGTCGTCGCCGCAGGCCCGGCTCAGCAAGTGTGTCCAGGCGTCGAACACCCGGCGCAGGGCGGGGCGCTCACGCCGCCGGAGCCGCAGTCGGGCCGCGTGGCCTACAGCCGGGACCTCAACACGTCGACCTCGCAGCCCGGCGCGAACGCGTCGAAGCCGTGCTCGACCAGCCAGCGGACCCCCAGGAGGCTTCGCAACGACCACCAGGCGCGAATCACGTCGAGGTCGACGTCGGTGCCGTAGCCGGCGATGACGTCGTTGAGGTGGTCCTCGCGTCCGAGCGTCAAGGTGGCGAGGTCGAACAGGGCGTCGCCGCGGCCCGCCTCGGACCAGTCGATGATGCCCGTGACCTCGTCGCCGTCGACGAAGACGTGATCGATCTGCAGGTCGCCGTGGGTGAACGCCGGAGTCCACGGCCGGATCGCGGCCTCGGCGACCTGGCGGTTGCGGGTGACCAGGTCGGCGGGCAGGACACCGTTCGTCACGAGCAACTCGCACTCGCGGTCGAGTTCCGCCGCCAACTCGTCGGGGCTCCGGCGGCGTCGGCCGGGCCAGGGCGGCAACGGCGCATCGTGCAACTGTCGGATGGCGGCGCCCGCCGCGGCCCATGCTGCCGGCGACCCGGTCGACGGGCCGCCGAGGCGCCCGAGCGCCGCCCCCGGGAGTGCTGCGATCGCGAGCGCGGGCGGTTTGCGCCACAGGACTTCCGGGGTCGGGACGGGCGCCAGGGCCATCGCCTCGACCTCGACGTCGATGCGCGCCTGATCGGCGTCCACCTTCAGGAACACGTCGCCGACGCGCAGAGTCGCCCGCTCGGAATGGGCGACGACGACTTTGACCTCATCCATGGGCGAGCAGTATCCCGGAGGCGATGGCGGAAGTCGTGCGGGTTTTCGCGTGCGACTGCACGGTCGACCGCGTACGTCGAGGTCCGTTGGCCGGCGCTGGGGAGCCACCAGCGAAGTCCCACAAAGGTCCGGCCCCGGCGGAGTGCGCCGGGGCCGGGACGGGGCGGGAGTTCGTGGCGGTTACCTGCCCTGGGCCGCGACGCCGCGGGCGACCGGGGCGATCGAGGTGTACGGGGAGATGAACTGCCACTCGGCCCGCTCGTCGAGGTCGTGGCCGGCGCTGCGGACCAAGGCGAACTGGAAGCCCTTGACCGCGTCGTGGTCCTGGCCCTGGCGCTGGCCCTGCTGGATTTCACGGCGCAGGAAGTTCGTCAGGACGCGGTAGGACGGCTGGTCCTTGACGGTGGTGAGACCCCGGTCGATGACGCGGAGGAGTTCGGTGCCCATGTCGAATACCGCCTTTCCGGCGCGGCGCTCGGGGTACCACAGCATCTGGTGCGCGCGCCGGTTCCGCACCAGTGGTACCTGCTTCCAACCGGAGGTCTCGCCTTGGCGGGAGAGCGTCCGGTAGACCAGTTCGTAGTCGTGCACGGAGGGGTCGGGGGCGAAGAAGCGCCAGTTCGGGATGGTGGCCAGGAGGTCCCTGCGCCGGGCCCGGCCGAAGAGGTCGCCCGGGTGTTGGGCGGCGACGGTGAGGCTGAGGGCGGCGGCTCCCGCGATCCGCCATCCCGCGCCGGGTCCGCGTACCGCCTCCTTCAGAAGACGGGTGACCGTCATCTCCTCGCTCCTTCCGGGCGGGGGTGCGCTGACCGGTCGGGGGCCGCGAACCTTTCGATCAACCGGGTGGTCTCCAAGGCGTGTTCGGGCCGGACCAGCATTCCGTCGCGCCCGGCGCCGGCCAGCACCACGCACTCCCCGCCCCGGCGGTGGGCGCCGGCCAGTTCGCGGTGGAGCAGGAGTTGGTCGGGGTCGCCGTCCGCCGTCGCCTGGGCCGTGATCACCAGGGCCCGCCCGGGTGCGGTGGGAAGCTCCCCGGTGTGGCGGCGGAACTCCTGTTCCACGGCCCGCCACTCGCGGAGGGCGGCCCACCACATCCGGCTGTCGGCGTACTGGTCGTGGACCCTGCGGCGTACGGGGTCGGGGAGGTCTTCGGCCCAGTCGAGGGGGGAGAGCAGGGCGCCGGTGCCGAGGCGCAGGAACCAGGCCATCCGGGTGAGGCTTTCGGTCCGGTCCTCGGCTGCCCGGGACTGCCGTTCGGAGCGGTTCAGTTCAGCGGGGTGGGAGGCGTCCAGGTAGACGACCCCCTGCACCCGGTCGCCGAGCAGCAGTGCGGCGCGACGGGCGACCTCCCCGCCGAAGGCGTGTCCGACGAGGACCACCGGGCGGCCGGGGCGCACCCGGGCTTCGACGAGGTCCGCCAGGTCCCGGGCGGATTCGGCGAGGGCGTAGGGGGCGGTGGCCCGCCGGCGGGATCCGTTGTATCCGGCGCGGGCGTAGCCGAGCACGCCGAACCGGGTGGTCCCGGCGAGGCGTTCGGTGAGGTGGGCCAGGTGTTCCGGGGTGGCGGCGAGGCCGTTCCCGAGAACGATCGCGGGCTGGTCCGGGTCGCCGTCGCCGTGGTGTTCGTACTGGAGGACGTTGCCGGAGCGGGCCACCAGGAGGCGGCTGCCGGGTGAGCCAGCGAGGACGGCGGCCCTGCGCCGTGCCGTGGCGACGGCGGCGAGGGCAGCGGCCGTGGCGAGGGCAGCGGCGGCGAGCGGGAGGAGGCGGTCGTCGCGGCATGCGCCGACCGGATGGGTCTTCGGCACGGTGCGTGGTGGTCACCTCCCGTACGTCACCGGGCCAGGTGCGGTCCGCCCTGCTGGCGGGGGCGCTCGGCTTCGTGCCGAAGTCGGCGTCCGCGCTGGGGCTGGCGGCGGTCGTCCGGGCCGTGCACGGGGGCGCCCGCCACGTCGACTCCGCGCTCGCGGCGGAGGCGATCGCCGCCGGCGAGTCCCCGCTGACTCCGAGGGAGGCGGACGTCCTCGCGCTCTCGGCGGACGGCGCTCCCATCGCCACCGTCGCCCGGCGCGCCGTCCTCACTCCGGGCACCGCCCGGAACTATCTGTCGAAGATCACCACGAAGCTGAAGGTGGCCAACCGGCACGAGGCGGCTCAGCTCGCCCGCCGCCACGGCTGGATCTGACCTGGATCCGATCTGGATCTGACCTGGATGTGACCTGGATCTGACGAGGACGGTTCAGGGCGCTCGCGGCGGCGGGCATTCGCCGCTTCCCCCGCCAGCACGGCATCCGACCCCTGGCCCTTGCCCTTCGGCCCTCGGCCTCCGATGCGTACCTCAGACGGCTCCAGGCGAGGGCCGCGACTCCTTCGGCTGCGCCGACTGCGCGGACTGCGCAACCCAGGTCTCGAACCGGGCGGGGTCCCGGACGCCGTCGTCGAGGACCGCGCGGTAGACGTCGAAGCTCTTGACCGTCGTGCCGTACTCGGGGCGGTCGACCCAAGCCCGCTTGATGTCGACGATGGCCGCCCGGGTCTCGTCCGTCAGACGCGGGCGCAGGGTGGTCAGGTGGACGGTCGAGGGCTGGCGTTCGGGCTCGTCGAGGAACCAGATGTCGAGGTGCCAGGTGGCCCCGGACGACACGCACTCCACCCCGAGGTACAGACCGTTGGGGTAGGCGTCCGGCTCCTGGTTCCACGCTCCGCAGTCGTTGCGGAAGGTCACAAGGCGGACCTGCGGGTGGGTCGCGAGCCGGGCACCGACCGCGGCGACGGCCGCCACGGCAGCGTCGTCGAGACGCTCGCACGCCACGTCCAGATCCAGATCCCGGCGGACCATCAGGCCCAGCGCCGCGCTCCCGACGACGGTCGCCGTGCCGACGTCGGCCAGCAGCCCGTCGAGCCCGAGCTCTCGGTAAACGCCTTCCGCTTCCGCGCGCAGCGCGTCCTGCTCCCCCAACACCTCAGCTACGTCCACGTGCTCACCCTACGGCGTCCGGTGGATCACCCCGCCGGCCCGGCGGACGGGCTCCGGAGTCAAGGAGGAGGGGCGCAAGGAGTCACGCCTTCCACGACGCAATGTCGCAGTAACGGTCGTCGCCGGGACCCGCGCCGTTGTGATCGAGACAGATACGGAATTCGTACCTGGTGCCTTCGGACAGGTTGAATCGGCCACCGTCCGCAGCGGTGCGCTGGTTGCAGTTGCCGTTCTGGCGGGCCCTGATTCCGTAACGGGTGGATCCGTTCGGGTTGATGACGTAGCCGACCGCGCTCCACCCGTCCGCTTGCTCGTCGCAGACCGTCACTATGTCGCCGTTGCTCTTGAAGGACAGCTTGCCGCCCGGGTCACCGTCGTCGGTGTACACGTCGCCGCCGTCGGCGTGTGCTCCCGTGGCCGTCGCCAGGGACAGGACGACCGTTGCCGCCACGACACCAGTGGCCTTGAGCACGCGCTTGAGAGTCATGGAATTCCCCCTGATTCAGGCTGTCAGCGCAGTGAACTACAGGGAGGCTTGCATGCTGAAGAATGTGCGCACAGAGGGTGTTTCTGCCATTCTCACGCGACGACGAGCGACTCAGCCACGTACGAATGCGGACGTCAGATAGGCGTCCTCGACTCCCTTGACGGTGGCCGGAATCCTGCCTCGACCTCGAAAGAGGATCAGTCGCTTTCCGGGATATCCCGCAGCCCCAGGTGCCGGGCCAGCGCGGTGCGCCCGGTGTCGGTGAGTTTGACGGCGCGGGTGGTGCCGATCCTGCTCAGCCAGCCGGCTTCGAAGGCGTGGCGGCAGATCGCGGCGCCCACCGCGCCGGCCAGATGCGGGCGGCGCTCCGTCCAGTCCAGGCACGGCCGGACCGCAGGGCGGCGGCTTCCGGTCGGTGCCGGGGTGGGGATCGCCAGTCGGTCGAGCCAGTCCCGACCGGCGGGGGTGAGCGTCAGGCCGTGCGTCCAGTCGAGCAGGCCGCGGTCGGTCATCGCGTCGGTCACGGCGACGCCCAGCGCGCCGGCGAGGTGGTCGTAGCAGGTCCGGGCGCGGGCGAGGGCGTGGCTGCGTCCGGCGGCGGACAGTGAGACGGGTGCAGGAGCAGGGGGCGTCGACGGCTCGGCGAGGGCGGCCAGGCGCTCGATCAGCTCGGCCACTTCGGGTCCTGCCAGCCGGACGTACCGGTGGCGGCCCTGCCGCTCCTGCGCCAGCAGACCGGCGTCGACCAGGGCGTTGAGGTGCTCGGTCGCGGTCGAGCGGGCCACCCCGGCGTGCCGGGCGAGCTCGCCCGCGGTCCAGGACCTGCCGTCGATCAGGGCGAGACAGAAGTGCGCACGGGTGCGGTCCGCGAGCAGGGCGGCGACGGCCGCCAGGCCCTGCCCGTCCGCGGCGGGCGGCCCGCCGCCGTTCCGACCGATGCGTTCCATGCCGTCCATCCTCGCGCACCGACGGTTCGGCGCCGCCCGAACCGTCGGCGCCCTACGGTCGCCGCATGCAAACGACACACCCCCCGACCGTGCGCTCCAGCAACCACGTGACGATCACGCCGAGCATCCTCTACTTCGGCACGCCCGTCGCGCTGGTGTCCTCCGAGAACGCCGACGGCACCTTCAACCTGGCACCGATCTCGTCGGCGTGGGCCCTCGGCCAGGTGGTCGTACTGGGGCTCTCGCAGTACGGACAGACCGGAATGAATCTCATGGATCGCCCAGAGCTGGTCATCAATCTGCCCGAGCCCGGGCAGTGGGCGGCCGTCGAGCGGCTGGGCGAGCTGACCGGGCGGCCTGCGGGTGCGGGGCCAGGGGAGCGTGCGGCCCGCTACGAGCCGGACAAGTTCGCGGCGGGCGGCTTCCGGGCCCAGCCGTCGCACGCGGTGCGCCCGCCGCGGGTGGCGGAGTGCCCGATCCAGTTGGAGGCGCGGGCCGCCCGGGTCGCCCCCGACGCCGCCGGAGAGTTCCTGATCGTCGAGGCCCGGGTGGTGAAGGTGCACGCCGACGCCCGGCTGGTGGTCCCGGGGACCCAGCACGTCGATCCGGCCGCTTGGAGCCCGCTGATCTACAACTTCCGGCACTACTTCGGCCTCGGCGTCGAACTCGGCCACAGCGGCTTCTCCCAAACCCCGCGCTAGCACTGCCCCGCACGCCGTGGGCCATGGGGCCCTGGGCTACTGGAGGAGGTCCCACAGTTGGTTCGAGCCGTTGTGGCAGCTCCACAGCTGGACCTTGGTGCCGTTGGCAGGGAGGGTGTTGGCGTCCACGTCCAGACACTTGCCCGACGCGAGGCTGAACAGGGTGTCCAGGTTCTGCCGGATGTCGAAGAACCAGACCTGGTTGGAGTTCCCGTTGCAGTCCCAGAGTTGGATCTTCGTGCCGTTGGCAGGGAGGGTGTTGGCGTCCACGTCGAGGCACCGGGTCGGCTGGTCCCCCTCGCCGATCTGGATCTCGAAGTAGCTGGTGTTGTACCGGGCCGTCGAGAAGTACCAGGTCTGGTTGGCGTTGCGGTTGCACGTCCAGATCTGGATCTTCGTGCCGTTCTGGTCGATCGTGTTGGCGTCGGCGTCCAGGCACGCAGCCCGGTCCTCCACGCCCTGGGTGATGACGAAGCGCAGACGGTAGACGATGCGCTCGCCGGGGCCCCGCTTGGGCGCCGCGACCCGTTCGGCCGCGGCGATCTCCGCGATCGACGACACGTCCACGACGCGCGCACCGTCCTCCGGACGCCACCCGCCGCCTTCCCCGCTGACGCCTTCCCCGCCGGCACTGGCACTGGCGCCGTGCGGGGCGAGGGCGAGTGCGCACGCGGCGATGATCGCCAGACCGATCCCCGGCAGGGACGTCTTCGGTCGCATGGGCATGGGGGTTCCTCCTGGTCTGACGGGGTGCTGCGGGCGAGGTGGGGGCCGCGTCGCGATGAGTCGATCAAGGCGCCCCGAACCCCGCAAACCCGACGTGACCATTGGTGGGACGGGCACCCCGTGCGGCGGCACCGCGGGACGCACTGCGGCCGTCATGAGGCGCCGTCAGAACGTGACCGACGCCGACAGGTGGCGGCTCCCCGGCCCCTCCCGGCCCTTCCCGCCGTACGGATGACGCGTCGTCACCCGGCTGCTACGCCCGGGCCCCCGGGCGCGGTCACGTCAGGATGATCGGATTGGTGAGCGCGGCGACGCCCCCGTTGGGATGGCGGACCTCTATGCGGACGAACATCGATTCCTCCGCCGTCGTCCGCCATCGCACCGCGCCCGGCCCGGCACCCGGCAGCGGCACCCGGTGGATCTTCCCCGAATCGGTGTGGAAGCTGACGGTCCCCACCGGCACGCCTCGCACCACCACCTGCACTTCGACCTGCCCGCCACGAGTCGCGAGCCGCTCCCCCACCCCGGCCGCGCGAGCGCCGGTGTGGGCAGTGAACGACACGTCCACGTCCGCCGACTCTGCGATCCAACTGCGACCGGCACGGATCCCGGCCAGGATCGCCCCGGTGCTCAGCTCCGCGGCGAAGACCACGGTGTGGGGAATGCCCATCTGCCCCTCCAGATGGGTGTCGCTGTTGCCCATCGCCGGCCGCCACGAGCCCGTGCGGATGTCGGCTGCGAGGCTCCGTCCCCACTCCGCCAGAGCGGCCTCGTTGTCAGCGTTCCAGGGTCGGTCCGAGGTCCACAGTCCGTTCCACACCTCCACCACGTCGAAGCCCCGGAAGGGGAACATGAAGTCGCCCGACGGATAGGGCGCATGCGGATGCGCGACCACGCACAGGCCGCCCGCTCGATGGACCCGGTCCAGGCACCGGTCGATCAGTCCGTCCCTGACCTGGTGGTTCGAGTCGACGACCTGACCGGGGTCGATGCCGAGCGCGAGCCAGTGTCCGGTCTTGGTGGTCACTTCCTCACCGAGGACGACCAAGAAGTCGTCGGCCGCAAGATGCCCCCATGCGCCGGGAGCCGCCGCCGAGTTGTGCTCAGTCGTCGCGATGAAGTCGAGCCCGATGGCGCGGGCTCGCACCACCAGTTCCTCGGGCGTGAGTTCCCCGTCCGAGTGGACGGAGTGCACATGGCAGTCCCCTCGGTACCAGGCGGCACCGCGCCCGACCGCCCGCGTCGGCGGAAAGCTCACGTTCGACAAGGCTCTCCCCCCTCAAGGGCCAGCGAGGTCCAGCGAGATCCTGCCGAGCCAACGCCCAAGCAGAGCTGCCGGTTCCCCCACACGGCCGATGGTCACTGCACAGACAGTGCCGTCGCCTGCCCCGCACGGCACCGCCCGTACATGGCCGTTCGAGCCAAAGGGGCCGAAAAGGCGTCATTCCGTGAGCTGGGCATTCGGCCGACCCTGAGAAGCGAGGGAAGAGGACACGGGCGGAGTCGAGGGGGCAGCCATGTCCGGACCGCTGTACGTTCCCGTTCTACCGGCCAAGAGGCACGCCGCGACGGCGTATCAACAGCTCAGCCCGGACGTTCAACGAGGCGTCGCACCGCTGTGGAACCTTCCGCCGCTGCGCGGGGTGCCGCCGGGCGAGCTCGTCGGGCGGACGCGGCGCGATGTGGGGGTGGTGAGTCGGGTGCAGCGCAGCCACCCGGCGTGGCTCGACGCGGCGTTCGCGGACGAAGCGCAGTTCGCCGCCGTCGCCGAAGTGATGTCGGAACGGTCGAAGAGCAGTGTGCTGCGCCCGGTGACCGGCCCCGACCGGCCGGGCTTCCAGCAGGCGGCCACGCTGGACGTCGCGCGCCGTGGCCAAGCAGGCTTCGCCGTGCGCGTTCCGCTGCACGGCGAGTGGGACGGGGCCCACGCCCATGCCGTCCGTGATCTGCTCGACCGTGCGGACCCCGCCGTGGAGGCCGACCTCCTGCTCGACCTGGGTGCCGTCCGCACCGACCGGCCCGGGGCGGGGAAGGAGGCGCTGCGCGCCCTCGACGCACTCGTCCCCCTGACTCAGTGGCGGACCAGCGCGCTGCTCGGCGGTGGCTTTCCGCAGGTCGCCGAGGTGGAACTGGAGCACGGGCCGCTGCATGAGCCCCGGATGGACTGGGCTTGTTGGCGTGAGGTGACGGCGAGCGCCCGTGCCTACGTCCCGTGGCTCAGCTACGGGGACTACGGGACCCAGCCCACCGCGGCGATCGCTCGGGGACCGTCGTCCGGGCAGGGCGGGCCGCCCTGGGGCGTACTGCGCTACACCACCGAGGGTGCGTTCGTCCTCGTCAAGGTGTTGTCCAGGGGCGCGGACAACGTCGCGGTCAACCGCGCGGCGGCCCGGGAACTGGTGGAGCTCCCGGACTTCCGCGGGGCGGTGGCCAGCGCGGGCGAGACCTGGCTCAGGGACTGCGCCCGCGGCCGGGGCCCGAAAGGGACCGGCAACGCCGAGGCGTGGCTTCGCGTCGGCAACGTCCAGCACTTCGCCTACGTCGTCCGAACACTGCGGACGTGACCCGCGCCCTCGGCCTACACATCGATGCGCAGCAGCGCGACGCTCGTACACGGCACGCACTACAGGCGAAAGCACGGCAGGCACGGCACGCACGGCGAACGTGCGTCCCTTGCCGGGTCGGTCACCTGCCCCTGGCACGTCTGACCCTTCTGACGGTGTCCTGACCAAGCTGACCGCCGTCGAGCCTCACACGGCGCCGGGGCGATCCGGCTTTGATGGGACGCATGTCAGATAGGAGCTACGTGGTGCCCTGTGGGAAACGGCCGTACGCACCCGGCGAGCGCGACCGCTGGCCGGCTGCCGGCGCTGCGCTGACCTCGCGCGGCGCGGGAGGGCGTGCGCCGGGCCGCCGCCGCGAAACCGGGCCTTCGGGACGTGTGCGCCTCGGCCGACCAGGACGGCATCCGGATCACCAAGACGGGGTTCGCCGCCGTCGGCGACTTCCTGGACCTCGGCCAGCGTGACCCGCTTCGTGCCGTTCATGCTGGACCGCAAGGACCGGACGATCATGGCGGTCGGGCTTGGGGTGCGCGTGCCGTTCTGCGACCACCGGCTCGTCGAGTACGCCCTTCAACGTCCCCTGGGCGATGAAGTCCTTCGACGGGAAGGAGAAGAGCCTGCTGCGGGCGGCGACCCGCGACCTGCTCCCCGACAGCATCGCGGAGCGGAGGAAGAGCGCCTATCCGATCAGCCGCGACCCGGCCTACGACGTGGCGCTGCGCGCCGAGTTCGACCGGCTGGCCGCCGCCCCGGGCGCGCCGGTGCACTCCCTGGTGGACCGCAGCGCGGACCGCGGCGGCGCCGGACGCCAGCGGGGAGACGGCTGGCCGTCCCGTACCGGTCTTGAGTTCATGGTGCAGCTCGACAGCTGGCTGGAGACCCACGAACTGGACGTCTGACGCGCGTCCTTGCCGGGCCGGGCCCCCGGACCGCTCCAAGAGCGTCCGGGGGCCGGCGGTCACCGCCGCTACAGCAGCGGGAACTTGGTGCGGACGTCGCGACGCAGCCGCCCGCCCGCCGCCTCGACGGCCGCGGCCAGCGGCTGCTCCTGAAGGGGCGTGCGGCCGTGGGGCACGACGTCGAGGTCGGCGACGAGGGCCGCGAGGACGCCCGCCGGTTCGAGGAGGTGCGCGTAACGGTGCACCAGGTACTGCTTGCAGCGCCGATGCGCCCCAGCTCGGGCGCCCGCTCCCGCCTGCGCCTGCGCCTGCGCCGTGACGTGACGGGCCACGTCGGCGGCGTTGGCGTCGGTGACGGCCAGCCACGGGGCGTGGCGCAGCAGCAACGGGTGGAGCTGCTGCCCGGCGAAGGCCCGGGAGACGGATTCCCGTACGTCGTCCCGGGGCAGGACGGCGGCGGCCAGGACGCTCCCCCAGCCGGAGGGCCGGGCCGTGGCGAGCGCTCGTACGGCGTCCTCGGGGAAGAGCGCCGCGACGAGCAGGGCGAGTTGCTGCACGACGTTGTGCAGGGCGATCCAGTCGGCGGGCTCCTCGGTGCGCGCCAAGCGCTGCCAGGCGGCGTCGAGCCGGTCCAGCGCCTCGTCGGGTCCCTCCTGCGCGGCGGCGAGGACCTGGGCGCGGACGTCCTCGCTGGTGCAGAGCATCCCGACGGCGGTGCCCAGGGGAAGGGTCTCCAACGTCTCGAACTGCTCCGAGTCGTCGTACACCGTCCGGTACTCGACCAGGGACCGCACGACGGCGGCCCACCGCGGGTCCTTGAAGGCGTCGGCGAGCTCCGTCACGTCGTCGACGGGGACGTACGAGAAGTCGTACGAGCCGTCGAAGAGCGTGCGGAAGACGCCCAGCGCGAGCCGCATCTGCGGGTAGGTGAGCTGCTGTGAGGGGGCCGGGGGGCGCGCCTCGACCTGGAGGGTCCAGGTCCCCGCCATGAGGCGCCGTTCGGAGGTGAAGACGAGTTCGGGGAACCAGGTGTTGCAGTGGACGAGCAGGGTGGACAGGGCGTTCAGGCGTCCGGTCTCCTCCGCGGGGACGTCCGGCGGCTCCGTCCACTCGCCCTCCACCCGGTCGGGCCGGAACAGGAGGCTGGCCTTGTGGATGCCGAGGGGGACGTCGAGTTCGATGCCGTCGCGGGTGAAGCGGAGCAGCTTGTCGCCGCCGGGCCCGAACCGGTCGGACATCCGGTGCAGTTCGCGTACGCGGGCGGGGGCCCGCTCGGCGGGGTAGCGGGGGGTGCGGGCCAGCAGCCACTGGTGGAGCGCGTTGTGCAGTTGGTGCGGGGTGTCCGGCGCCTCGCCCTCGCCGTCGCGCGCGAAGGCGGCGGCCCGCTCCAGCAGTCGCTGCCAGGTCTCCTCTTCGTCCAGGGTGTGGTCGTCGACGACCGGGCCGTCGCGCCAGTCGGCCAGCCAGCCCTCGAAGCCGACGAGGCCCTGCCGTTCGACGGGCGACAGCTCGAACTGTCCGATGAGTGCGAGCCAGCCCGCCAGCACGTCGAGGTACGCGCGGTGTCCCGCCTCCCCGGGGCGGTCCACGAGGTCCAGCAGCAGCCTCTTGAGGGTGCTGTCGTACGTCTCGATCAGATCGGCGCGCGTCAGGTCGAGCGGCACCGCGTCGTGCCCGCCGCGCCAGGCGTCGGCCGCCGCGTACGCGCGGTACGCGTCGTTCAGGGCCAGGGCGCGGCGGGCGACGTCGCTGACGTCGGCGGCCGACAGGTCGAGCCGGCAGCGCTCCAGGGCCAGGTAGCGGGCGGCCAGTTGTTCGTCGGCGGCGGCGAGCGCGAGCAGGCGGTGGGTCTCGCCGGGCGGGGCGGAGGTGCGGGCGGCGAACCGGCTCAGGGCCGTGGTGCGCACCGGGTCGTCGACCGGCAGTTCGGCGACCGTGCGGGCCAGGACGTCGTCGCGTTCCTCCTCGGTGTAGAGGTCCAGCGCGTGCATGGCGGCGGCCAGGGATTCGACCGCAGCCAGCAGGGCGAGCGCGGCGTCCGTGTGCGGTGGGCCGCCCGTGGCCGCGAGCGCGAGGGTGCGGGGCAGCACCGCCTTCAGCGCCCGGTCCGAGACGGTGCGCGAGGTCTCCAGGCGGGCGAGTGCGACCGGGAGTCGTACGTCGAGCGCGCCCGCCACCGAGCGGGTGAGCGCCTGACCTGCCGCCCGGGCGCAGCGGGGAAGGACGGCCGCAACGGACGGGCCGTCCTGCGCGCGGGCCGCCGCCAGGCCGCGCAGGTACGGTCCGGCTTCCGCCGGCAGTGCCGCGCGCACCCGGTCGGCGGTCCGGCCCAGGGCGAGGAGCGCGTCGGCGACCTGGGCGACGAAGGAGGGGGAGGTGACCTCGGCGCCGTGGCGGCGGTAGCTGTCGGCCGTCGGGAGGTAACTGTCGCGGACGATGCGTTCGCGGGCGTGTTCGGGCAGGTGGTCGAGCGCCCGCAGTCGGGCGTGGCCGGGCATGGTGTCGGGGCCGGTCACCGGGGTCTGCGGGGGCGAGCCGGCCGCGTGGGCGGTGCCGGCGTCCCGGGTGAAGAGCAGTCGGCACCCTTGGGGAACCGCTGACGTGCGGCGGGTGTGCGTCTCGGCTGCGGGGGGACGCCCGGTGCCGAAGTAGCACTCCTGGCGCCAGGGGTCGACGAGGGCGTAGGAGGCCCCCTCGACGACGTTCTCCGGCTGGCCGCGCAGGACGGCGACGCCGTGTTGTCGGAACATCACGGCCGCGTGTTCGGAGGGGCTTCCCCGTTCGACGAGGACGTGTCCGATCTGCTCGCGTTGCGGCGCGTCGAGGCTCACATAGCGGCTCCAGGCGTCCTCCAGCCGGACGGCGGTGAGGAAGGAGGACGGCTGCATGAGGCGCGGCGGGACCAGGATGTCGACGGGGGCGGTGGTGGCGGACGTCTGCCACCGTGCGCGGGATTCGTCCGTGAGGGTGTGCAGGGTCGGCTCGGGGTCGAAGGCGTTCGCCGGCCGGGCCTGCACCAGGTGCGTCCGGTCGACGCGGGTGTGGCGCAGGAGAGCGCCCCGCCACAGGGTCGTGCCCGGGAGCCCGGTGAGCCAGGCGAGGCTGTTGTCCTCGTCGCCGAGGTTCTGCGCGGAGGCGAATCCGAAGCCGAGCGAGAGTTGGCCCACGAGTCGGCCGTCGGCACTCAGTTCGGTCAGCCCGGTGATCGACACCGCGCCGGCGTCGGTGCTCAGGACCCACTCGGAGTCCAGTCGGGGCATCGCGTAGAACCGGTGCAGCCGGGTGAGCCAGCCGGTCAGCGCGGCGACGTCCGCGTCGCCGAGCAGGGGGGTGTCCCCCGACGGCACGGGGCGCCCCGTGCCGTTGAGGGGGACTTCGACGAGGGGTTGGACGAACGCGGCGATCGGCGACGGCCGGTAGGCGGGGTCGGTCAGCCGCTGCTGCGCGATGGACTGCTCGCCGTAGCCGCTGAAGGCGACGGCGGCCAGCGTGGCGTGCAGGTCGTCGGCGTGTCGGCAGATCAGGCTCTCGTATCCACCGGCGTTGACGTTGTCCTCCTGGTCCTCCGCGCCTGAGCTGCGGACGATCCAGGGGGCTTCGCCGCACTCCGCCGCGACGGCCTCGGCGAGCTCCGGTCGCCTTGCGCGCAAGTGCCTGGCGAAACCGTCGGCCAGCTCCTTCGGTGCTGTTTTCCCCCGCCCTTCCCCCTGCAGGTATCGATGAGCCTCGGCCGGGTCGACCGGGAACACCGGAAGCGATATCTCGGAGAATTGCGGGTCGCTGCGCAGGAGTTGGAGACGGGTGCATTTGGCACCGTGGACGTCTGCTCCCTCGGGAGGAGTATCTTCGACGGAACTGTACATAGCGAAGCGTCCAGAACCTTTCTTCTGCCGCCGGTCGGGGAAGGGGATGGATTCGTCAGTCGTCCAGCAGGAGGGCGATCAGGTCCTCGGTCGCGCCGCGGTCCCGGTCCCCTTCCCCGAGGCCGTCCAAGACGTTCCAGGCGGCCCGGTAGCGCGCCGCCTCGTCGGGGCGCGGCTGGCCGCGGTAGGGCGCGAGCCGCTCGCACACCCGGGTGAAGCGGTCCTGGGCGTCGGCGACGACGGCGTCGTCGAACGCCGCCGACACGGCCTGGTTGTCCCCCGCGTAGAAGAGCAGCCCCTCCGCGTCGGCGGCCCGGTTGAAGTCGGCCTCCACCCCCTCGCTGGCGGGTACGAACTGGAAGAACGTGCCGTCGCCGACGACGTCCAGGGGCAGGGACGCCTCCGCGAGCGCCGCGCGGGCCTGGCCGAGGAACCGCTCCCCGGCGTCGCGGGCGGTGCGCTGCGGCTCGCCCGTCGCCACCCGTTCCAGCGTGTGGTCCGCCGCCGCGAGGATCGTCGGTTCGAAGAAGGAGGTGAACGACACTTCCTTGAGCGGCTTCAACAGGGCGCGCGAACCGCCGACCGCCGCCACGGCGAAGCCGTTGGCCATGCCCTTGGCGACGGTGTAGACGTCCGGGCGAAGCGTGTCCGCGGTGGACAGGCCGGGACCGTAGCGCAGGCCGACCTTGACCTCGTCGGCGATGACGGGGACCTCGGCGCGGTCGCAGAGCTGACGGGCCTGCCGGTACCAGTCCGGCGACAGGTGCATGTGGTCCGGGGAGATGACGACCGCGGCCACGGACTGCGGGGTGCGCAGCAGGTCGTCCAGGAGCCCGAGGTCGAAGTAGAAGTCGATCACGCCGTCGGTGTTGGGCGCCGACAGCGCGGGGCCGGGGAACCACATGGGGTCGTATCCGTGGTACCCGGCGCTGAGCACCAGGTCCCGTCCGGTGCTCTCGCGCACGGCGAGTACGGCCGCGCGCACGGCCGCCGTGCCCGAGCGGAACAGGCCCACGGTCTCGCCGCCGCACAGCTCGCGCAGCCGCTCCAGCACGGTGTCGAGCCGCGGGCTCCACCCGGTCGCGGTGCCGGCGGCGCCGGTCGCCGCGTGGGCGACCGCCGCGGCGACGCCCGGATCGCCGTGGCCCAGCAGAACCGATCCGCGCGCATTGTCGAAATCTACCCAACGAAAACCCGAGTCATCGGTCAGATAAGCGCCGGAAGCATCGGCGAAAACCCGGGGGCGGAGTTTTTCATCGCGCGGGCACGTGGGGACTTCGGCCAGCAGGGAGAGATTTTCCGTCATCTTACACCTCGCGGAGAGTGGGCCATTGAAAGGCACTGGATGCGGGAGCAGAGTGTATTCACCACTGGCTGGACCGGCGATGAATCGGGTAATTCGGTTCGCTTGCGAAGGAGTTCCTTGTGACGATATCCCGTACTGCTCTCCCCGAATTGCATCGCGCTTTTGTGGAAACAGCACGAAGGGCGGGGAGTTCGGCGGCGCTGCACGCGTGCGCCTGCTTCACCGAGCAGTTGCTCGCCGACGCTGCGGCGGGCGTCGCGGAGGCGTCGGCCGTGCTCGGGGGCGATCTCGAAGGCGTGGCCGGATCCCCGATCGGGGCGCGGGGGCCCGAAGTGCGCTCGCTGTGCACCGCGCTCGCCCGCGAGATGGCCGCTGATCCGCACGCGCCGGCACGGGAGCCGGATCAGCGGCTGGCCCTGCTCACCGAGGCCCTGACCTTCGCCGCCACGGCCGTCGACGCGCTGTGGAGGTCGGACGCGGCCGGTGCGGGGGCGGCTGCGGCGCTGTTGCAGCACGCCGCCGACTGGAAGACGCCCGAGTGCTACGGCTACGACCTCGCCGACCCCGAACTGATGTTGGCCCAGGCCGCGCAGTGGCTGGCGGCCCGACCCGGCGACGGGCCCGTGCTCGTCGTCGCCGTCCGCACCGGCGGGTCCTATCTCGCTCCCTTCTGGCAGGCGGCGGCCGAGGACGCGGGGCGTGCCGTCGGGCCCTGGCACAGCGTCCGCCCCCTGCGCGGTCCGGGCGGGATCGACCTCCCCGATGTCGAGTTGCGGGCGCTGCCCGCGCAGTTGCCCGTCGGCACGGACGTCGTGCTGGTGGACGACCAGCCCGACACCGGTGCGACGGCCCTGGCCGTCCGCGAGCGGCTGCGCGCCAGGTTCCCCGGCGCGGGGGACGTCGTCCTCTCCTCCCCCGGCCGTCTCCACGACCTGTCCGGGCCGCACGTGCGGCAGGTCTTCGCCGCCCGGCCCGTGCACCGGCGGGCGGGGCGGCTGTGGGAGTTGCCCGTCGAAGACGCCGCCGGCGTCGTGGACCGGGCCCGTGCCGTCGGCGTACGGCTCCCGCCCGGCGGGGCGTGGCGCGTCGAGCCCTTCCGAGGAGAGTTCGCCGCCCGCTACGGGGCGACACGACGAGGGCAGGACGGTCCGCAGCGCGTCGACCCGCGCAACCGGCCCTTCACTCTCACCGCCGGGCCTGCGGCGGTGGCCCCCGCCACAGGCCCGGACGACCACCACTTCCGGTTCATCGGCACCGGCACGCACGGTCTGCACTGCTACCGCGCCCTGCGCTCGCTGCCGGGGCTGCTGCCGCCCGACATCGGTTACGCCGACGGCTATCTGATCACCCGCCACGAGAGCGGGCTGAGCCCGCTGCGCACCGCCCTGCCGACGCTGCCCGCCCACCGGCAGCGCGAGGTGCTCGAATCCGTCGTCCGCTCCTGGCTGGAGCTGCGACGGCTCGGCGAACTCGGCCGACCCGGCCCGGGCACCGCCTACGATCCGCGGGCGCGCCTCGCGAAGGGGCTGGACAGGCTCCGGGACCGGGTGGGCCGCCGGCTGCCCGTCGACGACGTCTGGCTGGTCCGATACGTACCGGACCGCGTCCCCGTGGGAGGCAGCGAGGGCACGCTGTTTCGCACCCCGCTGCCCTACGGCCACGGAGACTGGCACTGGCAACTGGCCAACGCCCACGCCAACGCCTACGCCAACGGGGAAGGCGAAGGGCAGCCCATCGGCGTCCGACGGTTCGGGCTCGACTGGATCTGGGGCGGCAGCGGTTCCCTGGAGAGCGAGGTGGCGTCCTTCGTCGTGGAGAACCGGCTGCGCCCCAGCGCACTGCGCCTGCTGGAGGTCGCGATCGCCGACGCCCTGGGGGACTCCCGGGTGTTCGACGGTGGACTGCGACTCGCCGGCGAGGCCCTGCACTGGAACGTCAAGTCCTGGCTGCGGCGCTGCCCGGACCCCGACGCCGGGGCGATCCAGCGGATCGAGTCCGAACTCGTCGACCTGGCCCGGTACGCGTCCGAGCTGACCTGACGGCCGGTCGAGCGGGCTCACCGGTGCCCCGGCGAGCCCGCCGCGGCCCACAGGCGCTCGCGGTGCACCGCGCCACCGGCCCGCGCGGCGGGCCGGCCGTCCGACGGGGTGCGCCGCGAGTGGTGCAGCGCCTCCCGCACGCACTCGTCGTCCGTCTGGCTCCCGTAGACGTACATGCCGCGGACCTTCTCCTGCACGACCGTGGTGATGTCGACGCTGTCGAAGGGCACGAGGCGCTGCTCCTGCCTCAGCAGCCGTTCCACCGCGCCCAGTTCGCGCTGTCCGGCGTAGGGCAGGTCCTCGTAGAACAGGACGAGGGCGCCGGTGCCCGTCGCGCCGCGCACGGCGTCGTGGACGAGACGGTGGTCGATGTGGCCGCCGACGGCCGCGGGCGCGAGGACGGTGTCCGCGGCGAAGTCGCGCACCGCTTGTGCCACCGCCTCGTCCACCTTGTCGCGCAGGGCGTCGTCAGCGGCCGACGAGGTCACCTCGGTCACCTCGTCGTAGCCGCGCAGGCTCGCGTCGGCGAAGCCCAGGGAGAGGTAGCGGCCGACTCCGCGCAACTGGCAGTACCGCAGCTCTTCTTGGTGTCGGCGGGCGCTGATGACGTCGGGACCGGCCCGCCGCAGTCTCTTTTGCAGGGCCCAGGCGGAGCGGGTGAACACCGTCAGGAGGGTCGCGTCCGCGGGGCGGCCGACGGCGGCGAGCGTGCCGCCGCAGGAGTAGGCGACGTCGTCGGGGTGCGGAGAGACCAGCAGCGTCCGCCCGCCCCGCAGCCTGGCCACCACTCCGCGTGCGTCCGGCCCTGCTGAGTGCGTGGGCGTGGGCGTGGGGTCAGTCATCGCGCCTCCCTTCGGTGATGACGTCGGCGTACTTCTCGGCGACGTCCTCCCAGGTCATCGACAGCCGCGGCACGGGCTCGACGTCCCGGTCGCCCTCGGCCACCCGGTCGAGGAGTTCATCGAGGGTGCCGCGGCGCACGGAGGCGAAGCGCGGCAGGTTGCCGCCCTCCCCGAGGGTCGCCACCGGAACGCCGAGTTGGACCGCCTCGGCCGCCGCGAAGTTGAACGTCTCGTGGAACGCCGAGGGCAGCAGGAACAGCGACGCCCCGCCGAAGACCCGCTCCCAGTCGGTGCGGATGTCGTAGGACTCCAGCACCTCGATCGCGTGTCCGGCGCCGGCCCGGGCGCGGACGAGTTCCCGGGCCTTCCTGCCCTGGCTCGACCAGGTGGCGAACATGATGCGCAACGGCACCCCGGCCTCCGTCAGCCGCCGCAGGCACAGTTCGGCCTGCGGCGTCTCGACCTTTCCGAGCTGGAGGACCACCGGGCCCCGGGCGTCCCGGAGGTCCTTTGCCGGCACGTGGTCGGCCGCCCAGGGGATGACGGTGCGGCCGGGGAAGCACTTCGTCCAGGCCAGCTCCCGGAGGAACACCTCCCGCACGGGCGCGTCGGGGTGCGCGCCTTCGGCGGTGCAGCGGGCCCCCGGCGCGGGAGCGTCCGTGCCGTGCGCGGGGCAGGGCGGCGGGGTGGTGAGGTCGTCGGCGAGCCGGCTGACGTCGTGCCAGATGCGAACGGTACGGGCGTGCAGTCCGGGCAGCCGCCGCCACTGCCCGCCCTCGAAGAGCGGGCTTTCGACCAGCGGGAAGACGGCGTCCACCCGTTCGCGTTCGACCCTGGCGGCCAGGGCGTCCAGGTCGGCGCCCTCGGACTGCGGGTAGAACTCGGCACTCACCCCCCTGGCGCGCAGCCGGTGCACCAGGTACCACAGGGCCGTCTCCACGCCGCCCCAGGTGGGCGAGGCGAACCCTTCGTCGTAGATCTCGAAGAGGGCCCGGCCACCCGCCCGGCCACCCGCCCCGCCGTCCGCCCGGCCACCCGCCCCGCCGTCCGCCCGGCCACCTGCCCGGTCAGCCATGCCGGTCCTCCGCGGACGGCCGGGAACTGGGGGCGGACGAGGCCGTCACCCGCTCGACCAGCTCGCTGAGGACGAACCTGTCCACGGGCTCGGCACGCATCGACAGCGTGCAGTCGAAGTACGACTCCAGCCGGTTGACGACGTGGACGAACTCGCGGCCGTCGACGTCCACGCCGTCGTCCGCCGCGATCTCGGCCGCGTCGTCGCCGGTCTCGTCGCTGAGGCACTTGAGCACGAGCATGCGGGTCATGCCGTGCGCGCCAGGTGCGACTTGCTGTTCGCCACCACCAGGGACGTGCATCCGTTCTCCGTTCTGTCCACGATGAACACACCGGTGTTGCTGACTTTGAAGCGGGCCCGATGGAGCAACCCGTCGTCCAGTTGGAGCAGTTCGAACAGCAGGGCCTGGATCGTCTCGGAGTGCGACACGATCAGCCGCGGCCCCCGGGAGCCGCGCGGGGAGCAGCGCTCCGCGAGGAAGTCGCGCACCCGCCGGCGCTGTTCGCGCCAGCTCTCGACGCCGAACACGGACGCCGAGGGGTTGCGCAGCCGGTCCTCCAGGACGGCGTCCCACTCCCGCACGGTGAGGGGGCGGGCGAAGACCTCGGGAGCGATCACCTCGGCGAGCCGGTCGTCCTGTTGCGCCGGCAGGCCGAGGGCGGTCGCGAGTCCTTCGGCGGTCTGCACCGCCCGCCGCTGGGGGCTGGAGTAGAGCTGTACGACGTCGGCGACGGGCTCGGCGTCGTGCCCGCTCGACGGCGGCAGCGTCGTCGTCAGCAGGGTCGGGTCCCCGGGCAGGTGCCGTGCGAGGGCCGACGCCTGCCGTCTGCCGAGTTCGGTGAGCTCCGCGTGGGGGTCGAAGCCCGCGATGACGTCGTCGTCGTGCAGGGTGTTGACGTCGGCCTCCGCGTGCCGGACGAGGACGAAGCGCTGCGGAGCACTCATACCAGGGGCAGCGGAACGCGCCCCTGGGGCACGCGCATCCGCGGTCGGTTGTTGTTGAACTCCTGGTTGGCGATGCAGGTGCCGCAGGGCCAGTTGTCGAACTCCCGGATGGGCCCGAAGGTGTGGACCAGGTGTTTGGGCACGGAGTAGCAGTCGCACTTGACCATGCGGATGTCGTCGCCCGACACCTGGTAGTTGTAGCCGTTGGTGATCTGGTCGCAGACGGCGTCGCGCTTCCCGGTCTCGAAGATGTGGTTCCAGCGGCGGAAGTACTCCGGCGGCGCGAGGAAGTCCGCGGGCCGCAGGTCCTGGTAGCGCAGGTTGACCGTCAGGGGTCGGCCCTTGAAGGCCAGCAGCGGCATGAAGTGCAGGAGCCCCCGGTAGTCGCGCGACGCCAGGTGGTCGATGTAGTCGTTCACCTGGTCCACGGGCTGCCCCCAGTACACCGTCTGGAGTTCGGCCCCGAGGTCGACCGCGGCGTCCAGGATGCGGTCGATCTGGTCCTGCTTGAGTCCGCGCTTGGCGTTCATCGCTTCGTTGTGGCCGTCGACGGAGAACACCCACAGCAGGTCGGGGCGGCCCTCCAGGGCGCGCGGCACCCGGGTGCCGTTGCTCAGCACCTCGACGCGGTAGCCCTCCGCGGCCCGCTGTTGCAGATGGTCGAGGATCTTCGGGTAGAGGGTGATCTCCCCGTCCGACTCGACCCGGAACAGGACGCCGTCGGGCTCGTACTCGGCGAAGATCCGCTCCAGTGACCTGATGGTGGCCGGCTGGTCGACCTTGGTCTTCTTCACCTCGCAGTACGTGCAGCGGATGTTGCAGGCACCGTCGACGACGATGTTGCGGTAGGCACGGACCCGCTGCACCGGCGGGGGCCAGTCGATGTCGGACGCCATGATGGGGCTCTCCTTCGGGAAGGGGGTGGGTGGGCCGTGCGCGGTGGCGGTCAGACGTGCACCGTCTGGCGCGCCACCAGGTCTTCGGCGACGGCCTTGGCGCTGCGCAGGGCGTGTGCCTGGATGGTGAGCGTGGGGTTCAGCCCGCCGGGGTAGGGCATGAAGCTGCCGTCCACCACGTAGACGTTGGGGGCGGAGTGGACGCGGCCCCAGCCGTCGACCACGGAGCGGTTCGGGTCGGTGCCGGCCCGGCAGGTGCCGTGCAGATGGCAGCTCCCCTGGGCGAAGCCGCTCTTCTCGTGCTTGATGCCGGTGGCACCGGCCTGCCGCAGCAGCCGCTCGCACTTGTCGGTCATGTACTCCAGCCGGCGCAGGTCGCGCGGGTCGGGGGTGTAGTCGATGACGACGGACGGCACGCCGTCCTCGTCGGTGTGGTGGGAGAGCCGCACCCGGTTGTCGAGGTTGGGGTGGTCGGCGAGGATCGTCTCGATCCGCAACTCCAGGGCGTCGTGCCGGATGCGGTGGGGCTCGTCGTTCTTCGACTCGTAGATCAGTCCGCCCACCCCCGTGGGGCAGTCGGGGTCCAGGTAGTGGTCGAGGAAGGAGATCGTCGAGAACGGTCCCGTGTGGACGCGCGGGTCGGACAGCCGCACCCCGCGGGGCGCCTCGACCACTCCGCTGACGTACTCGCTCAGCTTCATCGTCAGCCCCCGGCCCACCAGCCCGGAGTGGTTGCCCACGCCGGTGGGCGCGTGGGACCCGCGCGACCTGAGCAGCAGCGCGGCGGTCTGGATCGCGTTGCAGGCGACGACGAAGGAGCGGGCCCGGATGCGGTGGACGGTGCGGGTCAGCCGGTCGAGGCAGGTCACGGCGGCCACCTCGTGCGGGGACTCCTGCTCCAGGCGCAGCGCCCGCACCCCGGTCCGCAGACTGAAGTTGGGATGCTCGGCGAGCGGGGCGAGGAAGGCGGAGACCGCATCGGCCTTGGCCCCCGTGCGGCACTGGTGGCTCACGCACAGCGAGTCCCGGGCGCAGGCCGACCGGCCCCCGTGGGCCTCCCGGTTGATGGCCAGCGGGGTGGGGAACGGCTGGTAGCCGAGCGCGGTCCCGGCCTCCAGCAGGACTTCCGCGGCGGCCGTGGGCGGATGGGCGGTGCCGCGGCTGCTCGCGGTGGAGCGACTGGTGCCCTCCGCCACGCCGCCGCAGATCCCCAACCGGCGCTCCAGCACCTCGTAGTACGGGGCCAGCTCCGCGAGCCCGTAGGGCCAGCGCACGTCCAGGTCACCGGCGTCGATCAGGGCGCTCGGGTCGAAGTCGAAGGGCTCGTAGCGCCAGGCGGCGCCGCCGAAGAAGACGGTTCCGCCGCCGAGGTTGGACGTCGTCCAGGGCCAGCCCTCGTCGCTCCAGCCGCCGTTCCCGTCACGGACCAGGGCCGTGCGGCACATGTCGTCCAACTCCGGGTTGCCGAACTCCGGCGCGAGTCGGAAGCCCTCCTCTACGGTCAGGACGTCCAGGCCCTGGCGCACCAGGCGGTCGGCGGCGACCGCTCCGCTGGCGCCGCTGCCGATGACGCAGACGTCCCACACCCGGCCGTCGTCGGCCGGGTCCCATCCGTCGCGGTGCGCGGGGCCCAGCGGTTCGGGGTGCCGTGCGTGGGGGGCGTTCGACGGCAGCGTGCCCCGCAGTCGCTTCATCTCGTGTCCTGCTTTCTCTGTCTGGGTGGGTGGCGGGGCGGCTGTGCCGGCACTTCAGCCCGACGTGGCGGCCAGCCATCCGCGTTGCATGGCCGAGAAGTGTCCGCCGGTTGCGAGGAGCTTCGCGGGGGCGCCGTCCTCCACCACGGCCCCGTCCTCGATGACCAGGACCCGGTCCGCGATGGCGACCGTGGACAGCCGGTGGGCGATGACGACGGCGGTGCGGTCGGCGAGGACGGTGGCCAGGGCCTCGTGCACCGCCTGCTCGGACGGGGTGTCCATGCTGGACGTGGCCTCGTCGAGGATGAGGACGCGGGGGGAGGTGAGCATCACCCGGGCCAGGGCGATGAGCTGTCGCTGGCCCGCAGAGAGGCCCGCGCCGCGTTTGTGCACGTCCGTGTCGTAGCCCTCGGGCAGCGCGCTGATGAAGGCGTGTGCGCCCACCGCCTCGGCGGCGGCGCGGATCTCGGCCCGGGAGGCGCCGGGGCGGCCGAGCGCGATGTTCCGGGCGATCGAGCCGGAGAACAGGAAGGACTCCTGGGTGACCATCGACACGGCTCCGCGCAGCTCCCCGTCGCTGATCTGCCGCAGGTCCACGCCGTCGAGGGTGATGCGTCCCGCGGTGGGGTCGTACAGCCGGGCCAGGAGCTTGGCGATGGTGGACTTCCCCGCGCCGGTGGTGCCCACCAGGGCCACGGTGCGGCCGGGTGCCAGCATCAGGTCGACTCCGCTCAGCACGGGGCGGTCGCGCTCCCCGTAGTGGAAGTGCACGTCGTCGAGGTGCAGGGCGCCGACGGGCTCCGCGGGTGCGGCCTTGGGCAGGGGCACCGGGGCCGACGGCTGCGTGACGCCGCGGTGCTGGACGAACAGGGCCCCGATCTTCTCCAGTCCGGCGGACGCGGCGGAGAAGGCGTTGGCGAAGCTGGCGAGTTCGTCGATCGGGTCGTAGAGGCGGTGGACGTACAGGAGGAACGCGGTGAGCGTGCCGAGCGCCAGGTGCCCCTGGTCGACCCGGATGACACCCACGGTCAGCAGCGCCGCCAGCGACAGGTTGCCGATGAGTTTGACGCCGCCGCTGAACGCCGCGCTGACGAAGCCCGACTCGACGCGGGCGACGGCGTAGTCGGCGTCGAGGGCGCGCAGCCGTCGGGCGTTGGCGTCCTCGCGGCGGAACGCCTGGACGGCCTTGATGCCGTTGTACGCCTCCACCGTGTGCCCCACGACGCCCTCGACGGCCGTCCTGGTGTGCCGGTAGGCCAGCTTGGACCGGTGCCGGAACCAGCGGGTGAGCACGTAGAGGGGGACGAACAGTCCCATGACGACGGCGGCCAGCGGCTGGTCGAGCCAGATCATCACGGCCAGGATGCCGACCATGGAGAAGATCGCGGAGAACAGCCCGTCCAGGCCGGTCTCCAGCATCTCCTCGACCGACTCCACGTCGCTGGAGAGCCGGGCGATGACCCGGCCCGAGGGGTGGCTCTCGTGGAAGGCCAGCGGCTGACGCATGACCTGGGCGAAGGCCCGGTGCCGCAGTTCGAGGAGGAGGTCTTGGGCGATGCCGCCGGAGTACCGCAGGAAGCAGTACTTGACGGTGGCGGTGGTCAGGCCGGTGACCAGGGCGGCGGTCGTGTAGCCGACGAGCGGGCCCCAGCGTCCGTCGGCCGCCGCGGGCAGCCCCCGGTCGATGGCGGCGGCGATGAGCAGCGGTGGCACGAGTCCGCAGGCGTTCTCCAGCAGGGCGAGCGCGGTGGCGGCGGTGAGGCGCTTCTTGCGGGGCCCGAGCAGCATGCGCAGCAGCGCGTTGCGGTGGTTTCGCGACCGGGTGTCGTCCTGCGCGCTCATCCGGTCTCCACCTTCCCCGTGGTGTGCGGTGTCGTGGCGTCGAGGGCGGGCAGGTCGGGTTGGACGAGGCGGCGGTAGGCGGGCTCCTTCGCCACGAGTTCGTCGTGGGTGCCCGTCGCGGCCACCCGGCCGGCTTCCAGGAACACCACCCGGTCGGCCAGGCGCAGGGTGCGGGGCCGGTGGGTGGCGAGGACGGTCGTGACGCGGCTGAGCAGTCCGCGCAGCGCGTTCTCGACCTCCCGTTCGGTGTGGACGTCGAGGGCGGACAGGGCGTCGTCGAGCACCAGCACGGCGGGCCGGGGCGCCAGGGCGCGGGCCAGGGCGAGGCGTTGGCGCTGGCCGCCGGAGAGGCCGAGGCCCTCCTCCCCGATGACGGTGTTCAGCCCCTTGGGGAGCGCGGAGACGAAGCCGTCGGCCTGTACGGCGCGCAGGGCGTCCCAGATCCGTTCGTCGTGCTCCTGCCCGGGTTCCGTGCCGCCGTCGGCTCCGGCGCGGGCGGTGGTGCGGAGATCGGTGCGGCCGAGGCCGAGGGCGACGTTGTCGCGCACGGTGCCGGAGAAGAGCACCGGGTCGTCGAACGCGCTGCACACCACCGATCGCAGGTCGGCGAGTGTGAGGTCGCGCAGGTCGGTCCCGTCCAGGCTGATGCTGCCCGTGGTGGGGTCGTCCAGCCGGGACAGCAGTGACAGCAGGGTGCTCTTGCCCGATCCCGTCGCGCCGACGACGGCGACGGTCCGGCCGGCGGGGAGCGTGAGGTCGATGCCGTGCAGGGCCGCTGCCCGGCCGCCGGGGTGGGCGTAGTGGACGCCCTGGAGTCGGAGCTCTCCGCGCACCGGCGTCGGCAGCGGGAGGGGACAGCGCGGGTCGTCCACCGTCACCGGTTCGTCGCGGACCTGCCAGTAGCGGTCCGCCGCCGCGGCTGCCGTGCTGGCGTCCGCGGTGAGCCAGCCCAGGGTGTCGGCGGGCCAGCGCAGGTAAGTGGCCACCGTCAGCGACGCCATGAGGGTGCCCAGGGTCAGGCCGCCCGTGGCGACGCTGTGACCGCCGTAGCCGATGATCGCGACGATGGCCAGGTCCGGCAGGACCGTGATGGTCCACCACAGGGCCGCCGTGTAGGAGACCTTGCGCAGCTCCAGCTTCCGCAGCCGGGTCGCGTCCCGGTGGAACTGGCGTACGGTCCGGTGGCCGTGGCCGAAGACCTTGAGCACCCGGATGCCGAGGACGGACTCCTCGACGGTGGTGGACAGGTCG
This sequence comes from Streptomyces sp. NPDC047315, assembly GCF_040643215.1. Lineage (NCBI taxonomy): Bacteria > Bacillati > Actinomycetota > Actinomycetes > Kitasatosporales > Streptomycetaceae > Streptomyces > Streptomyces sp. NPDC047315. The sequence goes on along the minus strand of NZ_JBEYTZ010000021.1, from coordinate 106,593 downwards.
CCGCTCAGCTCCTGGGCGGAGCGGGCGACGATGCGGAACTTCTCCTCGAAGACGGTGGTCGCCAGGACCATGGGGACGTAGGCGGCCAGCACGATCAGGGCGAGCACCGGCTGGAGCGCGAGGAGGACGAGCAGTCCCACGGCGAGGGCGGCGAGGTTGACGACCAGGTAGACGCCGGAGAACGCCACGAACCGGCCGATCTCGGTGACGTCGGAGACGGTCCTGGACAGCAACTGGCCCGACTGCCAGCGGGTGTGGAACGACAGCGGGAGGCGCTGGATGTGCGCGGCGACGTCGGCGCGCATCGACGTCTCCAGCCGGGTCGCCGGCCGGATGACCAGGAGCCGTCGTGCGCCGAGGAGTACGGCCTCCAGGACGCCGAGGAAGGTGAACGCGGCGATGAACCAGGGCAGGGCCCCGAAGTCCCGCTCCTCAACGGGTCCGTCGATCAGCTTCTGGAGGACGAGCGGCATCGCGAGGCCCGCGAGCATCGAGCCGAACGCGACGGCGTACGTGGCGGTCATCAGGGTGCGGTGCGGTCGCAGGTAGGGGGCGCACCGCCGCAGCGACGTCATGGCCTGCACGGGCGGCCCCCTTCCGCGGTGGCGCCGAGGGCCCGTCGGTAGTGCTCGACGGCGCGGTCGGCGGTGGCGTCCCCGTAGGAGGCGAGGAGGTCGGGCAGGGCGTCGGCGACCGCCTTGCGGTGTCCGGGGGCGTCGACGATCGCCCGACCCGCCGCGCGCGTCAGGGCTGTGATGTCTGATTTGGGCACCAGCAGGGCGGGGGTGATGCCGCCCACCGTGTCGCGCAGGCCGCCGACGGCGTATCCGGCGACGGGCGTTCCGCACACCATGGCCTCCAGGGCGCTTCCCCCCAACTCCTCGTGCGCCGAGGGCATCACGAGCACGTCGAGACCGGTCATCACGGACGGGACGGTGTCGTGGGGGACGAACCCGGTGAAGACGAACCGGTCCGCGAGGCCGGCGTCGTGCACGGCCTGCTGCATCAGGGCGCGCTGCGGGCCGTCGCCGACGACGAGGAAGACCGCGCCGGGCGCGCCGGACCCGGTGTCCCAGCCCTGTGCCACCGCGACGAAGTCGCGCCATCCCTTCTCGTGCGCCACCCGCCCGACCCAGCCGACGACGGGGGCGCCGTCGGGCACGCCGAGCGAGCGCAGTCGGGCGCGTGCTTGGTCTTCCGGCACGGGCCGCACGGCCCCCACCGAGTCGGGCAGCACGTCGACGCGCGAGCGGTCCAGCGGCAGCAGCTTCGCGACGGTGTCGGCGGTGCGCTCGGTGAGCGTGGAGACCCGGCGGGCGTGCCGCAGGGCGTAGCGCTCCGCCGCGTACACCAGTCGGTGCTGCATCCGGTCGACGCGGGACATCGGTTCGTACACCGCGAGTCGGGAGCAGTGCAGCGTCAGGCAGTAGGGGGCGCCCACGATCCGCGAGACGAGCGGGCCCGCGAGCAGCGCCCAGAGCTGCCCGTCGGCGTGGACGTGGACGAGGTCGGGGGGCCAGGTGCGGCGCAGCGGCAGGCAGGCGGCGAGGACCGCCGCGAGCCACGCCTGGTTGAGGCCGACCAGTCCGGTGAGGGCCGACCGCAGCCGGGGAAGGGGAGCGCGGGTGACTCGGATCTCCAGCCCGGGGCGGTCGACCCGGCGGCGGGGCAGTCCGGGGAAGCCCACGGTCATCACCTGCTGCTCGACGCCGCGGTCGGCGAGCTCCCGGGACAGGTGGAGGATCTGCACCTGCATGCCGCCGACGGCGTCGAACTCGGGCGGCCACTCGGTGACGCAGTCGTGGTGGAAGAAGGGGGTGAGCCGCAGCACGCGCACGGGATGACTCCACGGGGGCAGGAGGTTGGCTGGTGCGATCACGGGTCGGTCTACGCGGCTGCGGCGGGCGGTGGTCGGTGGTCGGTCCGCTTCCGCCCCGGGTCCTACTCGGCAGTCGCGTCCACTACCTCTTCGAGCAGCGCGAGCGGGACGGGCACCAGGGGCAGGGAGCCGGTGTGCAGCACCCGTCCTGGGCCGGCGAGGAGCACCATGGGCGTGTGGCCCTGGGGCGAGTCGAGGTAGCCGCGCTTGTTGTCGTAGGAGAGCCAGGTCTTGACCCTGGCGACGTCCACGTGGGCGGGGACGGTCGGCGGGATGCCGCCGGCGGACGCCAACTCCCCGTGCTGGGCGACGAATTCGGCGTCGGCGTGCCCGAGGCGCCGGGACACTTCGGCGGCTATGGCCATGCCGACGACGACGCCCGCTCCGTGGGCGACGCGCCCGTGGGAGGCGTGCTCGATGGCGTGTCCGGCGGTGTGTCCGTATTCGAGGACGAGTCCGGCGCCCCGTTCGCGCTTGTCCGCGTGGGTGACGGCCGCTTTGGCGGCCAGGCTCTCGGCGATGGCCCAGCGCAGGGTCTCGTCGTCGTACCGGGCCGAGGGCTCAAGGACGTTCGCCATCCGGTCGAGCATGGAGGGGCGGATCGCGAGGGCGTTCTTGACGACCTCGCCCATGCCCGATCGCATCTCCCGCGGGGGCAGGGTGCGCAGCATGGCGGTGTCGGCGAGGACTTCGACGGGTTGGTAGAAGGTGCCCACGAGGTTCTTGCCGTAGGTGGCGTTCACCGCCTGCTTCAGGGACAGGACGGAATCGAGCATGGCCACGACGGTGGTGGGCACGTGGACGAGTCTGGTGCCCCGGAACAGCAGGGACGCCAGGAGGCCGGCGATGTTGCCGGTGACTCCACCGCCGAGGGCGACGATGATCGCGCGGCGGTCGGCGCCGTGTTCCAGCGCCTGCTCGGCGAGGGTGCTGACGGTCGCGAGTCCCTTGTGGGGTTCGCCCTCTTCGTGGGTGAGCAGGACGGCGGGTCCTGCTTCCTTGTGGATGCGTGCCGTCAGGTCGTGCCCGTACAGGCCGGCCACGGTGGTGTCGCTGATCACGAAGTATCCGCTGGCGTCGAGTTCACCGAGGCGCGCGACGATCTCGTCGGCGCAGTCCGATCCGAGTCGGTAGGGGAACGACGCGTCTTCCATGACGACGGTTGTGGATTGCATGGTCTCCCAGTCCTCCGGCGGTGCGCGGGCGGCGGGCGTGCCCGTGGCCCGCGGTCAATGAGCGAGTGCGGCGCCGTGGCGCAGAACCTTCTCGACGGCGCTGGCGATGTCGTTCATGTCTTCGGCGTCTCCGAGCAGCGCGGCGTGGTGGAGGGTGATGGTGCGCTGGGCGGTGTCCTCGCACACCGGCAGGTGGAATCGCTTGGGGTCGATGAGTTCCTCGTGCGCCAGGCCCAGGGCGAACCGTTGTCGGGTCCGGGGGGCGTAGAGCCTGTTCGCCGGCACGGGCGCGTACGAAGGGAGGACGGAGAAGCCGAGCTCGGCGGTGAGCGCCGCGGCGACGTCGGCGACGGCGGGTTCGGTGAGTTCGCCGTCGGGGAGCCTCGCGGCGTAGGTGTAGTAGGTGCGCGACGTGGTCCCCGGGGAGGTGGTCTGAGGGCGCAGGCCGAGGCGCTCCAGGTGCTGGTCGAGCAGGAGTGCGTTGTCGCGGCGGCGGCGGTTCTGTTCGTCCAGGACGGCGAGTTGTGCGGTGAGGATGGCGGCCTGGAACTCGGAGATGCAGCGGTTGCTGCCCATCAGTTCGCCGGTCTCGACGAGTTCCATGGCGCCGGTCGGCGGGCTGGCGGTGGCCAGGCAGCGGCCGTCGGCCCGCAGGTGCTCGATCCGGCGTGCGAGTTCGGCGTCCTGGGTGATCACCGCGCCGCCCTCGCCGCTGGTGAGGACCTTGCTGTGCTGCATGCTGAAGGTGCCGGCCGTGGACAGGGTGCCGACCTTGGCGCCGTGGTGGGTGGCGCCGTGGGCCTGGGCGCAGTCCTCGATCAGGGGCAGGTCGTGCCGGTCCGCGACGTCCTTGAGCGCGTCCATGTCGGCGACGGCGGAGTAGAGGTGCACCACCACGATGGCCCGGGTGCGGGGGGTGATGTGGGCTTCGACGGCCGCCGGGTGGACGCAGAGCGTGTCGGGGTCGACGTCGCAGAAGACGGGTACGGCGTTGACGCCGAGGACGGTGGTCCCCGAGGCGACCCAGGACAGCCCGGGGACGATGACCTCGTCTCCGGCGCCGACGCCGCACGCTTCGAGGGCGAGCATGAGGCTGGCGGTGCCGCTGGCCGCGGGGATGCAGTGGTCGGCGCCGTGGTAGGCGGCGAACGCCCGGGCGAAGCGGCGTTCGTAGGACTCGACGCCGCGGTAGGGCCCGCTGATGGACCACCTGCCGGAGTCGAGGACCTCGTCCACCGCGCGCCTGACGCCGGGCGCGGGCTGGGGCCAGGCGGGCCAGGGGCGGGTGCGTACCGCGGTGCCGCCTTGGACTGCCAGCGGGGAAGCCATGTGGTCGTTCCTTTCTGACGTCGTGCGCGGAGGACGTGCGGGCACATCACCGGGAGATGGGGTACGTCAGAGGGCCAAGTTGAAGTACGAGCGGGTGTTGCCGTCGGCGCGGCGCAGGGCGATGTCGAGGGCCTTGGCGTAGTCGTCGAGGGCGAACTCGTGGCTGAGCAGGGCGTCCACGTCGACGGCGCCGCTGGCCAGGGCGTTGGTCGCCTCGTCGAATCGGGTGCCGGGCCCCATCGAGGACTGGACGGTGAGGACCTTCAGCACGACCTCGTGGGTGGACATGATGGCCGCTTCCTCGATGCGGTAGCCGACGAGGCCGACGCGTCCGCCGGAGCGGACGGCCCGGAACGCCTCCTGCGCCGCGAGCGGATAGCCGGACGCTTCCAGGACCACGTCGGGGACGGTCTCCGGGCTGTTGCGGGTGAGCTCGACGAGGTCCCCCGGATCGCCGGAGACCGCGATCGGGATGCCCATCGCGAGGGCGGCCTCACGGCGTTCGGGCACGGGTTCGGCGATCGCCGTGACGGTGGCTCCGCGCAGTTGGGCGGCCTGGGCGAGCAGCAGTCCGATGCCGCCGGCGCCCGTGATGGCGACCTTCTCCCCCGGGGTGACGTGCAGCCGGTCCACCGCGTTGAGGGCGACGGCCAGCGGCTCGACCTGACAGGCCGTCCGCAGCGGGAGGCCGGCGGGCAGGGGCTTGAGGTTGGCCACCGGGATGGTCATGTACTCGGCGCACGCGCCGTCCCGGGTGAAGCCGAGTTCCTGGAGGTCCTCGCAGAGGGTGGGGGTGCCGGCCGCGCAGTGCTGGCAGGTCCCGCAGGAGCAGGTGAGGTCCCCCACGACGTTGCTGCCGACCAGCTCGGCGCCGACGGTCCCGTTGACCGCCTCGACGGTTCCGCTCCATTCGTGGCCGGGCACGACCGGGTAGGTGAAGCCGTGCCAGACCCCTTTGTAGAAGGACAGGTCGCTGCCGCAGACGGAGTTGTAGGCGAGCCGGACGAGGGCCTCTCCCGGTGCCGGTTCGGGCACGTCGCGGTGGTCCAGGAGCGCTCGGTGCGGGGCCTCGAAAACCAGAGCCTTCATCGTGCCGTACCTCCGCGGACAGAAGGGGCGGGAATATGACCGGGGTTCGTGCCGTTCACTAAAGCGGATGAAGCGCTGTGCGATCGTACGCTCATACAGCGCCGCCTTGTCAACGGTGGCTGATGACTGTTTGATGATCCGTGTCCTGTTGCCCGCTCAAGCGGGCAGGACGGGCGGGGGCCGGCCCAAGCGGGAGAAGCAATTCATGACGGATCTAGAGAAAGGGACACCCGAGTCATCCGGGCGTCCCCTGCTGCGGAAGTTCGACCAGCGTCTCAACGAACTGATCGCCGCCCTCTACCCCGACGAGCGCAGACGCCCCGGATACGCACGCCTGGCCAAGGAGATCCGCGAGGCGACCGGCGGCACGATCTCCGGCACGTACCTGTGGGAACTGGCCACCGGCAAGAAGCGCAACGTCACGCTGGAGCAACTCGACGTCCTCGCGGAGTACTTCGGAGTCCCACCGGAGTACTTCCTCAACGAGGAGGCGGCCCAGCGGGTCAACGCACAGCTGCAACTGGCGCGCGCGCTGCGCGACGCCCGGGTGCGCAACCTCGCCCTGCGCGCCGAGGGGCTGACGCCGGAGAGCCTGGACGCCCTGCTCATCATGGTCGAGCAGGTGCGGACCATGCAGAACCTCGCACCGCCCGAAGACTCGGACTTCACGGACGACGCGTAGCCCGTCGCCGACCACGACGGACGCACAGCTCAACGATTTCGGCCGCCGGTGCCGCTTGCCCGCACCGCCCCAGGGAGGCTGTCATTCACCCCCACACCCATGAGCCCGACGACACCACGTCCGCACGAGCGCTGACCACCTCGTGTCACCAGGCGGGCCCATAAGCACAGGAGATCCGTTCCGCATGGGGCACGCGGACTCCGCGTGCCCCCCCCGCCCCCGGACCGCAACGTCCGAGGACGACCTCGGCGTTCCGTGCCTGACCCCCACGGAACGCGTCACTCACCCCTGCTCCGCCGCACGGCCGACCGGGGCCGAACTCCGCCCCGGCGCGCCGTCGTCCCCACCCGTCGAGCGCCCCGTCTGCCCGCAGACAGGGGGCGGCGCCGCCGTGCACACCTCCGCCGATCCGCCTCAGAAAGGCCGACCCGATGATCCATACGTCGCATCGATACGCAAGGCTGCGCCGACGTTGCCAGCCGCTTATGGATCAGTTACCGCTTCTCCAGCCCTTCTGCATCGGGACCCTGTGCAGCGAACTGTCGAAGCGCCGCAGGCGCCCCCTCCATCTGCACCCGATCCCCCTTGACACATCCGAAGTATGCGGCCTGTGGATCGGCACGGACGCCGAAGACCACATCTTCTACGAACAGCACACCGCGCGCTCCCATCAGGAGCACATCGTCCTGCACGAGATCGGGCACATGCTCTTCGGCCACCGCTCCGACGCCTCGGTCGCCTCGGTCGCTTCGGGGGTGTCCAACGCGCTCTTCCCCGACCTCGACACCCGACTGGTGCGCCGCGTCCTGGGCCGGACCAACTACTCCAGCCGCCAGGAGCAGGAGGCCGAGATGCTCGCCAGCCTGATACGCGCGGGCGACGCGGCTCCGACCTGGCACCGGCCGCCGGGCGTCTACGGCAAGCTCCACGCCGCCCTGGGCGTGAGCGCCCCGTCATGAAGGGCGAGTTAGTCGGCTCCTGGCACCTCGCCCTCAACCACGCGGCCCTCTGCCTCCTGTGGGTGTCCGTCCTCCTGCGGGCCGGCCCCGCCGTGCGCCACCACGAGCAACGGGGCCTGTGGATCGCGACCGCCTCCGCCGCCGCGGCGATGACGCTGCACACCCGGTTGGTCTCCACCTGGGCGACCGAACTGACCGGCTCCGCCACCGTCGTCGTGCTGGCGAAGAACCAGATCGGGGTGGTCTCCGCCGGAGCCGTCCTCTACTTCGTCGTCCACGCGACCGGCGGCCGTCGCCGGACCGGCACGGCGGTGACCGCGATGGCCGCCGTGATGGTCGCCCTCCTGGCGCTGGCCTTCGCCGGAGCGGAGCCCGCGAAGGGCCAGTTCGTCTCGATAGCGAACGACTGCGCCGCCTGCGCCGCATATACCCTGTTGCTCTGCGCCACCCACATCGTGGCCTGCACGACGTGCGTATACATCTGTTGGACCTACGGCAGCCGGAGCCCCACCAGGTCCCTGTCCCTGGGCCTCGCCCTCTTCGGGTGGGGCACGGCCCTGGCCGGCTTCTACTGGCTCGACCGCCTCACCCTCCTCGTCTCGGGCCTCCAGAGCCCCGCCACCGTGCTCAGTCTGGCGCTCAGCCTGCACGCGATCCTCCGTGCCGCCGCCCTCCTGGTCCCCCTCGCCGCCGAACTGCGCAGCTCGGTCCGGCACGCCCGCACCATCTGGCGGATCTGGCCGCTGTGGCGGGACCTCGTGGACGCGGTGCCGCACGTGGTCCTCTCCTCGTCCCGACGGCGCCTGATGACCCTCGTGCTCCCCCGCATCCCCTGGCGCCTCGCCGCCTACCGGAAGGTGATCGAGACCCAGGACGCCATGCTGGTCCTGCGTCAGTATGCAGATTCGGCCGTTTCCGACTGCGCACGGGCGCACGTGGCCCGGTGGACCGTGCCGTCCGCCGACGCGGAGGCGTTCGTCTCCGCGTGCGTGCTGCGCATGGCCCGCGCCGCGAAGCTCAGCGGCGGTCCGCCGCGCACCACCCCGGGCCCCGCCCTCGCCAGCCGCGGGAGAGGCGGCCTGGAAGCCGAGACGGACTTCCTGATCCGGCTGGCGGACGCCAGCAGCACGGATTGCGTACGGGCCTTTCCGCTCGCCCCTTGGCCACCAACCACACATTGCGGTGAAAGTTGTCCGAAACCACACACAGGGCAATAAAGCGTGTCAGAGAGGTGTGGAGGTTCTGCCATGATGCCGGCCATGGACAGCGAGCTACGCAACAAGTACCCGCACCACACATGGACCTCCGTCAGCGAAGGCGACTCCGGAGCAGTCGTCTACCACCTGACGGGAGAGCAGCCCGAACTCTACGTAAAGATCGCTCCGAACGCTCCGGAGAATTCGGCCTTCGACCTGCCCGGAGAGGCGGACCGGCTCGAATGGCTGGCCCGCCACGGCGTCCCGGTCCCCCGGCTCGTCGAGCGCGGCGCCGACGCCGGGGCCGCCTGGATCGTCACCGAGGCGGTGCGCGGCGTCTCCGCCGCCGAGGAGTGGCCGGAGCACCAGCGCTTCGCCGTCGTCGAGGCCATGGCCGGCCTGGCTCGCACGCTGCACGACCTGCCCGCGGACGAGTGCCCGTTCGACCACGGCCTCTCCATCGCGTTGGCGGAGGCGCGGCACAACGTGGCCAACGACCTCGTGGACCTGGAGGACCTCCAGGACCAGTACGAGGGCTGGTCGGGCGAGCAGCTCATCGCCGAGGTCGAGCGCACCCGCCCGCAGCAGGAGCAGCGGGCCGTCTGCCACGGCGACCTCTGCCCGAACAACGTCCTGCTCGACCCGGAGACCTGCGAGGTCACCGGAGTGATCGACGTGGGTCGGCTGGGCGTTGCCGACCCGCACTCCGACATCGCCCTCGCGGTGCGCGAGTTGGCCATCGACGAGGACCCGTGGTTCGGCCCCCAGTACGCCGAGCGGTTCCTGGAGCACTACGGCGTGCAGCGGGTCGACAAGGACAAGGTGGCGTTCTACCAGCTCCTGGACGAGCTGTTCTAGCCAACGCAGTGCGGGAGGCCCGACGAGACGGCTCCCCCGCACCATGCGTCACCGAGCCGGGACGCAGGGGCCAAGCGGCCCCCGGACGCCCGGTCGGTGACGGTCACTCACGGGGGCGCGGGGTCCCGGTGCGCGACTGCGGTCGCCCGGGCCCCGGCCCTTCCCCGTCGCCGCAGCAGCCCCCGCCGCCCGGCGAACGAACTACCGGCGGAGCCGGTCACGAAGGTCGGACGACGCCCCAGGCCGCCTCGATCATCCGGAAGACCTCGTCGACCGCAGCCTGCGGATCGGGGGCCTCGCGCGCCAGCGCGTAGGCGTCGATCGCGAACCTCGCGATCGCCCGGCAGACCGTTGCGGTGTGCGGCAGGTCGAGGTCGGCGGCGATGGCCGCGGCCAGCGAGTCCGCGTGGCGCAGCCTCATCGAGTCCTCGTACTGCCGCAGGGCCGGCGATCCGTCGATCATGCGCCAGATCGGGGCGGCGCCGTCCGCCGTGCAGTGGCGCACCATGGCGTGGATCTCCCGGCGCAGCGCGGGGATCAGCGGCTCGTCCGGCGCCCGGTCGGTGACCGCCCGGGCCAGGCGGTGCTCGAAGTCCTCGTCCTGCTCGAACACCAGGGCCTCTTTCGAGGCGAAGTGGGAGAAGAGCGTGGTGACGGCGACGTCGGCTTCGGCCGCCACGTCACGGATGCCCACCGCGTCGTACCCCCGCTCCAGGAAGAGCCGCAGGGCGGCGTCGGCGATCTTCTGGCGGGTCGCGGCCTTCTTGCGCTCACGACGTCCGGTCGGCACGGTCATGCGCTCACGCTAGCAGCCTCAAGAATGGAACCGTTCCTAAATACTAACCGTTAGTGTTACGGTCGCCGCATGACGACCATGAAGAAGGTGAGCCACGCCGAGTTCGGCGGGCCGGACGTTCTGCACCTCGTCGACGCCGAGCAACCCCACGCGGGCCAGGGGCGGATACGTGTCGCCGTGCGGGCGGCGGGCGTGAACCCGGTCGACTGGAGGATCCGCGAAGGCCAGTTCCGCAAGACGCGTCCGGTCGAACTGCCCGCCGGGGTGGGGCAGGACGCCTCGGGAGTGGTGGACCAGGTCGGCGCGGGCGTCGAGGGCGTCGAGGTCGGCGACCGCGTGTTCGGCAGGGGGTCGAGCACCTATGCCGAGTTCGCCGTGCTGTCGGCCTGGGCCCGCATGCCCGACGGCCTGAGCTTCGAGGAGGCGGCCGGATACCCCTCCGTGGTGGAGACCGCACTGCGCACCCTGCGCCAGGTGGGCGTGCGGCCCGGGCAGACCCTGCTGGTCAGCGGGGCGTCGGGCGGAGTGGGGTCGGCGGTGCTCCAGATCGCGCGGGACCGCGGCATCGCGGTGATCGGCACGGCGGGGGCCGCGAACCTGGAGTACGTGCGCGGCCTGGGCGCCCTCGCCACGACGTACGGCGAGGGCTGGGTCGAGCGGGTGCGGCGGCTCGGCCGCGTCGACGCGGCCCTCGACCTCGCCGGGTCGGGCGTGCTGCGCGAACTCGTCGAGCTCACCGGCGATCCGCGGAAGGTGGTCACCATCGCCGATCTGAGCGCGCCGGAGTTCGGCGTCCGGTTCTCCGGCACGACCGGGGACGTGCCGGCGGCGCTGGCCGAGGCCGTCGGCCTCCTCTCGCGCGGGAAGCTTCACATCCCGGTGGAGAAGGCGTACGCGCTCGACGAGGCCGCGGCGGCGCAGATCGACAGCCGGGCCGGTCACACGCGCGGGCGCCGGGTGGTGGTCGTCTGAGCCGGCCGGCGGGGCGCGGCTTCGGTCACGGGCGGGGTGCAGCCAGCAGGCGGGGCTCGATGCGCTCCTCGGTCGCCACGCCCTGGTCGCTCGTGACGACGTAGGCGCCCGCGCCGGGGACTTCCGCGACCGCCTCCACCAATTCCGTTCCGCGGTACACCAGGCCGACGCCGTCGTCCGTGCAGTGGGCGGTGGGCAGGGTGCCGTCCGCCACGAGTCGGTGGATCAGCGGACGCCGGCCCTCGTCCGAGTCGTAGTGCACGCCGTTGCCGTACGGCAGGAAGCCCAGCCCGTTGGTGACCGGGCGCAACTCGGGCCCGAAGGAGTCGGTCGCGCCGCCCCGGTACCAGCACAGGGAGCCCGCGCTGACTCCGCTGAGCACGACGCCCGCCTGCCAGGCGCGGTGCATGACGCGGTCCAGGCCGTGCGCCCGCCACACGGCGAGGAGGTTGACCACCGAGCCCCCCATGACCCAGACCACGTCGTGGTCGAGGACCGCCCCTTCGACGTCCTCGACGTTGGGCATGGGGAACAGGTGCAGGGGCGTCAGGTCGAACCCCGCGACCCGCGCCGCCTCGGTCATCCGGGTCGTGAAGTGCTCGGCGTCCCCGATGGCGGTGCCGACGTACATGATGCGCGGGCGCCGCCCGTGCACACCGGAGAGGTCCACCGCGTGGTGCACGAGGGCGTCGAACGCCACTCTGGTGCGCCCACCGACCCGGTGGCCGCCGGAGGTCGCGAGGATCGTCGGTTCCGTTGCCGTCATGCCCGTGATCGTATCGACGGCTCCCTGCGCGGCCGGGGGCAGTCACAGGCGGCGGTGCAGCGCGCGGGAGACCGCTTCGATGGTGTCGACGCCCTGGGCCATGGTCGCGTTGTCCTCGGTGAGCACGGTCACGGTGTAGCCCCCGCCCGCGCCGCCGAACGCGCCGGCGCTGTGGACGCGCCACCCGTGGCTGGCCCGGGGCAACCAACCGTTCTTGACGTGCACGGTCGCATCGGCCGGGGCGCCCGCCGGGGTGCCCCAGCGCTGCGCCGGCACCACCTCGCGCATCAAGCGCAGGGCGTGGGAGCGGGCGGCGTCCGAGAGGACCGGGCCGGCGGTGGTCAACAGGCGTAACAGGGCTGCCGTGTCCCGCGCCGTGATCTGCGTGAGCCCCCAGTGGCCGGTGCGGTCGACAACGGTGTCCGCCATGTCGGCCGCGGCGCAGAACGCCGCGATCCGCCCGGCGCCCAACTGCCGCCACAGGGCGCCCGTGGCCGCGTTGTCGGAGCGGGTGACCATGGCGTGCGCGAGGGCGCCTTCGCGGTCGGTGAGCCGACGCCCCTGCCCGTCGGCCTCGCGCAGCAGCGCGCCGAGCACGATCAGCTTGACGACGCTCGCCGAGTCGAACGCCCGGTCCGCGCGGACCTCGCACCGGGTGCCGCTGGTGCGGTCCTCGACGAACACCGCGGCGGTCGACTCGTGGGCGCCGAGCGCGGAGGCGATGTCGACGAGCAGCCCGTATCCGAGGGGGAGGTCCGATGCGGTGCAGGAGACGTCCGGGAGGGTGGCCGCGGCCACGGGCGCGGCGGTCGCGGCGCCGAGCGCCGGCGTCAGCACGGCCGTGGCCAGCGCCGAGGCGACGATGCGGCGCGCGGCGGCGCGCGGGGCTTTCGACCGTGCCGTACGCAGTCCGCTGGAAGGCATGGGGAGATTGACTCACGCCTTCCTGTGAACCGGACTTATCGCTGCTGTATCGTCGATTACAGAAATGGAATATCAGCGATAATCGAAGCGGTGAAGGAAGAGGCGAAGAGGCATGGACAGCGGCAACGACAGCACGCGCGCCGCCCTCGTCACCGGCGGATCAGGCGGCATCGGCCGGGCGGTCGTCGAGCGCCTGGCCCGGGACGGCATCGCGGTCGCCGTGCACTACGCGGGCAACCGCGCCAGGGCCGAGGAGACGGTCACCGCGGTGAAGCGGGCCGGCGGCCGGGCGGTGTCGGTGAGCGGCGACGTCGCCGACGAGCAGGCCATGGCGGCGGCCTTCGACGTCGTCGAGGCGGAGTTCGGACACCTCGACGTGGTCGTGAACACGGCCGGCATCATGCCGCTGTCCCCGATCGCCACCCTGGACCTGGACGAACTCGACCGCACGTACCGCACCAACGTCCGCGGCACCTTCGTGGTCTGTCAGCAGGCGGCCCGCCGGGTGCGCCGGGGCGGCGCGATCGTCAACTTCTCCACCTCCGTCACCCGTCTCCGCTTTCCGAGCTACGGCGCGTACGTGGCCAGCAAAGGCGCGGTCGAGGCCATGACGCCGGTGCTGGCCCGGGAGCTGCGCGGCCGGGACGTCACCGTGAACGCGGTGGCCCCCGGCCCGACCGCCACGCCGCTGTTCCTCGACGGCAAGGACGAGGCGACGATCGAGAACCTGACGAAGGCGGCCCCGCTCGAACGCCTGGGCACCCCGCAGGACATCGCCGAAGCCGTCGCCTTCCTGGCCGGCCCCGGCCGATGGGTCAACGGCCAGGTCCTGTTCGCCAACGGCGGCCTCGCCTAGGTCGTGTCCGGAAAGTCCGGCGTGGCCCGTCCGGCGTTGTCGCTGCCGCGGCAGGCGCGGTGGCGCCGTGACACATGAGCGGTCTTGGCGTCTGCGGCCCGTCTGTGGCTTGTCGCGCAGTTCCTCGCGCCCCTAAACACCCTGCCCTCAGCCCGCAGACGGATGGCGGGGGAAGCGAAACAGGTGGCGCTGGGGGTACCACCACGCCCTTCGGGCGTAGGGGGCGGAACTGCGCGAACAGCCCACCACCGGCCAGCGGAGACCAACGCTCCCACAGGGAAACGGCGGCTACGTCCAAAGCCGCAGGGACGCGCGCGGGACTTTACGGACACGGCCTGGGGCGGCCTCGCCTAGGTCGTGTCTGGTGGAGCTCGCCGGGCTCAGCCGGTGGCCGGTCGAGCACCGGAGGAACGGGCGAAGTCGGCGAGCGTCTTGAAGTCGCCCTCGCGCAGGCCGATGCGCGGATTGACGTGGTGGAGGAGTGCGGGTCCCCGGTGGTGCGCGCTCGCGTACGCGTGGTCGCGATCGCTCTGCTCGTCGTCGACCCAGGCAAAGGGACGACCGTCGGCGTGGCGCACCAGGGTTTCGGTCTTCCAGTGGACCCCGTCGGGGCGTTCTTGGAACAGGGCGTCGCCGAACGGGACGAAGGGGAGTTCGGGCAGGCCGAGCACGGGAGCGATCCACCGGTTGGCCTCGGCCATCCACGTGGTGGCCCAGCAGAGTTCGTAGTCGAGCGCCAACAGGGCCGGCCCGTGCTCCGGATTGAGCCAGACGCGCAGCGTTCGCCGGCGGGCCGTGAGCGATCCGGGGTCCGCCGACGTCACCTCGCCTCGGGGGACCCTCAGCGTGGTGTAACCCTCGGGACGTCGCTCGGGCTTGGCCGCGTAGGGGTTGAGAGGCCCGTCCACGTCGAGGAAGAGCAGTGGTCGGCTCATGTACTCCCCCGTGGCACGGCGTCGGCCCTGGCGTGGCAGCGTAGCCCGCCAACCGTCGCGGCGTCGGCCCGATTTCGGCGTGGGCGCCCCTGGTTGCGGCTGCCGTCGGGATTCTGACGAAGTGGTGACACGGCCCGCCAGTCGCCCGGGCGGGCCCGGGCGCGCCCTAGCGTGGGTCCATGCGTGTACTGGTCACCGGCGGTGCCGGGTTCATCGGGTCCCATGTCGTCGACGCGCTGCGGGCGCGCGGGGACGATCCGGTCGTGTTCGACGTGCGGCAGGATCCGGCTGCCGACGTGCGGGATCCCGTCGCCGTGGCACGGGCGCTGGTGGGGGTCGACGCGGTGTGTCACCAGGCGGCGATGGTCGGGCTCGGGAACGGGGTCGCCGACGCCGCCGCGTACGTGTCGCGCAATGACCTGGGCACCGCCGTGCTGGTCGCCGCCATGGCCGAGGCGGGGGTGCGGCGGCTCGTGCTGGCCGGGTCGATGGTGGTGTACGGCGAGGGGCGTTACGAGTGCTCCGCCCACGGTGCGATGCGACCGGGGCCGAGGGGGGCCGGGGACCTCGCGGCGGGACGGTTCGAGCCGCTGTGCCCGGTGTGCGGCCGGGGGCTCGCCCCGGGGTTGGTCGGGGAGGACGCGCCGGTCGATCCGCGGAACGTGTACGCGACGACCAAGCTGGCCCAGGAGCACCTGGCCGCCGCCTGGGCGCGGTGCACCGGTGGGTCCGCGGTGTCGCTGCGCTACCACAACGTGTACGGGCCCCGGATGCCCCGGGACACTCCGTACGCGGGTGTGGCCTCCTTCTTCCGTTCGGCGCTCGCCCGCGACGAGTCGCCCCGGGTGTTCGAGGACGGCGGGCAGTTGCGGGACTTCGTGCACGTACGGGACGTGGCCGCGGCCAACGTCGTGGCACTGGAGGCGGCTTGTGCGCCGGGCACGCTGACGGTGTACAACACCGGCAGCGGCGAACCGCACAGCGTCGGCGACATGGCGCGGGCGCTGGCCGCGGCGCACGGCGGGCCGGCGCCGGTGGTCACCGGGGAGTTCCGGCTCGGCGACGTCCGGCACATCGTCGCGGACTCCTCCCGGCTGCGCACGGAGCTCGGCTGGCTTCCTGAGACCGGGTTCGACGCCGGGATGCGGGAGTTCGCCGCGGCCGGGATGCGCGGGGACTGAGCGCGGGGACTGAGCGGGTGGCGGGCGGGCGGTCAGGGCGCCGTCGGCAGGACGACTGCCAGCGGGCGGGCGCCCGCACCTGAGCGGGAGCGGCGTAGGACGGACTCCACGCGCAGGACCAGCTCCCGGGGGCTGAAGGGCTTGGTGACGTAGTCGTCGGCGCCGATCTCCAGGCCCAGGGCGCGGTCTTCCTCGTCGCCGCGCGCGGTGAGCATGATGACCGGCACGGGCCCGTGGGCGCGCAGCCGGCGGCACCCTCCAGGCCGTCCATGCCCGGCAGCATCAGGTCCAGGACGACGAGGTCGGGCCGGTGGGCGGTGGCGTGGGCAAGGGCTGCGGGACCGTCGTCCACGCGGTCCACGCGGTAGCCGGCGCGGTCCAGGTATCCGGTGACGACCTCGGCGACGGTCGGGTCGTCGTCGACGACCAGGACCCGGGCCGGGTGGCGCCCGGGAGGGGTGGCCGCGGGGGCCGGCTCGCGCGGCCGGCCGAGGAAGCCGGGTCGCGCGGTTCGTACGACTGCTACTGCATGGCCCCATGCCTGACACCGCCGGCCGACCGGCGCCGCCGGCGCGTGTCCGAGTCCGTCGCGCGTCCTCGTTTCGTAAGGACCAGAAGCCCGAAATGTGGGATTTGCACTCGTAGGGTGAGAGCCGTGAACTCACCACCCCCCGTCGATGTCGTCCTGCCGTGTCTGAACGAGGCCGAGGCGCTGCCCTGGGTGCTCGCCCGGATCCCGGACGGCTGGCGCGCCATCGTCGTCGACAACGGTTCCACCGACGGATCGGCGGACGTCGCCCGCTCGCTCGGGGCGAGCGTGGTGCACGAGCCGCGCCGCGGCTTCGGCGCCGCCTGCCATGCCGGGCTGACGGCCGCCGACGCCGACGTCGTCTGCTTCTGCGACTGCGACGCCTCCCTCGACCCCGGTCTGCTCGTGCCCTTCGTCGCCGAACTCCGCTCCGGCACGGCCGATCTGGTGCTCGGGCGGCGGCGCCCGCAGGGCCGCGGTGCCTGGCCCGTGCACGCCCGGGCCGGAAACCTGGCGCTCGCACGGCTGTTGCGCCGCCGCACCGGGCTGCGCCTGCACGACCTCGGTCCGCTGCGGGCCGCCCGCCGAAAGCCGCTGCTCGCGCTCGACCTCGCCGACCGGCGCAGCGGATACCCGCTGGAGATGGTGGTGCGCGCCGCCGACGCGGGCTGGCGGATCGTCGAGCACGACGTGCCGTACCTGCCGCGCACCGGTGCGTCGAAGGTGACCGGCACCTGGCGGGGCACCTGGCGGGCGGTGCGCGACATGAGCCGGGTGCTGGCCGCCCCCGCGCCGCCGCCCGGTTCCGCACCCGTCGACGGCCGGTCCCTCGCGCACCGCGGGGGTGCGCCCCGGTGACCACGGTCGTCGTCATCGCGAAGGAGCCGCGTCCGGGCCGGGTCAAGACCCGTCTCTCGCCGCCGTTCACCCTCGAAGAGGCCGCCGAGTTGGCCGAGGCCGCGCTCGCGGACACCCTGGCTACCGTGGCGGCCGTGCCCGCCGCCCGGCGCCTGCTGGTCCTTGACGGCGCACCGGGGCGCTGGCTGCCGCCCGGCTTCGACGTCGTCCCGCAGAGCGTGGGCGCCCTGGACGAGCGGCTGGCGGACGCCTTCGCCCACTGCGCCGGGCCGTCCTTGCTCATCGGCATGGACACCCCTCAGGTCACCGTCGACCTGCTCGCGGTCGACTTCGCCGGCTGCGACGCCTACTTCGGCCCCGCCGACGACGGCGGCTTCTGGGCGCTCGGCCTCGCCCGCCCCGACCCGGTGCTGCTGCGGGGCGTGCCGATGTCGTCCCCGGTGACCGGTGCGGTGCAGCGGGAGCGGCTGGTGGCCGCGGGGCTGCAGGTACGGGAGTTGCCGCGGCTACGGGACGTCGACACCGCCGCCGACGCCCACGCGGTCGCCGACCTCGTCCCGCACGGGCGGTTCGCCGCCCGACTGGCCCGCTGCACCCGGGCGGCGGCCCGCCGATGAGCACGGCTGCACGGGCGGGGACCGGCGCCGGTTGGGCGGGGGCCGATCCCTATGCGGCGGCGCTGCGTTCCGGACGGGGCCCGCTGTTCCTGCGCCGGGACGACGGCTGGCTGCTGCCCCTGGCGGTGGAGCGCTGGTGCGGCCGGGCCGACCCGGTCGACCGGGACGTGCTCGACCGCTGCGAGGGCCCCGTCCTGGACGTGGGCTGCGGCCCCGGGCGGCTGGTCGCCGAGCTCTCCGCCCGGGGACGCACCGCCCTCGGCATCGACGTCAGCGGGACCGCCGTCGCCCGTACGCAGCGCATCGGCGGCCAGGCGCTGCGCCGCTCGGTGTTCGAACCGCTGCCCGGTGAAGGGCGCTGGGGCACCGTCCTGCTGATGGACGGCAACATCGGCATCGGCGGAAACCCGGACGCGCTCCTGGAGCGGCTCGGCGCACTGTTGCGCCGGGGCGGACTGCTCATCGCCGAGACCGACCCGGCCGACGTCGACGAACGGACCCGGGTGCGGGTCGTCCGGTACGTCGACACCCACCCTTCCGGCGCCCCCTTCCCCTGGGCGCGGCTCGGCACGCCCGCGCTGCTGCGCCGCGCCCGGGGCTGGGACGCGACCGGTCACTGGACCGCCGGCGGCCGGCGCTTCGTCGCCCTGCGCACCCGCCACAGCAGCAACAGCGCGGAGCCACCGAACAGAACGGCGGTGATCACGAGCCAACGCGCGAGGAAGCCGTCCGCCGACATCCCGGTGGCCAGGACGTAGCGGGGATCGCCCACCCTTTTGCCGATCAGCGGGAACCACACGAGCAGCAGCAGGCCCGACAGGGCCGCCGGGACCCGTACGTACATCACCCGCTCCCGGTGGCCCACCGCTTCGAGCCCGTGCACCAGGGCCCGGTCCGCCGCCGTGTACAGCGGGAGCAGGACGAGGTCGTGCAGCAGGGCCGCGCCCACCAGCCACAGCGCCACACCCGTCCAGTCGCCGGCGAACAGCCGCACCCCGGCGTAAGCGGTCAGCGCGAACGAGCAGCCGAGCAGGAGCAGTTGTACGGGGCTGCCGAGCACGGCGCGCACCTGGGGTCGCATCACAGGTCTCCGAAGGTCATCCGGGCCACCCACTTGGTGTTCAGCACGCCGGGCGCGGCCGGCACGATCACCCTGGCCGGGTAGCCGTGGTCGGGGGACAGCTCCTCGCCGTTGACGTACAGGGCGAGCAGCGAGCGCGGGTCGGCGACCTGGTTGGCGCGCAGCGCGGCCCGGCGGAACGCGCCGCGCCGCTGCAGGGACTCCACCAGGACGTCGGGCGGATCGTCGGCGTGCCCGACGAGGGCGGCCAGATCGCGCAGGCGTACGCCGCGCCACCACTGGTCGGACGTCGACCAGCCCTCCACGCAGGCGATGGGCAGCGCGGAGCTGTGCAGGGCGAGCAGGTCGAGGTCGGCGCGGCTGAGCCGGACGGTGCCGCCGCGCCCCGTCACCACGAGCCGCCACACGTCCGGGCCGGTCTCGGCCGGATCGATCCCGGCGTACGCGGCGGTCTTGTTGATCTGGAAACCGTTCGGCCCGCTGCCCGGGTCGGCGCCGCCGTGCGGGGCGAGCAGGGCCGTGCGGCGCAGCCCGTCGAAGCTGCGCCCCACGGTCGTCGCGAACAGCAGCAGGGCTCCTCCCCCGACGAACCACAGCGCACCGCGCCGGGAGACGGTCGGCGGGGCGGAGTTCGGGGACTCCAACGCGTCGGGGAGATCACGCTCGTCCAGTCCGTTGCGCACGGCCCGCAACGCCTTGGGCGTCTTCAGCGCGACGTGGACGGCGAAGGCGGCGAAGAACACCCAGGCGCCGTAGAAGTGGAGGGTGTAGAAGGAGCCGGGGAAGACGTAGTCGAGTTGCACGTTCAGCACTCCGGTGACGAACTCGAACAGCCCGCCGCCGACCAGGAGAAGCAGCGAGAGGCGTTCGAGCCCGTGGGCGAGCGAGCGCACCGGCGGCAGCGCGAACAGCCGCGGGATCACCGACCAGAGCTTGGCCAGCAGCACGGGGATCAAGGTGATGCCGAGGGTGACGTGCACCCCTTGGGTGAGCCGGTACAGCCAGTGCGGGTCCGTCGGCCAGTCGAAGAGGTAGAAGCCGAGGAGCCCCTTGTCCGGCGTCATGTCGTTCACCGGCGCCAGGTCCGGGTTGTACGCGGCGTACGACAGCAGGCCCGTCACGAACAGCACGGTGACGCCGACGAGCAGCACCAGGCCGAGCACCGCGGTGAACCGGACGCCGCGCACCGGGCTGCGCCAGAAGCCGGGCGAGGAGGGGAGGCGGGGATCGTCGCGCATGATCCGACGGTAGGTCCGCGGCACCCCGCCACCGGGGGCACGACCCATGACGAAACGCTGACGTCCGGCCCGTACGGCGCCCTTCGCCCACCCCGTCGGCCTAGCGTGCCGTGGTGACCCGCACTCCGCCCCCCGCCGACGCCATCGCCGACACAGACGCCGACGCCGACGCCCACGCCACCCGCACCGAACTGCGCGGCGACCTGCCCGCCGCAGGGGCCGCAGCCCTGCTGGTGACGGCCGCCGTGCTGATCGGACGGCACATCCAGGACACCGACGGCACGCTCTTCGTCGACTGGCCCCCGCTGTACGCCTCCTGGGGGCCGCACCTGGGCCCCGGCACCCCGGCGGCGGTACTCGTCGCCGTCGGCGTCGTGGCGTACGGCCCCCTCCTGGCGGCCCGCCTGTCCTGGCGCGGCCTGCTCGCGACGGCCTGGGCCGCCTCGTTGGCGTGGACCTTCTCGCTCGCCCTGGTCGACGGCTGGCAGCGCGGCGTCGTCGCCCGGCTGACCACCCGTTACGAGTACCTGGCGGTCGTCGACCGCTTCCACGACGTGCCGGCCGCCCTGAACGGCTTCGCCTCGCACATCCTGGCCGACTCCCCCGACCCCTGGCCCGCCCACGTCGTGGGGCATCCCCCGGCCGCCACCCTGACCTTCGTCGTCCTCGACCGCCTCGGGCTGCGCGGCGGCGGCTGGGCCGGGGCGTGGTGCATCGTGGTGGGGGCGACGGCGGGGATGGCCGTGTTGGTGACCGTGCGCGCCCTGGCGGGCGAACGCCTCGCCCGGCGGGCCGCGCCCTTCGTGGTGCTGGCACCGGCCGCCGTGTGGGCGGGCACCTCGGCCGACGGCTACTTCGCGGCGGTGGCGGCGTGGTCCGTCGCCCTGCTCGCCCTGGCGCTCACCCGTGGATCGCTGGCGGCGGCCGGGGCCAGCGGACTGCTGTTCGGGCTGACCTGCTATCTCTCCTACGGCCTCACCCTCGTCGCAATGATCTGCGCGGCGGTGCTCTTCCTGGGCCGTCGGGGGCTCGGGGAACGCCCGGCGCTGCTGGCCGCGCTCGCCGTGGGGCTGGCCGTCGTCCCCGTCGCGTTCACGCTCGCCGGCTTCAACTGGTGGGAGGCGTACCGCCTGCTGGTCACCCGCTACCACCAGGGCATCGGCGGCATCCGTCCGTACGCGTACTGGGTCTGGGCCAACCTCGCCTGCGCCGTCCTGGTCACCGGCCTGACGACGGCGGCCGGGCTGCGCCGGACCGGGGCGGTGCTGGTACGGGCCGGCGCCCGCGCCCGCAGCGGCGCCGGCGCCCCGGCCGGCACGTCGGACGCCGCGTCAGCCCGGCTCGCTCTGCTGGTGGCGGCCGGCCTGCTCGCGCTGCTGGTCGCCGACGTGTCCGGGATGAGCAAGGCGGAGACGGAACGCATCTGGCTGCCCTTCGCCCTGTGGCTCCTGCCGGCCGGTGCGCTCCTGAGCCGCCCCCGTGCCCGGCTCACGGCCCAGGCCGTGCTGGCGCTCCTCCTCAACCACCTGCTGTGGACCGGGTGGTGAACCCGTCGACGAAGTCGTCGAGGACCGTCAGGGCCTCCGAGGCGTCGGTGGGGTGGTGCGTCGTGCGGCTCTTGGCCAGGGCGCGGTGGAGATGGCGGACGGCGGCGGCCCGGTCGCCGCGTTGTCGGGCGGCGAGGCCCAGGCCGACCTCGGCGCGGATTTCGCCGCGGGTGTGGGCCCGTTCCGCGGCGACGGACCGGGCGCGCTCGTACAGGTCGGTCGCCCGCTCGGGGTCGCCGGCGGTCAGGGCGGTGCGGCCGAGCCAGGTGAGGGTTTCGACGACCTCGGTCCACAGGCCGAGTTCTTCGGCTGCCGGCAGGCCCTCGCGGTGGAGCCGTTCCGTACGGGCGTGGTCGCCGTTGCGTTCGGCCTCACGTGCCAGGGCGCGGGTGGCGCGGAGTTGGCCCCAGCGGTCGCCGGTCTCCCGGAAGAGCGCCGCGCCCAGGTCGGCGTGGTCGGCGAGTTCGACCAGGGCCGCGGCCTCGCCCCAGTGGTCACGGGCGGCGCGGGCGCCCGCGAGGCTCGCCTCGACCAGGCGGCGGCCCACGCGCTGGTGGCCGCCTGCGGTCAGGCCGGTGCCGACGAACCACTGCAGACGGGCGCGCAGCACCGGGTCGTCGAGGCCGGCCGTCGGGTCGGCGGCGAGGACCGGCGCCGTGTCGGTGGGTGAGGTGCGCAGTTCCACCCCGATGAGCCACGCCCGCGCGGCCTGCCGGGCGGCGGGGGCGCTCTCGCCTTCGGCGGCCAGCGCCGCCTGGAGCGATCTGCGGGCCTCGGTGAGCCGCCCGCGCAGGAACCAGTACCACCCCAGCGCGTTCACCAGCCGCAGCGCGAGTTCCGCGGCGCCCTCGGTGAGGGCGAGGTCAAGGGCGCGGCGCAGGTTGTTCGTCTCCGCGTCCAGCTGTTCCAGGCCGCGTCGCTGCGCCGGGCCGCGTAGCAACTCGTCGTGCTGCTCGGCGAGTTCGACGTGGGCCCGGACGAACCTGGTGCGGACGGCGGCCGTCTCACCGGCCTCCGCGAGCCGTTCGGCGCAGTACGCGGCCACCGATTCGAGGAGTCGGAACCGGCCCGCCTTGCGGACCACCAGCGACCGGTCCACGAGTCGGGACAGCAGGTCGGGCACCCGCTCGGCGGGCAGGTCGCGATCGGCGCACACGGCTTCGGCGGACGGCAGGGTGCAGCCGTCGGCGTGCACGGCCACCCTGCGCAGCACGGTCCGCTCGTCCGCGGTCAGCAGCTGCCAGCTCCAGTCGAGCATGCCCCGCAGCGTCTGCTGCCGGGCGGGCAGTCCGCGGGCGCGGACCTCGGGCGCGGGGAGCCGGCCGTCCAGGCGGGTGGCGAGTTCGGCCGGGGTCAGCGTCCGCAGCCGGGGGGCCACCAGCTCCAGCGCGAGCGGAATGCCGTCCAGCCGACGGCAGATGGCGTGGACGGCCGCCGCGTTGTCGGCGTCGAGGACGAAGCCGGGCGCCGCTGCCGCCGCCCGGGCCACGAACAGCTCGACGGCGCTGGAGCGGGCGATCGCGCTCGGGTCGGTGTCCTTCGGCAGCGCCAGCGCGGGCACCGGGTGCACCAGTTCGCCGGGGACGTCGAGGGCTTCCTGGCTGGTGACCAGCAGCTGCCCGCCTGGCACCTTCGCCAGTACGGCCCCGGCGAGGGCTGCGACCGGCTCCACCAGGTGCTCGCAGTTGTCCAACAGGATCAGCAGTCGCTTGTCGGCCACCGCCCGGCACAGCCAGCCCACCAGGTCGTCCAGGTCGGGCTCCGACGCCGCCGTGTCGCACAGGCCCAGGGTCGTGATGACCCGCTCGGCGATGTCGTCCGGGCTCGACGCGGCCCCCAGGCCGGCCAGTTCCACCAGCCACACCCCGTCGGGAAAGCGCTCCGTCACCTCCCGGGCCGCGGCCGTCGCCAGCCGCGTCTTCCCGACCCCGCCGAGGCCGGTGAGCGTCACCAGCCGGGTGGGCGCGTGGGGCCCCAGCCGCTCCCGCACCCGGTCGACCTCCTCGCGTCGGCCGATCAGCGCGGTCAGCGGCGCGGGCAGGTTGGTGCGGCACGACGGTGACTCGACGGTGGGCGGCGCCAGATGCTGCTCCTGGCGCAGGATCGCCTCGTACAGCGCGGTGGCCGCCGGCCCGGGCTCGACCCCCAGCTCCTCGTCGAGCCGGCGCCGCAGCTCGGCGAAGCTCCGCAGCGCGTCGCCCTGTCGACCGGCGCGGTACAGGGCGCGCATGTGGGCGGTGCACAGCCGTTCGCGCAGCGGATGCCGCGCCACCAACTCGCCGAGCTCCGCGACCAGCTCCAGGTGTTCGCCCAGGGTCAGCCGTACCTCGGCCCGGTCCTCCAGGACGGTCAGACGCAGCTCCTCCAGCCGGTCGATCTCACCGCGGGCGAAGAGGGACTCGGCGACGTCGGCGTACGCCGGTCCCCGCCACAGCGCGAGCGCGTCGGCGAACAGCGCGTCCTTCGCGGCCGGGTCCCGGTGGGCGCGGGCGCGTTCGGCCAGCTCCTGGAACCGCACCGCGTCAACTGAGCTGCCCGCGCCGGCGTCATCGGCCGCCAGCAGCAGCCGATAGCCGGCGGGCTCCCGGACGACCTGTTCGCGGCCCAGTACGCGGCGCAGCGCGGAGACCTTCGTCTGGAGGGTGTTGACCGCGCCGCCCGGCGGGGCGCCCGCCCACAGGTCCTCGATGAGACGGTCCGCCGACACCGGGCCGCCCCCGTGCACCAGCAGATCCGCCAGCAGGGCGCGCACCTTCGCTTCGGGGACCTTGACGGGCAGCCCCTCGGCGTCCCAGACGGTCAGAGGGCCCAGCACCCCGTAACGCATGGTCACAGCCTACCGCCAGCGGACCGTCAGGAATCCGTGCGGGCCGCTCGGCAGGGTGGCCGGACACGTGTCGGAGACCGCAACGCATGGGAGCGCCATGAGCACACTGACCGCACGCAGGGCCGGCCCCCGGGAGTGGGGCGGGCTGGCCGTCCTCTCGCTGCCCACGGTGCTGCTGGGCCTCGACCTCACCGTGCTGTACCTGGCCCTGCCCTCGCTCTCGGAGGACCTCAAGCCGAGCAGCACCCAAGCCTTGTGGATCATGGACGCGTACGGCTTCCTGATCGCCGGTTTCCTGATCACCATGGGCACGCTCGGTGACCGGATCGGCCGGCGGAAGCTGCTGCTGATCGGGGCCGCCGTCTTCGGGGCGGTGTCGGTGGTCGCCGCGTACTCCCCCAGCACCGAGCTGCTGATCGCCGCGCGCGCGGCGCTGGGGATCGCCGGCGCCACGCTGATGCCGTCCACGCTCTCCCTGATCAGCAACATGTTCGTCGACGTGCGTCAGCGCTCGGTGGCGATCGGGGTGTGGGCGACGAGCTTCGCGCTCGGCATGGCGCTCGGGCCGGTGGTGGGCGGCGCGATGCTGGCCGAGTTCTGGTGGGGGTCGGCGTTCCTCCTTGCGGTGCCGGTCGCGATCGTCCTGCTGGTGGCCGTGCCGTTGCTGATCCCCGAGTACCGCGCCCCGCAGCGCGGCCGGTTCGACCTGCTCAGCGTCGCGCTGTCGCTGGTCGCGATCCTGCCGGTGGTCTACGCGGTGAAGCGCGGCGCCAAGGAGGGGTTCGGGGCGCCCATGGTCATCGCCGCGGTGATCGGACTGGTGGGCGCGGTGCTGTTCGTCAGGCGCCAGGGCACCTTGGAGAGTCCACTGTTGGACGTACGGCTGTTCGCCAACCGTACGTTCAGCGCCGCGCTCGGCGTCCTGCTCGTCGGACTGGTCGGCGTCGGCGGCTCGATGCTGCTGATCACCCAGCAGCTCCAACTCGTGGAAGGGCTGCCGCCGGTGGAGGCGGGCCTGTGGATGGGGCCGCCCGCGCTGATGATGTTCGTGGCCGCGATCGGGTCGCCGCTGGTCGCCCGGCGCGTACCGCCGGGGATCGTGATGGCCGCCACCCTGGCGCTGTCCACGCTCGGATACGTACTGCTCACGCAGGTGGACTCGACGGGCGGCATCGCCCTGATGGTGATCGGCTTCGGGCTGGTGTACCTGGGGCTCGGGGCGATCGCGTCCCTGGGCACGGACCTGGTGGTGGGTGCCGCGCCGCCGGAGAAGGCGGGCTCGGCGTCGGCGATGTCGGAGACCGTGCAGGAGTTGGGGCTCGCCCTGGGCGTCGCGGTGCTCGGGAGCCTGGCCACCGCGGTGTACCGCGACCGGATCGACGACGAGATCCCCGCGGGCACCACGGGCGAGGCGGCCGACGCGGCGGGCGACAGCCTTGCCGGTGCGTCCTCGCTGGCGGACCGGTTGCCGGCCGGTCTGCTCGACCAGGCCAGGGAGGCGGCGACGGCCGGGTTGAACGTCGCGATGGTGGTCGCGGCGGTCGGCACCCTGGTGCTCGCCGTCGTGTCCGCGGTGGCGCTGCGGCACATCGGCACCATCGGCGACGACGAGCCGGCGAACGACCCGGAGGAGCCGGCCGAGTTGGACGCCGGAGCGGACGCCGGAGCGGACGTCGGAGCGGACGTCGGAGCGGACGTCGCGAAGCGGTGATGCCGGGGTGGAGGGGCCGGCGCCGTCCGTCGTCGGGACGGGCCGGCCCTCCTGCCGGCTCACACCTCCACGTTCGGGCCCTGCGGAATGGCGTTGAGCACCACGTCTCTGAGCATCTCGATCTTCGACCAGTCGAATTCGTACTTGGCGAAGGCCGGGCCGGTGATCCCGCGCTTGAGGCCGTTGCTGATGAGCCAGACCGTGTCCGACGACGGGGCCGTGGCCAAGAAGGCTCCCGAGGACAGGGGGCCGCCGTCCGGGATCCGGTAGAGGTCGACGACCTCGTGGATGTTCATGGTGCCGAAGAGGTTGTTGTACGTCGACATGTCCGGGACCCACCGGCGCTTGCCGTCGATGACGACGAAGATGGCCTGGGTGCCCACCTGCCGCAGGCGGTACCCGTTGAGGCTGTTCCAGTCCTGCTGGTACTGCGCGACCGTCTTGGAGACGGGGGACTCGGCGGCGCCGGCGGCCGGGGCCGCGGCGAGCCCCAGCGGGACGGCGAGCAGCAGGCTGAGCGCGCCGAGCGTCGCACGGCGACGGATGGTGGTGGGCATGGTTCCTCCAAGGAGCCTCGGTGCGGAGGGCGGCCCGTCCTGGGCACCGTCCCCCGCCGGTGTGGTTGACCTGCGTCATGGTGGTCGTCCCGATGTCCCGGCCGCATGGGGCGACGGTCCCGATCCGACGGGACGTGCGCGTCCCGGTCGGGAATCGCCGGGGAAACGCTTGGTCCGCCGCCGGGGCGGGCTGGGACTCTGAGGGGATGAGGGGACGGGGATCGGCGGCGCGCCGGGCCGCCGGAGGCGGGAGCGGTGGGCGCCGAGGCGCCGCGCTGGCCGTACTGGTGCTGTCGTGGGGGCCGGCGTTCACGGCTACGGCGCTGATGGCGTTCGCTGACGTGCCGCGCTACTCCGAGCAGTTGTACAGCGTCGCTGACGTCATGGACGCCCTGGTGTACGGGCTGACCGCGGCCGTGATCCTCAAGCGGCGGTCCCATCCGGTCGCCTGGCTGGTCGCGCTGCACGCCGTCGGCGGCGGGGTGGCGGCGCTGACGCCCCAACTCGTACCGGCCTTCGGCGGTCAGCACTCCCCGCCGCCCTGGGCCGTCCTCCACGGCACGGCGTGGATCCCGGGCACGTTCGCGCTGGTCCTGATCGTGCCGTACCTGTTGTCCGCGCGGCGGTTGAGCCGTCCCGCCAAGGCGGCGGTGGCGGCCGGGGTCGCGGCGATCGCGGTCGCACTCGTGGTGCGGCTGACGACGCCCTGGCCGTGGCCGGGGCAGGGCGAGCCCTACTCGCCGCTGGCGATCCGCGACGAGACCTGGTTCCGGCTCTGCGAAGCGCTCCAACTGGGCGTGCTCGGCGCGGTCGCCGTGCTGGGTTCGCTCGCCGCGGCCCACACCGGGTACCGGCGGCTGCGGGACCCGTCCGCGCGGGGGCTGGGCTGGTTGTCCGTCGGCTGCGCGCTCGTCTCCCTGACGTTCGTGCCCCTGGTCATCTGGCGGGACAGCGGCGGCCGGATGACGGAGGTGGTCATTCCGCTGACGCACCTGGCCTCGCAGGCGTTCTTCCCGGCGGCCGTGATGGTCGTGGTGCTCGGACAGCAGCTGTGGGACATCGGGCTCACCGTCAGCCGGACCTTGGTCGGGGCGCTGTTGACGGGCCTGCTGATCGCCACCCACTTCGGGGCGGTTGCGGTGCTCGGGCTCGCGCTGCCGGGCAGCGACGACGTGTTGAACGGAGTGCTGGCGACGGCGGCCGTGGCGGCGTGCTTCCAGCCGTTGCGCGTCTGGTTGCAGCGGCGGGTGGACCGGCTGGTCCACGGCGAGGCGGCGGCCCCGGCGCTCAGCCGGGTCAAGGGGCACCTGAGCAGTGCGGCGACCCCCGAGGAGGTGCTGACCGGGATGGCGCAGAGCGTGGCGGCCTCCTTCAACCTCAGTTCGGTGCAGGTGCTGGGGACGGACGGGCAGCAGCTCACCCACGCCGGTGCGCCGCTCCCCGGCGCGGGCACGGCGCCGATCCGCCTCCCCCTGGTCGTCGGGCAGCGGACGGCCGGGGACCTGCTGGTGGCCTGCCGGCCGGGCGAACGCCTCGACCGTCGGGCCCGCGCCTCGCTGGGCGAGGTGGCGCCCGTCGTCGCCAGCGCCGTGCAACTGGCCACGGTCACCCGGGAGCTGCGCGAGTCCCGCGGCCGGCTGGCCGCGGCCCGCGACGACGAACGCCGCGCCCTGCGCAGGGAGTTGCACGACCATCTGGGGCCCGCGCTGGCGGGCATCGGGCTGGGCCTCGCGGCCGTCGAGCTCCGCTCGACCGAAGCCGACCCGCTCCGTCCGCTGCTGGCCAGGCTCCGCGGTGAGCTGGACCTGTGCGTCGAGGACGTACGGGTCCTGGCGCGGGGCCTGGTGCCGCCCGTCCTGGCCGAGTTGGGGCTCGTGGAGGCGCTCCGGGAGCTGGTGATGCGGTACGAGGCCGACGGGCTGGCGGTCAGCGTCCGCGACCGGGGCGCGGCGGCCGTGCCCGCGGAGGTCGCCGGGACGGTGTACGCGATCGTGGCGGAGGCCATCCGCAACGTGGCCCGGCACTCCGGGGCCCGTACCTGCGTGGCGGAGCTCGACGGCAGCGACGTGCTCACCGTGGTCGTCGAGGACGACGGCGTCGGCATCGCGCCCGACTGCCGCCCCGGGGTCGGGACCCAGTCGATGCGGGAGCGCGCGCAGGAGGCCGGCGGCACGGTGAGCTGGCACCCCGGCGCGTCCGGGCAGGGCACGCGACTGGTGCTGCGCGTTCCGCTCCGGCGGGAGGAGGTGGCGGTCGGGCATGAGCGGTGAGCCGGAGGCGGCAGGGGTGGTCAGCGTGGTGGTCGTCGACGACCACCCGGTGTTCCGGATGGGTCTGTCCGTGCTGCTCGACGCGTTGCCGGGCGTGACGGTGGTCGCGGAGGCGGGATCGGCCGAAGCCGCCGTGGCGGCGGTGCGGGCGCACGGCCCCGACCTCGCCGTGGTCGACCTCCACCTGGGCGAGCGTCAGCCGTCGGGGATCGACGCCATCCGCGGCGTCCTGCGGATTCGGCCGCAGACCGCGGTGCTGGTGGTGACCATGTTGGACGACGACGACTCGGTGTTCGCCGCGATGCGCTCGGGTGCGCGGGGATACCTGCTGAAGGGCGCGGGGCCGGAGGAGATCGAGCGGGCGGTGCGGGCCGTGGTCAACGGCGAGGTCATCCTCGGCCCGGCCGTCGCCTCCCGGGCGGTCGCCTACCTCACCGGTCTGCGCTCCCCCGGCGCGGCACCCGTGCCGCTGCCCGAACTGACCGCGCGGGAGCGGGAGGTCCTGGACCTGGTGGCCCGGGGGCTGGACAACCCCGCCGTCTCCCGACGGCTGGTCCTCAGCCCGAAGACGGTCCGCAACCACGTCTCCAGCATCCTCGCCAAGCTCCAGGCGGCCAGCAGGGCGGAGGCCGTCGTCCGGGCGCGCGAGGCGGGGCTCGGCGGCGGCTGAGAAAGAGTCGAGCGCACGAAGGGCACCCTCGCCCCTCGTGCGCTCGACCCGCGCTTCGTCGGCCGTCGCATCGCATCGGACCGGTTCGACCTCGGACCGGTCCGGTCTCAGACCGTTCGATCTCAGACCAGTTGGGCCTCCGGCTTCGCTTCGCGGGCCGGAGCGGGCTCGGCCTCCCAGCGGCGCGTGGTGCGTACGTAGCCGTAGATCACCGAGGCCATCGCCAGCAGCAGGAGCGGGCCGAACAGCCAGGGGTGGTCGGCCATCTGCGTCGCCAGGAACCGGTACGAGACCAGCAGCGCGGCGAAGACCGCGGCGCCGTAGGCGACGAGCTGCGTGGCCGAGCGGTCCCAGCCGCGGGACAGGGCGCGCAGCCCCGCCTCGATGGTGAGCACGAAGACCACGCCGGCGATGAGGTCCACGCCGTAGTGGTAGCCGAAGCCCAGCGTCGCGGCGAGCGTGGCGATCAGCCAGAACGTGCCCGCGTAGCGCAGCAGTCGCGGGCTTCTGCGGGTGTGGACGAAGATCGCGACGGACCACGCCGTGTGGAGGCTCGGCATGCAGTTGCGCGGGGTGAAGTCGTCGAAGGTGAACGCCTCGGGGGTGCCGATGGACGGCATCGCGTTGGGCCAGACGTCGGCCGCGGCGAAGGAGCCGCCCTCGGAGCCGTAGGCGAAGATCGGGCCGACCACCGGGAAGATCATGTAGATGCCGGGGCCGAGCAGGCCGATCACCAGGAACGTGCGGACCAGGTGGTGGCCGGGGAAGGCGCGGTCGGTGGCGACGTTGCGCAGTTGGTACAGCGCGGCGACGACCGCGGCGACGGCGAGTTGGACGTAGACCCAGTCGAGGACGTTCTCGCCGACGGTGCCGGTGGCCTCGACGACCCGGCCCACCAGCCACGACGGGTTGCCCAGCGCCTCGTCGGCGGTGACCAGGTAGGGGTCGAGCACTTCCGGTTTGGTCTTGGACGTGATCAGCAGCCAGGCATCGCCGGTCTTGCGGCCCGTCACCAGCAGCAGGCCCAGTCCGACGCCCTTCAGCAGCAGGATGCGCTCCGCGCCGGTGCGGCGGGTGATCGCGAAGACCGCGCAGCCGAGGATCACCCAGAGCGCTCCGCTGCCGGAGCCTATTCGCTCGTCGAGCAGCCAGCGCACGAGCGTGAGGACGAGGTCGATGCCGACCGCGGCGCCGAGCGCGATGAACCGCTGCCGCCAGGTGAGCACCACCATCATCAGCGCCATGCTGGCGTACAGCAACGGTCCCGACGCGGGCTTGACGATCAACTCGCGCGTCTGGGTGGTGATCGGCCCCGGTACGCCGTAGTGGCGCGCGGCGATCTCCAGCGCGACGAGGAAGCCGAGGCCCACCAGTCCCGCCGCGGCCCACAGCAACACCCGGGGCCGACGCCACGGAGCGGGCGTTTTCCTGCTACTTATTCGCGAAGCGTCCCGCGATGTTACACGTATCAATGATTTGGCCGATTTGCTTGATATTTTAGTATTGATTGCTTTTCGCGCCGAATGCCATGGTTTCCAGTGAAGGGAAGGTGATCAGGGCGATCGTCGCGAATTCGATCATGTTAGCGAAACGATGCGGGTGGGTTCCGCCGGTCGCCGGGGCGGAACTCGGCCCGCGCGCGCTCCGCGCGAAGCGCTCCACCGTAACCCGGGCCGTCGGCGCCGTCGGGCGGATGTGGCGCACCTTACGCGCGGTCCGCGGCGTTCCTGATCGATGCGAGCCGCCGCACGCGGTCACGCGCCCTGCGTCATCCGGCGCAAGCCGGCGTACCCAAGGGCCGCGTACACCGTCACGATGACCGCTCCGACCAGCAGGAAGAAGACTCCGAAGCCGGTGAGGGAGAGCGGGTCGACGAGCGCCAGGGCGACGCAGCCGATGCCCGAGAACAGATTCACGCAGATCACCGTCCGGACGATCGCGGGACGGAGCACCGGGAGCCGGGCGATCAGGAGCAGGACGGCGCCACCGGCCAGTTGGTAGCCGCCGAATCCGAGGGTGAATCCGGTGGGCATGCCCGTCAGGTCGCCGAGCGGGCCGACGGCGACGATCAGGACGACGGCCATCACTGCGGTGCTCACGCCGTCGACGCGCAGCACCAGGCGCAGCAGCCGCGCCGGGTCGCCGGGGCCGGCCGGCGCGTCAGGCAGGGTCGACGTGGGTCGGGCGTGCGTCATCACGGACTCCTTCGCTTCGGGGGGGTGCCCTCACCGGGAGGGGCGCTCACCGTGACACGTGCGACGTCATGAACTCCATGACCTCCTAGGTCATGGCCCGCCCGGGGCGGCTGGCTACGGTGAGGGCATGGACGACGACGATCCGCGCCGCGTGGGAGTGCTGCTGAGGGACTGGCGGCGGCGCAAGAAGCTCAGCCAACTCGACCTGGCCCTCCTGGCGGACACCTCGACCCGGCACCTGTCCTGCGTCGAGACGGGCCGGGCGCGCCCCAGCCGGAGCATGGTGCTGCGGCTGGCCGAGCACCTCGACGTACCGCTGCGGGACCGCAACGGGCTGCTGCTGGCGGCCGGGTACGCGCCCGCGTACCGCGAGAGCCCGCTCGACAGCGACCGGATGGCCATGGCGCACGCGGCGCTGCGGGCGATGCTCGCGGGCCACGAGCCCAATCCCTCCGTCGTGATCGACCGCGTGTGGAACGTCGTCGACTACAACGACGCCATGTCGGTCCTGCTGGACTCCGTTCCGTCCGCGCTGACCGGCGCGGACGCCAACGTCATGCGGCTGATCCTGCATCCGGACGGCCTCGCCGGCCAGTGCCTGAACTTCGCCGAGGTCCGCGCGCACGCGCTGGCCCGCCTCGCGCACCAGGCCGCCGCCACGGGCCACCGCGACCTGCGGGACCTGTACGAGGAGGTCGCCGCCTACCCCGTACCGCCGGACGCGGACGGCGTGCCCGCGCCGGCCGATCCGGACGGGTTCACGGCCCCGCTGCGGGTGCGGACGCCGCTCGGGAACCTGTCGCTGTTCAGCATGATCGCCACGTTCGGGGCCCCGGCGGACGTGACCTTGTCGGAGTTGGCGGTGGAGACCTTCTTCCCCGCGGACGAAGCCACCGCCCAGGTGCTGCGGGACTTGGCTGAAACGCGGGACGCGGGGGGCGTGGGAGGCATGCGGAATGCTCTCGTGAGCCGGTCCGTGCGCCCTGGCCTCTGAATCGCCGCGGTCGGATCGTGTTGGCGGCCGTCCGGCCCCCCGCCGACCGTGCGGGGCACGGCCGGCTGCCGGACCAGACACCCGAGCCAGTTCGAAGCGGCCTCGCACGGCCGCTCACAGAACACCACTCGCCGTTCCGGT
The DNA here is from genome assembly GCF_040643215.1 of Streptomyces sp. NPDC047315. NCBI lineage: Bacteria > Bacillati > Actinomycetota > Actinomycetes > Kitasatosporales > Streptomycetaceae > Streptomyces > Streptomyces sp. NPDC047315. The sequence continues at coordinate 73,761 of NZ_JBEYTZ010000021.1, read as the reverse complement.
CGACAAGGAGTTCCATGCCCACCGTCCCCACCGACTCGCCCGTCTTATCCACCCGACAGTTCCGCACGGACATCCTCAGCACCGCCGGGGCCATCGGCGCCCCGGTCTCCCACCGCGCCGTCGACACCGTCCTCGACGCGTTCGCGGACAACTTCACCAGCGGGGCCACCCTGTGGAAGACCACCAGCCGCCCCGGTGACCACCTCGCGTACCGCTTCTTCTCCCGCACCCGGACCGACACCCTCGGCCGGGCCGTGGCGGCGGACCTCCTCGATGCGGCGCATCCCATGCTCCCGGCGGTCAGGGCCTGGAGCGGGATGTACGACGGCGCCCCCGTCCAGTCCGGAGACTTCGACGCCGCACGCGGACTCGCCAAGACGTGGTTGCACTTCGGCGGGTTGCGGCCGGCCGGCGAGGTGTTCGCCAGCCACCGGGTGCCCACCGCCGTACGGGACCTGCTGCCCGGCTTCCTGACGCTGGGGTTGGCGCACCTGCGGTTCGTGGCGTGCGACTGGCGCAGCAACACCGCCAACTTCTACTTCCGCGCCCAAGGCCCGCTCGACGAGGAGCAGTTCGCCCGCATCCACGCGCTGGCGGGCGGTGCGCCGCCGCGCCCCGACCTGGTCGCCGAAGTGATCGCGTACGTACCGGAGGACTACTGCGTCGCCGTCACCGTGCCGATGGGGACCGGGGTGGTGGAGCGGGTCTGCTTCTACGCGCTGCGCGTCCCCGAGGACCGGCTGCCGCGGGTGCCGGAGCGGATCCGCACCTTCCTGCGGGCGGCGCCGAGCCACGACGCGGACGAGTGCAACGTCATCGGCTGGTCCTTCGGCCGCAGCGGCGACTACGTCAAGGCCGAGCGCAGCTACACGGGCAACATGACCGAGGTGCTGGCCTCCTGGAACTGCTTCTTCCACGGCCAGGACGGTCGGGACGAACAGCTCCGCTCCACCCGCCCGGATACGACCGCGGGCGTCCGGGAGGGGAGCACGCCGTGACCGACCCCCTGGCGAACATGCCCGGCGACGACTACTTCGCCCACCCCCCGGTCTTCGCCACCCACGCCGAGCACCGCGCCCACCTCAAGCACCGGCACGCCGTCGCCATGCGGCACTTCGCCCGCCTCGGCTTCGACCAGGACGGCCTGGCCGGGCTGATCACCGTGACGGACCCCGAACACCCCGGCACGTACTGGGCCAACCCGCTCGCCCAGCCGTTCTCCACCCTCACGCCGGAGCACCTGGTACGGGTGGACGGCGAGAGCACCGAGACGCTGGAGGGGACGCGGCGGGTGAACATCGCGGCGTTCAACATCCACGCCGAGATCCACCGGGCCCGCCCGGACGTGCGGGCCGTCATCCATCTGCACACCGTCTACGGCCGCGCCTTCTCCGCGTTCGCGAGGAAGCTGCCGCCGCTCACCCAGGACGCCTGCCCCTTCTTCGAGGACCACGAGGTCTTCGACGACTACACCGGCCTCGTGCTCGCCAAGGACGACGGGCGGCGCATCGCGGCCACCCTCGGCTCGGCGAAGGCGATCATCCTGAAGAACCACGGGCTGGTGACGGTCGGCGAGACGCTGGACGCGGCGGCCTGGTGGTTCACCCTGCTGGACACCTGCTGCCGGGTGCAGCTCCTCGCGGACGCCGCCGCCGCCGGCGCCGGCGCCCCCGAACCCGTACCGGACGAGGTGGCGCGGCTGACCGCCGCGCAGTTGGGCTCCCATCTGCTGGGGTTCAACAGCTACCAGCCCCTGCACGAGGCGGCGTTGGCCCGCAACCCCGACCTCGCGCCCCGCCCCGCCCCCTCGACCGCGTTCGCCGCATGAGCGAGCCGTCGTACGCCGGTGGTGTCCTCGGGCACCACCGGCCGGGCGAAGCCGAACGGCTCGTCCTCCTGGAAGCCACCTGCGACCCCACCAGCGCGGCGCTGATCGACCGGCTGCCGCTCCCCCGCGACGCGGTGTGCGCGGTCGTCGGCGCCGGCAACGGCGGCTTGGTGCAGCACCTCGCCGACCGCTTCCCCGGGGGGCGGGTGACGGCCACGGACATCGACACCGGCTTCCTGCTGGCCCGCTCCTGGCCGCGGCACGTCAGCGTGGTCCGGCACGACGTCACCACCGGGGAGCTGTCGGCCGGCGCGTACGACCTCGTGCACGCCCGCGCCGTGCTCACCCACCTCCCCCACCCGGAGCGGCTGGTGGTCCGGCTGGCCCGCTGGCTCAGGCCCGGCAGCGGGCGGCTGGTGGTCGAGGACCCCACGTACGCCCATCTCGACACCGGCGGGCCCGCGGCCTTCACCACCTTGCTCCGGGGCTGCGCCGACCTGTTGCAGCGCGTCCAGGGCACCGACCACACGTGGGCCGAGCGCAGCCCGGCCGCGCTGAGGGCCGCCGGGCTCGTCGACGTCACCGTCGACCGGCGCACCGCGGTCGTCGGCGACGACCCCATGGAGGACGCCTACTGGCGCAGTTGCTTCGCCCGGGCTGCGCCGGAGCTGATCGCCCGGGGCGTGCTGAGCGCGGCCCAGCTCGCGCGGGGCGTCGCCTGCCTGGACCGGCCGGGCTTTCGCCACCCGACGTGGACGGTGGTGTCGTGCTCGGCCCGCAGACCCGACGGGGCACGGGGTGGTCAGCGGTAGTAGACCGCCGTCGGCTTCCCGTCGACCTCGTGGATGCGGACCGGGGTGTCGAACACCTCGGTCAGCACTTCGGGTCGCATCATCGCGGCCACGCTGTCGGACGCCGCGATGCGGCCGTCGCGCAGGGCGATGATGCGGTCGGAGTAGGTGGCGGCGAAGTTGATGTCGTGGACGATCAGGACGACCGTCTTCCCGAGTTCGTCGGCCGCCCGGCGCAGTTGGCCCATCATCCGGACGGAGTGCTTCATGTCGAGGTTGTTCAGGGGCTCGTCCAGGAGCACGTACTGGGTGTCCTGGGCGAGCACCATCGCCACGTAGGCCCGCTGGCGCTGACCGCCGGAGAGCTGGTCGAGGTAGCGGTGTTGGAGGTCGCCGAGGTGGAGGAAGTCCAGGGCCTCGTCGACGTGGGCGACGTCCTGTTTGGTGAGCCGTCCACGGCAGTGCGGGAAGCGGCCGAAGGAGACCAGTTCCCGCACGGTGACGCGGGCGGTGAAGTGGTTCTCCTGGCGGAGGATGGACAGCACCCGGGCCACGTCGCGCGACTTGGCCCGGTGCACGTCGAGGCCGTCGACGGTGACGGTGCCCGAGGTGGGCTCGGCGAGCCGGCCCACGATCGTGAGCAGGGTGGACTTTCCGGCGCCGTTGGGGCCGACGAGCGAGGTCACCCCGCCCGCCGGGATCCGGCCGGACACCGGGCCGAGCACCACGTGCTCCCCGTACGCCTTGCGGATGTCGGTGAACTCGATCACAGGGTGCCCTTCCTGAGGAGGTGCGCGAGGAAGACCGCCCCGCCGAGGAACTCGATGACGACGGTGAGCATCCCGGATGCGTAGAAGACGTGCTCCAGGACGAACTGGCCGCCGACCAGGGTGAGCAGGCCGATGAGGAAGGCCATCGGGAGGACGGCGACGTGCCGGTGGGTGCCGGTCAGTTGGTAGGCGAGCATCGCGGTGACGAAGCCGAAGAAGGTCATGGGGCCCGCGAGCGCGGTGGACATCGCGATCAGCAGGGAGACGAGCAGCAGCATCACGGTCAGCTCGCGCTTGTGCGCGACGCCGAGGTTCGTGGCGGCGTCCCGTCCCAGCAGCAGGGCGTCGAGGCGGTGGCAGCGGTGCCACACGACGGCGCCGGTGACCAGGCAGACGAGCGCAGCGAGCGGGAGGTACGCCACCTCCGCGCTGGTGAGCCGGCCGAAGAGCCGGGTGGCCAACACGTCGTACTCGGAGGGCGAGAGCAGCCGCTGGAGGAAGTCCGAGACGCTGCGGAAGGCGAGCCCGAGCACCACGCCGACCAGCAGCATGACGTGGAGGCTGCCGCCGCGCCCGGAGAACAGCCAGCGGAACAGCAGCATCGTGAAGCAGACCATCAGCAGGGTCTGGGTGATCAGCTTCGGCATGCCGTCGGTCGCGGCGAGCACGCTGCCGCCGAAGACGGAGACCAGGAGGGTCTGCATCAGGATGTAGACCGCGTCGAAGCCCATGATCGACGGCGTGAGGATCCGGTTGTGGGTGATGGTCTGGAAGACCACCGTGCCCACGGCGTGCGCGAAGGCGACCACCGCCATCGTCCCGACGACGGTCAGCCGCCGCTCGAAGGCGAAGTCGAAGGACCCCTGGATGAAGAGGAAGAGGTAGCAGAGCACGGCGGTGGCGGTGAGCGCGGCGGCCACCGCGATCCGCGCGGGGACGGGCAGGCCCGCCCGGACGCGGCCGGCCCCTGACGCCCCGCGCCCGTCGGAGGGCGCGCCCGCCGGGGGCGCGCCGGTCGTCGGTCGACTCTCAGACATGGGCCCTCTCCCGCTGACGCAAGATCATCACGACGAACACGACTGCTCCGACGGCACCGAGCACCACCGTCGCGGGGATCTCCAACGGAGCGACGACGAGCCGTCCGACGAGGTCGCAGGCGATCAACAGCGCCACGCTGCTGAGCACCACCCACGGCAGGTTGCGGCGGATGTCGTCGCCGCGGACCATCGAGACGAGGTTGGGGACGATCAGTCCGAGGAAGGGGATGAACCCCACCACGACGGTGGTCACACCGGTGGCCAGGGCGACCATGGTGAGCCCGATGAACATGATGCTGCGGTACGGCAGCCCCAGGCTGGTGGCCGTGTCCCTGCCGAGCCCGGCGATGGTGAAGCGGTCGGCGGCCAGGTAGAGCCCGACGACGACGGCGCCCACCACCCACAGCGGCTCGTAGTTGCCGCGGACGATCGAGCTGAAGCCGCCCGAGCGCCAGGTGGCCAGCAGTTGGAGCAGCTGGTTGGAGGAGGCGATGTACAGCGTCAGCGAGCTGATCAGGGCGCCCAGCATGATGCCCACGATCGGCACGATCACCTGCGACTTGAGCGCGATCCGGCTGAGCACGACCAGGAAGACGAGCGCTCCGGCGAAGGCGAAGGCGCTGGCGGCGCCCATCTTGACCAGGGGCGACGCGGTCGGCGCGAGCAGGGTGAGCAGCAGCACGCCCAGCGCCGCCCACTCGCTGGTGCCGGTGGTGGTCGGCTCGACGAAGCGGTTCTGGACCAGCATCTGCATGATCACGCCGGAGACCGCCATCGCGGCGGCGGCGAGGACCAGGGCGAGCGTTCGCGGCACCCGGGAGATGAAGAACATGTTCCGCGCGTCGGGGTCGGTGAACAGCGCGCGCAGGTCGATGTCGTAACTGCCCACGAACAGGGAGGCAGTGACCAGGGCCAGCACGCCGAGGGCGGCCAGCAGCAGGGGGAGTCGGCGCATGGGGCTTCCGGACGGGAGGGTGGTGACGCGGCTGCGCCCCGACGGCAGCGATGTTGTCGCCGTGGTCGGGGCCGCGGGCCGCACCGACGGGAAGGGGGTCAGCCGGCCTTGCCGAAGGCGGTCGCCACCTGGGTGAAGGCGGCGGTGTACGCCTGGATGCCCTCGGTCAGGTAGAAGTCGTTGTCCAGGTAGATCACCTGGTCCTTGGTGCGGAAGGTGGTCTTCTCCCACGCCTCCATGCTGTCCACGACCTTCTTCGCGGGCACGGCCGTGGTGCCCTCCTTGGCGCCGACGGCGGCGTCGCGGTCGAGCAGGATCAGCCAGTCGGGGTTGAGCTTGGCGATGGTCTCGGGGGCCAGCCCGGAGTTGTCGTGCACGGAGGTGCTCTTCTCGCCGTCGGCGCTGAGCACGTTCTTCAGGTTCAGCGGCTGGGTGAGGCGGCCGATGCGGCTGGCACCGTTGTCGATCTTGCCGGCGCTGGCGGCGCCGAGGAAGACCTTCTCGCCCTTGGTGGCGCCGGCGGCCGACTTCTGCGCCCCGTCCAGGGCGGTCACGATCTCCTTGGCCTCCTTCTCCTTGCCGAAGATCTTGCCGAGGGTCTCGGTCTGCCCCTTCAGGGAGTTGACGTATCCCCCCTTGGCTTCGTCGGACGGGGCGATGTCGATCGTCTTGGCGATCTTGGAGAGTTTGTCGTGGTGCTCGCTGAAGCGGTAGCCGCCGATGATCAGGTCCGGCTCGCTGGCGTTGATGGCCTCGAACTTCGGCTCGTGGTGGATGCCCGCGTCCTGGATCGAAGAATCGTTTCTCCAGTCGTCGTAGCCCTCCTTCGGCAGCAGCTGCTTGGGCACCGAGACGGGCTTGACGCCGAGCGCCTTGAGCGTGGCGAACGAGGTGTTGTCGAGGGCGACGACCCGGGCGGGCTTGAGCGGCACCCCAACCTCGCCCTTGGCGGTGGAGACCTTGACCTCGCCCTGACTCTTGCCGGAGCCCGACGACTTGTCCGACTCACCGCAGGCGCTCAGCACCAGACCCGTGGCCAGGACCGCGGAGGTCAGAACGATGGACTTGCGAAGGCGGGCGGAACGCACGGCGGGGAGCTCCTTGAACGAACGGCGATTGATGGGGACCAAAGGGCAGTCGACGTCGCGCAGCACGACCTGACGGCAGCACGACGGCACGACGGCAGCACGGCAGCACGGCATATGACGGTCCCGAGAAGCGCTTGAGACTTCGCTTAGCCTAACCTAAGTATTTCCGAGATCAATGCCCACCCCAACGACCCCGAACACCGCCCCGACCTCGACGAACGGCGGGCGAGCCGCACGGGGCGTCCCGGCGGGTACGGCTGGTTGCGCGACTGACGGCCGGCGGTCTTCCCGGGTCGTCAGCCGACGCTCACCGCCTGAGACGCAGGTCACAACCGCGGGTGTCACATCGGTCCCAGCCGTCGGGTCATACGGGTGTAGGCATCGACCACGACCCGGGAGCGCAACCATGGACGCCCGACTCAACCTCTTCACCAGCCCCACCACCGCTGCGGTCTTCAAGCACATCAACGCCGCCGGGAAGGCCGTCGCGGCGGCGGGCCTGCCCACCGCCACCCAGGAGCTGGTGAAGATCCGCGCCAGCCAGATCAACGGCTGCGGCTTCTGCACCGACATGCACACCAAGGAGGCTGCGCACGCCGGCGAGACCACGACCCGACTCAACCTGATCGCCACCTGGCGGGAGGCCACGGTGTTCACCGACGCCGAGCGCGCCGCGCTGGAGCTGGCGGAGGAGGGCACCCGCATCGCCGACACCGCCGGTGGCGTCAGCGACGAGGTGTGGGCGCGCGCCGCCAAGCACTTCGACGAGGGCCAACTCGCCGCGCTGGTCGCCCTCATCGCGCTGATCAACGCGTACAACCGGGTCAACGTGATCGTCCAGAACCCGGCGGGCAGCTACGAGGTCGGCCAGTTCGCGTGAGCGCAGCGCCCGGCACCGCCCGCCGGCGGCACTGACGCATCGGCAGCAGCCACGCCCCGGGGACCCGCTCACGGACCCCGGGGCTTGCTCGTGGGGCGCGCGGCCTGCCCGTGGGCCGCGACCGTCGGTCATCCGTCGCGTTGCGCCGCGGGCTCCAGACAGACCGTCATCTCGTCCATGCCGACGACGAGTTGCCCGCCCGGGGTGAGCGCGAGGGCGCGTACGGGCGGGCCCGGGCGGAAGAAGGCGCGCCCGCTCCCGCCGCCGTCGCCCTCCCCCCTCTCGTACGGGGGGTGGAACTCGACCAGGCCGTCCGCCCAGGCGACGGCCAGCGCGGGCCAGGGGCCGTGCGCGGCGAGCCCGGCGGCGAGCGCGACGACGGGGATCCCCGCCCGTTCGACCACCGGGGCGGGCATGGGGTCCGTCGCCGGGCCCCAGGCCCGCACCCGACCGTCCGCGCCCCCGCTGTACAGCAGGTGCATCGGCGTCCCGCCGCCGTCCGCACCACCGACCAACTCCGCCACGGCGACCGCGGTCACCGGCCCTTCGTGCAGCACGGCGCCGTGCTCGCCGGCGCCCGGGCCGTTCCCGGGCGACAGGGCGGACGCGTGGACGCCGCCGGCCGCGTCCCCCGCCGCCAGCAGCCCGTTCGCCGCGGCCAGGGTCCGCGCCCCGTGGCGGGTGAACGCGCGCCCGATCGCGTCGATCCGCTCGACGAGCGCGGCGGAGCCGTCGTCGACGAGCGCGGCGAGACCGGTGGCCTTCGACACCGCCAGGTCGCGGTGGTGGGCCAGTTCGCCGTGGCGGTCCAGGGTGAGCACCGTGCCGTCGCCCAGCGCGGCCACCGCCGTGGCCTGCGGCACCGCCCGCGGCAGCCGCCCGAGCGCCGTGGCATCGGCCGTCCGCAGGGAACGCACCGCGCCGAGGGGGTCCAGCGTCAGCAGCCGGCCGTCGAGTACGCCGTACCCCGCGGCCAGGGCGACGACGGGGCCGGGCCACGGCGGCAGGAGGTCATCGCGCACCCGGCTCCACACCAGCCGCCACGGCGCGCCTTCGGCGAGCGCCGCCAACTCCCCCGCGAGCCGCGGGTCTGCACCGTCACCGAGGGCGGCGCGCAGCACCAGGGCCCGCACCGCCGGGTCGCCCTCGGCGGTCAGCGCCTGCCCCGCGCGCAACCAGGCCCGGCGCAGCCCGCCGTGGTCCTCGTCGGTGGTCTCGTACGCGGTGGTGACGGCCAGCGGGTCGGCTGCGACGACCCGTGCGGGATCGGCCGGGTCCAATTCGGCGGCGGGGCGGGGTGCGGGGGCGGGCGGCGCGGCCGGGGCGGCGGCCTGCCACTGCTCGTGTCGTACGGGGTCCGTCCAGCGGGCGTCGTCGAGGTCCATCACGGCGGGGGCGTGCGCGGTGAGCCGGGCGTGCGCCGGGCTGCCGGTGGTGGTTTCGACCAGGAGCCGTACGTGCGCCAACGGCAGGAGCGCTTCGACGAGTTCGAGCAGTTCCTGTGGTGTGGTCGAGGTGTCCAGGTCGGCGAGGACGAGCACTGCGGCGCGCTCGTCGGCGGCGAGCGCGGCGACCAGTTCGGCGGGGGCGCGGGCGACAAGACCCAACTGCCCCGCCAGTTCCCACACCGCGCCGCGCACCCCCGCGCCCCGCAGCGGCGCCGTCGCGTGCACCCGGCGCGCCGCGGGGGTGCCGGGGCGCATCCCGTGGCCCGCGAGCCAGGCCAGCAGGCCCGACTTGCCGCTGTGCGCGCTGCCCGTCACCAGGCAGAGTCGGGGTGCCGCCGGGTCCGCCAGCCACGCCAGCAGGGCCGTGGCGGCGGGCTCCCGCCCCCACGCCGGCCGGCCCCAGTGCTGTCCCTCTGCATCCGTCATCAGGCCCCCACCACGACACCGGTCCGCCGGGCGCGCCCGCAAGGACCGCAAGGACCGCAAGCTCCGGCCAGGGACGATACGCAACGCAGCGCCCGGTCCGGAAGCCTCGCGCCGCCAACTCCTCAAGACCCGTGCCGCGGCGCCCCTCACGCCCGTCGCTCACGCCCCGTCGCGTACGCCCTTGTCCCACGCCTGTGCGGCCCAGCGCTCCTCGTCGAACCCTTCGGGCACCCGACCGCACGTCGAGGAGACCGAGACGGCGAGGATTCCGGTGGGCTCGTACCAGGTGACGTCGACGGTGTCGGCGGTGTTCGGGGCCCGGTAGCGGATGCTCAGGTCCGCGGCGACGCCGTCGCTGACGAGTTCCCAGCCCGCCCGCTCCAGGCGCTGGCGCACGCGCTGTTGTCCGGCGCCGGCGTCTTCGCGGGACGTGTCCGGCGCCTGCCAGGAGAGGGTGAAGCTGTGCACGCCGGGCTGGCCCTCGTCGAGGTGGACGAGCCCGCGCAGCCCGCGGTACGAGCACGTGCCGGCCCGGGCGGTCGGGTCGACCGCGGGCCTTCCGGGCAGGGCCACGTCGTCGTACGCCTGCACGGCCTGCTGGTGGAGTCGGGCGCCGACCGCGTCGGGTGACACCTGCGGATAGGCGGTGCCGCGCCAGAGGAAGGGGCCGACCGCCGCCAGGGCGACGACGGCGAGGGCACCCGCGCTCCACAGGACCGCCCGCAGGGGCCGGCGCCGGGCTCCGCGGGCGGGCTGCGGCGGCCAGCCCTGGCCGGGGCGGGGGCCGGCGGGAGGGGGCGGGGGCGGTGACGGCGGCGTGGACATGTGCGGAGCGTAGGAGGCGCCGCCCGGGCCCCGCCTGGGGTTGGGTACTCAGACTCCTCGTGAGTACGCCCCGGTCACGCCTGGCCGTGCTGCTGGGCGAGCCATTCGTCGAAGGTGGTCGGCGCGATGCGGGCGTCCGCGCCGGGCAGCAGGACCTCGCCGGCCATGGCGGGGCCGAAGACGCCGCCCGACCAGGTCGGCACCAGCTTCACCGTCCGGCCGCGCACGTGGTGGGTGCGGCGGGCCATGTCCACGAGGTCCTGGGTCTCGGGCCCGGCCACGTCGACGTACCGCCCCTTCGGTTCGCCGGCCGCGATCTCGGCGAGCACGTCAGCCACGTCGGCGGGCGCGATGGGCTGGACGAGCAGCGGCGCGATCGGCGCGACGCCGTCCCGCTCCACCCACCCCGCCACCATCTCGGCGAAGTCGTGGAACTGGGTGAACGGCACGATCGTCCACGGCACGGGTCCCTCGGCGATCAGCCGCTCCTGCTCCCGCTTGCCGGCGTAGTGCGCATTGCCCTCGGTGCGGTGGACGGCGGCGATGGAGAGCAGCACGTGGTGGCGGACGCCGGCGCGCGCCTCGGCGGCGAGCAGGGTGCGGGTGGTGGTGCCGAAGTACGCCACCGCCTCGTCCCGGTCCGTCGCCGCGCAGTTCGTGGCGTCGACGACGGCCGCGACGCCGGCGAGGGCGTCGTCGAGGCCGGCGCCGGTCGTCAGGTCCACGCCGAGCGAGCGGCTGATCCGTACGACCTCGTGGCCCTGGCCTTCGAGGGCGGCTGCGGTGAGGGAGCCGATGTGTCCGGTGGCACCGGCGATGGCGATCCTCATGGCACGTTGTCTCCTTCGGTTCGGTCGAATGCCGGTCAACGGCCGCCGGTGGCACGACGTCTGACGTGGCGACTTGTGCGGTGGCGGCTGCCGCGACGCTCACCATTGAAGACTATATGGACCCGCGATGTCCACGATAGAATCGTTTCCGTGAAGCTGCCAGTGAGTACGGAATGGGTTCTGCACTGCGCCACCGCCCTGGCGCAGCTCGAACCGGGTGCCAGCGTGTCGGCGGTCCAGTTGGCCGCGCACTACGACCTGCCGGCGCCGTACCTCGTCAAGCAGCTCAAGTCGCTGGTGAAGGCGGGCGTGTTGAGCGCGGCCACCGGTCCGCGGGGCGGGTTCCGGCTGGCGCGACCCGCGCAGGAGATCACCCTGTTGGACGTCGTCGAGGCCGTGGACGGCGCGTCGTCGCCCTACGAGTGCCGGGAGATCCGGCAGCAGGGGCGAGGGGCGGCGCCGCCGGAGGCGTGCCTCACGCCGTGCGTCCTCGCGGCGAAAATGGCCGAGGCGCACGAGGCGTGGCGCGCCTCGCTCGCCGCGACCACACTCGACGACGTCGTCGCGACGCTACCGCCGCAGGTGCCGGCCCGCACCCGGCAGTTGCTGTCGAAGCCGTCGTGACCCCGACAACGGGCTCCACGGGCTCCACAGGTCCGACGGGCTCAGACGACGGGTTCAGACGACGGGGCCCCGCGGGCGGCCGATCGTCGCGCCGCGGCCCTGCTGCGCGAGCTTGCGCGCGTCCCGGTCCGGGTGGATCAGCAGCAGCGCGACGACCGCGCCGACGGCCATGAACACACCGAGCAGCAGGAAGCCGTCGCCGTACCCGGCCGCCCGCGTGTGGCCCGCGGCCACCATGTTGCCCATCACCATCGGGGCGACGATCCCGGCCGCGCTGTAGAACCCGGTGACGATGCCGAAGACCGCACCGCGCTGGAGTGCGGGGACGACGTCGGAGAGCCCCGCGAAGCCGGCCCCGAAGCCGGCCGCGCTCAGGCAGGCGCTCAGCACCAGCAGCACGAGTTGGAGCGGGCCGCGGTCCAGGGAGGAGTAGGTGATGACGCACGCCCCGGAGCCCAGCACCATGACTGCGGGCAGCACGCCCCGGGTGACGCGGTTGCTGACCCCGCGTTCGGTCAGCGAGCGGGACCAGAACCCGACGGTGATCACGGCGGTGGCGCTGCCGAGGTAGGGCAGGGCGACCAGGTTCCCCGCGGTCGTCGCGTCGTACCCCAACCCCTCCTCCAGGTACAGCGGGAGCCAGCTCACCTTGATGGCGGTGTTGGCGTACGCGACGAAGAACAGCAGCATCGCACCGATCAGCGTCCCGGTGCGCAACAGGCTCCCGAGCGGCACCCGCCGGGGCAGCACCACCGCGGCGGTCCCGCCGTCGGGCGCCTCCTCCGCGGCGGCGGACTCGGGGCCCGCGTCGCCGCCGATCAGCCAGAGGACGACCACGACGGCGCCGAAGGCGGCGAGCACCCCGAAGGCCGCGTGCCAGGAGTGCTCACTGATGACCCAGGTCAGCACGGGCGCCGCGATCAGCGGGCCGAGTCCGGCGCCGGCGACCACGATCGAGCTGGGCACGGCGCGCTGGTGCGCGGGGAACCAGGAGTGCGCCACCTGCATCGCCAGCGCCGTCGTCGGCCCCTCGGCGAAGCCGAGCAGCACCCGGCACGCCACGATGGTGGTGAAACCCACCTGGAAGGCCATCGGCGCCAGGCTGAGCACCCACAGCGCGGCGACGCCCGCGAGCAGCCAGCGGGCCCGCACCTTCCCGCCGAGCCAGCCGCCGAGCACGGATCCGAGGGAGAAGAGCCAGAAGAAGCTGCTCTGGATGAAGCCGAAGTCACGGTCGTTCAGACCGAGTTCCTGCTTCATCCCGACGCCCGCGAGGCCGACGACGACTTTGTCGGCGAAGTTGACGAGCATCAACCCGACCAGGAGCGCCAGGACGATCCACGCCTTGCGGCGGTGGGCGGTCGAGCCCTGGTCGACCGCCTTGGACGCGTGGGGCTCGGAGCCGGGTGCCGCATGCTGATCGACGGCCATGGGTGCCTCCCTGGAACGTGGCCCGATTCCAGTGAAGTGAATCAGCAGTAACCACGGCCCCGGAGGCTGCGCAGCACGCCCCTTCCGTTATCGCCGGTTCACTTGCTGCCACGATCCCGGCCCCGTTCCCGCCCGCCGCCGACGGCCGCCCGGTCAACTTCGACACCGGCGAAAGGGCTCCAACGGCGTACCTGCACAACGCATTTACGGGTGGGGGCGCGGCCGGGGAGCCCGAGGGGGCGAGTGGGAGCGGTCGGGGGGCGACCAGGGGGCGCGGCCCACTCCGGCCGTCCGGACGTGCGGGGTGGGCCGCGTCCGGACGTCCGGGGTGGGCCGTCGAGCGCCGGCCGCCGTTCAGCGCCGGCCCAGGGTGTCCCGTATCCAGTCCGCGTACGCCGGTGCGCTGGAGTAGAGGCCGGGCCCCTGCGAGCAGGGCACCCCGGGGGCGCCGGGGCCGGAGGTCACGCCGATCAACTCCCAGCGCCCACCCTTGCCGCGCTGGAGTTGGGGGCCGCCGGAGTCGCCGTGGCAGGCCATCGCGTCCGGCACCCGGCTGATGGTGCACAGCCGGGTCTCGTCCGCGTATCCGGGGGCGCACTCCTCCTCCGCTCCCCGGCGCGTTTCGAGTTGCTGGAGGCGCTCCGCGAAGACCATCGGGGTGTCGATGGTCGTGCCGAAGCCGAGGAGTCGGGTCGGGGTGCCGGGGCGGCCGGGCCGTTCGGCGATCCGGATCGGCTTCTGCGCGACCGGCCGGTCCAGCTTCACCAGGGCCACGTCGTCCTTGTTGGCCTTCAGGTTGTGCCCGTTGACGTAGCCGGGATGGATCACGGTGCGCTCGATGGTGCGGACCGTACCGCCGGACTTGCGGTGTTCGCTGCCGATCCGGACGGTGCCCTGCGGCGTCACGCCCACGCCCGGGTCGAGGCAGTGAGCGGCCGTCAGCACCCACTGGCGGTCGATCAGCGACGCCCCGCACACCCCGTCCGGCATGCCCGTGGCGGACACCGGTATCGACGCCATGAACGAGTAGCGCTGGGTGGAGTCCTCTCCACCGACGATCGCCGTGGCGCTGCCGGCGCTCGCGGCGAGGCACGCCGCGCCGACGAGGGCGACGACCGCGGTACGCACGGAGCGGCGGCGAGGGGGCTTCGGGCTCTGCACAGGAACACCTCTGGATGTCGGGCGTCGAGGGTCACGGACGACCAGGGGGTCGTCGACGTGATCAAGCCTCTCCGCCGCGGCTCCACGGCACCATCCGGCCAGCACCCCCGTCGTACGAGCGCCCTCCCCCCTGCCGAGGAGGGAGCCCGCTACACCACGCGCCGAAACCGTTCGTCGCCCGCGCGCCACCTCCCGATCGCCCCGACACCGGCCGCCCCATGTGTTACGGATGTACCCCCACACCCCATACATCCGTTATCTGTTATCCGTTATCTGTTATCCGTCATCTGCCATCTACCTCTGCCATCCGTTAGGACACGTCACGTGGATCTGCCGCGCATCTTCACCATCCGCGAGAGCAGTCACCGCATCCACAACCCGATCACGGCCGAGAAGCTGGCGACGGTCGGCCGGGCGCTGCGGCTGAGGCCGGGGGCACGGGTGCTCGACCTCGCGAGCGGATCCGGGGAGATGCTCTGCACCTGGGCGCGCGACCTCGGCATCACGGGCACGGGGGTGGACATCAGCACCGTCTTCACCGCCCGCGCGCACTCGCGCGCCGTGGAGCTGGGCGTGACTGACCGGGTCGACTTCGTCCACGACGACGCCGCCGGGTACGTCGCCGACGAGCCGGTGGACGTCGCCGCGTGCCTGGGCGCCACCTGGATCGGGGGCGGCGTCCCGGGCACGGTCGACCTGCTCGGCCGCAGCCTGCGCCCCGGGGGCCTGCTGCTGATCGGCCATCCGCACTGGCGGCGGGAGCCGCCCGACCGGGCCACCGTGGAGGCGTGCCACGCCACCGACCCCTCCGACTACCTGCCGCTGGCCGGGTTGATCGAGCAGTTCGGACAACTCGGCCACGACGTCGTGGAGATGGTGTTGGCCGACCAGGACAGCTGGGACAGGTACCGGGCGGCGCAGTGGTTCAACCTCCGCCGCTGGCTCGACGAGAACCCGGACGACGCGATGGCGCCGCAGGTGCGGCATGCGCTGCGCACCGCCCCCGCGAGCTATGTGCAACACGAGCGCGAATACCTCGGCTGGGGCGTCTTCGCGCTGATGGCCCGCTGACGCAGCGGGCGCGAAGGTGAAAGAGGGGGGAGCCCGCGGGGCGTGAGAGGGGGCCGCACCCGCCGCCGGGGCGGGCGCGGCCCCTTCGTCCGCCGACGTGCTCCGTCACGAAGCGGGTCCGCACGAGCCTTCCAAGGACGGCTCCACGAGATGGGCCGAGTCGTCGTACCGCAAGAGGCTCCACTCCGCGCCGTCGTGGACGAACTCGCTGATCGACGTGGTCGCCGGCGAGGTGTCCGAGAAGAGCGCCGGCGGGGGCACGTCCAGCAGTCCGACGGTCGCCGCCACGACGAAGCCCGCGTGGCACACCACCATGACGTCGTCGCCGCGGTGGCGCGCGGCCAGGTCGTCCATCACCCGACGCGCCCGACCGGTGAACGCGGACCAGCTCTCCCCGCCGGGGGCGAAGGGCCGGTCGCGGTGGACCGTTATGTCGAACGTGCCGTGGACGCGGGCGTACTCCTCGGTCGAGAGCCCGTCGGCCTCGCCGAAGTCCAGCTCCCGCACACCGGGTTCGACGAGCGGTGCACCGAGTCCGAGGCCGTCCGCCAGGACGGCGGCGGTCTGGCGGGCCCGGAGGATCGGGCTGGTCAGCAGGGTGTGCGGCGGATCGTGCTCCAACCGCAGCCGGACGGTGAGTCGGGCCGCTTCGTCACGGCCGCGGTCGGTGAGTCCCAGGCAGGTGTCGCCCCCGGCGACGATCCTCTGCACGCTCGCGTGGGACTGCCCGTGTCGTACCAGTCTTACTCGGGTCGGTAATTCATGGTCGTGCGCCATTCGTGCAATTTTCCTTTTATCTGCTTGTGCGGATTTCCAGGGGCCGGGAATTCGGCACCGGCATTCAGTCGAGATGCCAGCCGCCGTCGACGGCGAGGCTCTGTCCGGTGATGAACCCAGCATCTTGGGATACCAGAAACTCCACCGCCGCCGCCACATCGCCCGGGCTGCCGTGCCGTTGTATGCACTGGCGTGCGAACTCGCGTTTCCGCCAAGCCGGATAATCGGGGTGGGACCTTTGGTCAGAACTCAACTCGATGGAGCCGGGACGAATCGAATTCACCGTAATGCCGTGCGGACCGAGTTCACGGGCGAGCGCCCGGACGAACGCCTCAAGACCGCCCTTCGCCGCGATGTACGGAACGAGTTCGACTCGACCGGTACGGGTCAGGACGGTGGACACGGCGACGATACGGCCGAAGCCCCGGGCCACCAAATGCGGGGTGACGCAGCGGACGCACGCCATGTGCGCGATCAGGTTCACGTCCACGGCCCGCCGTACGTCGGCCCCGCTGGTCTGCGACCAGGGCCGGTACTCATAGGCACCGGCGTTGCACACCAGCACCTCCAGCCGCTCCCGATGCGCGCGGACGGTCCGGTCGAACGTGTCCAATGTCTCCTGCTGCGTCAGATCGCCGACGACCGTGGCGAGGACGTCCGCGCCGGCGCGCGTCGCGCGTTCGACGGTGTCCGCGAGGCCCTGATCGGCTGCGAGGTGCGTCAGGACCAGGTCGTGGGCGGCGGCCAGGCGCACCGCGACGGCCGCCCCGAGGCCCGAGCCCGCGCCGGTCACCACCGCGACGGGCCGGGGCGGCGTCGCGGCTCCCCCGTCGGAAGCTTCCCCTTCCGAAGCTTCCCCGGCGGGAGCTGCCCGGGCGACGGCTTGCCCCTCGACGACTTCCCCGGCCGCCGCTTCCCCCGTTCCGACTTTCTCCGGCCCCGCCCCTCCCCCGTCCCGGCATTCCCCCGTCACGCCCCGCCCGCCATTTCCCCTGTCATGACTTTCCCCCTTCGTCCCCGCGCATTCCCCGGCCGCCCCGCCCATCCCGTCAGCTGCTTCGCCCACCTGCCTGCTCCGCCCCCTCTGCCGGCTCCGCTTTCGCACAATCCACGGCGCCGATCGTGCCAGTCCCGACCGGCGCCGAACCACCCCCCGTAATTCGGCCAATCCGACAAGGGACCCTGTCGCTTGCCAGAGGTCTGCGGGACTCTGTGGTCTCCGCACGTGGGTCGAGGTCGGAGGTTCTCTGTGAGCGCCAGGGACGTTGTTCGATCATCGAATGCCGAGTGTTTGGAGAGCATCAGGAGCGTGGTGGCCGGCGGCGTCAGCAGCAGCCTTCGCGCCGCCGCCATACCGGTGCCCCTGGTCGTCCGCAGCGCGGAGGGCTGTTTCATCAGGGACGTCGAGGACAGCGAACTGATCGACGTCAATATGGGATACGGGCCCCACATCTTCGGCTACGCGGACCACGAGGTCCTCGGCGCCGTCGCCGACCAGTTCACCAAGGGCCACATGACGGGCCTCCCCCACGAACTGGACTTCGAGGCCGGCCGACTGATCGCCGACCTGGTGCCCGGCGTCGAGCAGGTGCGGTTCGCCAACTCCGGTACGGAAGCGGTGGCGTCCACCCTGAGGCTGGCGCGCGCCACCACCGGCCGCACCCTCGTCGTCACCTTCGAAGCGCACTACCACGGCTGGAGCGAAACGGTCCTGCGCGCGGGCAAGTCCGCCCTCGCCGTCGCCGGCAGCACCCCGTCGGACGTCGTGCCCGGCGCCCCCGGGATGGTCCCCGAGGCCCTGGCGCACACCGCCCAACTGCCCTGGAACGACGCCGAAGCCGCCCGTCGGCTCTTCGCCCGCGACGGCGACCGGATCGCCGCGGTCATCCTGGAGCCGGTCCTGGTCAACGCGGGGGTGATCCCGCCGGCGCCCGGATTCCTCGAACTCCTGCGGGAGTTGACCCTGGACAGCGGCGCGATGCTGGTCTTCGACGAGGTGATCACCGGCTTCCGGGTGGCCCGCGGCGGCGCCCAGGAGCGCTACGGCGTCGAGCCCGACCTCACGGTGCTGTCCAAGGTGATGGGCGGGGGCGTCCCCGTCGCCGCCTTCGGCGGCCGGGCCCACGCCATGCGGATGCTCGCCAACAACGAGGCGTACCACGCCGGCGTCTACGCCGGGAACCACGCGGCGCTGCGCGCGGTCGTCGCCACCCTGACCAAGATCAGTTCCCTGCCCGAGCTGTACGACGAGTTGGAGGCCGTCGGCGGGTACGCCGAGGACGGTCTGCGGGAGGTGTTCGCCACCGAGAAGCGGGCGGTGCACATCACCAGGGTCGGCAGCCTGCTGTCGGTGGCCCTGCTCAGGTCCCCCGTGGCGGACCCGGGCGACCTGCGCTCCCTCGCGGCGGCCGTCGACCCCTCCGCGCACCGCAAGTTGCAGACGCTGGCGCAGAAGGAGGGCCTGTACTTCCATCCGAACCCGCTGGAGCCCTGGTTCCTGAGCACCGCCCACACCCGGGACGTCGTCGACAAGGCGACGGGCGCGCTGCGCCGCGCGCTCGCCGGGCTCTGATGGCGACGGCGCGCACCGCCCTCGTCGAGCTGCTGCGCGAGCGGGCCGCCGCCCTCGGGGACGCCCCGCTCGTCGGCGACGACACGGGGAGCACCGGCGCCGGCGAGCTGGTGGCGCTCGTCGACACGACCGTACGGACGCTCCGTGCGCACGGCGTCGGCCCCGGCGAGCTGGTGGGGACGGTCGCCTGGCCGCCGGCCGCGTTCATCGCCGACGTCCTCGCGACGGTGGCCGTCGGTGCGGTCGCCGTGCCGCTGTCGCACCGTTGCACGCCCTGGCAGTTGGCACGGCTCCAGGCGCAGGCACCGCTGGTGTGGCTCGCGGCCCCCGACGACTCGCCCCTGACGCTCCGCTCCCCCGTGGCCCTGCGGCCGGGGCGGACCCTGAGCCGCGGCGCGGGCGGGCCGCGACCGGCCTTCGAAGCGGCGGCCACGGCCCAGCTGACCTCGGGCACCACGGGCAGCGCCCGGCTCGCGCTGCGCCCCGCCGCCGCCCTGCTGGCCGAGGCGGAGCACTACCGCGCGGCGCTGCGCCTTCGGCCCGGTGCCGTCCTGCTGTCCCCGGTGCCGCTGCACCACGCGTACGGCTTCGGGCTGTGCGCCCTGGCGGCGCCGCTGGCGGGGGCGCGGCTGCACTGTGTGGACGCGGGCCGGCCGCGGGTGCTGCTGCGCGAGGTGGCGGCCGGCGACGTGACGCTGTTCGTCGGGGTGCCGCCGCTGCTGCGGGTGCTCGCGAAGGCGAGCCGCCCCGGCCAGCACCCCCGCGACGCCCGCGCCGTCGGCTTCCTCTCCGCCGGCATGGCGCTCGACGAGCACACCGCCGCATCGATCGCGACCCGCCTCGGCGGCCACGTCGGCGAGGTGTACGGGACCACGGAGACCGGGCCGATCTGCGTACGGGCACCACGGCCGTGGCGGTCGGGCACGCCAACGCCGGGCGTCCCGCTCCCCGGCGTCACGGTCACCCTCGCCCCGCCTGCGGACCGCGGGGCCGGGGGCGGCCGGTCGGGGCTGGTGACGGTGGTCTCGCCGTCGATGATGCTCGGATACGCACAGGGCGGGGCGATCGACGACTCCCCCGTGCTCGGCGGCTTCACCACCGGCGACCTCGGGCGCTGGGAGGGGGACGCGCTGGTCCTACAGGGCCGCCTGTCGACCTGCATCAACGTGGCCGGGGACAAGGTCAGCCCGGAGGAGGTCGAGGCCGTGCTGCTGGCGTTCCCCCAGGTGGCCTCGTGTCTGGTGGCCGGGGTGGCGGATGCGGTGCTCGGGCAGCGGATCAGCGCCACGGTCACCCCGGACTCGGTCGACCTGGACGCCCTCGACCGCTTCTGCCGGGAGCGCCTGTCCGACTCCCGGGTCCCCCATCTGTACCGCGCCGTTGCCGAGTTGGCGACGACCGAGACGGGGAAGGTCATCAGACCCGCCCCGGCCGGCGCGCCGGGAAGCGGCACGTGAGGGGGCGCGCCCGGGGGCCCGGCCGGGACCGGGGCAAGTCGACGATCTTCATGTCCCTTGCCGCTGTGCGGAGTTGACGCCCGGCGGTAGGCTGGCGCGATGTCCACAGAGCACGGCACGGCCGTCAACGGTTCGTCGAGCGACGTCGTCGAGATCATCGAGGGCGAACTCTGCTCCTACGCGGTCGAGGTCTGGGTCACCGACCCCACCGTCCTGACCGACGAGGAAGCGCTCCGGTCGATCCTCCGCAGCGCGGCCCACGCGGGCAACGCGACCGTACTCGCCGAGTCGTCACACGTCTTCCCCAACGGCGCCGTCACCGCGATGCTGCTGCTGTCCGCCTCCCACTTGTGCGTGCACACCTGGCCGGAGTTCAGACTCGCCAACATCGACCTGTTGGCCTACGGCCGGCTCAACGGCGAGCTGATGATCTCCGAGATCGAGGCGGCGCTGAAGCCGGAACGGATCAACATCTCCCGTCTGCACCGCTCCGTGCGCTGACGTAGCCGCCGCTTCCCTGCGGGAGCATTGGTCTCTGCGGCCCGGTGGGGGTTGTTCGCGCAGTTCCGCCCCCTGTGGTGCCGACCCCGTCATTTGTCTGCGGGCCGAGGGCAGGGTTCCAGGGGCGCGGGGAACTGCGCGAACAACCCACCACCGGGCCGCGGGAAACATCGCATCCGCAGGGAAACGGCGTGGGGTCAGGCGCTAGGGGTTTCCGCATGCCCCTGGGCACAGGGGGAGGAACCCACCACCGGGCCGCAGAGTCCAGCGCACCCGCAGGGATACCGCGGCGATGGTCAGTCAGCGCGGTGGTGGGTGACGAAAGCGCTGAGCTTCGCGATGGACTCCAGCGCGTCCAGGTTCAGGTCCTCCAGTGCGACGTCCACGCCGTACCGCTCCAGGATCAGGGCGAGCAGCGTCATTCCGGCGAGGGAGGTCAGGCCCACCTCGGGGCCGAACAGGGGGGTGTCGGCGGGCAGGCGGTCGATCTGCGCCCGGTCGACGCCGACGGCGCGGGCGATCAGCCCGCGGATCTCCTGCTCCAGCGCGTCCCGTGGCTCAGCGGACGTCATGACGCGGCTCCGTACTCACACTCGATCCAGGCAGGGGCTTCAGGCAGGGGCCCGTCGGTCGCACGGGCGAAGGTGACCAGCGGCGCGCTGCCGTCCTGCTCGGCGCGGAAGCCGAACTGGCGCAGCAGCAGCCGCAGTTCCATGTTGTCCGCGCCGATGCGCACCGGGGTGCGCACGGCCGGCGCGCCCGCCGCACCGGCCCGCTCCAGGAGCCAGCGCAGGAAGGCCGCGGACACCCCGCGGCCGGCGACCCGGCAGGACAGCGTGAGGAGCCGTACGTCCCAGGCGTCCGGGTCGGCCGCCGCGACGACGGCGGTGCCGACCATGCCGTACGTGCCGAACCGGTCCGTCAGCTCCACCACGGGCAGGAACCAGTCGGGCGCCTCGACCATCGACCGCACCGCGGCGGTGTCGAGCTGGATTCCGCTGGAGTTCAGCCGGTGGGTGCGGGCGGCGAGCTCCACGATCCGCGGGACGTCCGCGGGACGCGCCGTACGCAGCCGTACGCGCATGCCGCACCACCGCAGGAAGTCCTCCCGGGAGCCGGCGAAGGTCTCCTCGGCCTCCTTGCGGCGTGCCTCGTCGCGGTAGCGGGCGACCCGGCCCCGGCTCTCCTCGGTGAGGCCGGCGGGGTCCAGGGCGGGCAGGTCGAGCAGTCCGGCGGCGTCCTCGGGGGCGAGCGTCAGCACCTCGGGCAGCGCCGCGCGGACCTCGGCGCGCTCGTAGGGGTTGTCGTCCACGAGGACCAGGGACCCGAGGCCGATTCCCAGCTCCGCGGCGATGCGGCGCAGCGACTCGCTCTTGTCGTGCCAGGCGACCTGCGGGGCGAAGAAGCGGCCCGCGAGCTCCCCGTCGGCCCGCAGCTGCGCCAGGACGGAGGGGCCGGAGCGGCTGGCGACGCTGCTGAGCACCCCGCGGGCGGACAGCCGGTCGACCAGCTCCAGGACCTCGGGCCGGGGGGTCGGCAGGGTGCCGTCGGGGGATTCCAGGGCGATGCCGTCCCACAGGGTGTCGTCCAGGTCCCACACGACGCACTTGACGACCGCGTCGTCGGGGATCACTGCTGCGTACCCGCCGAGGGGAGCCGCATGGTCAGGTGCGTGGACTCGAAGCCGAACTTCCGGTAGAGGGTGCGCATCCGCACGTTCCGGACGTGGACCTTCCCCACGACCTCCTCCACGCCCTCGGACCGGACGAACTCCAGGCCCTTCTCCAGCAGCAGCTCGCCGATCTCGGTGCGCTCGGGGACGTCCGCCACCGCCAGCGAGCGGAAGTTCGCGTACCGGGCGCCGCTCATGGCGTTGGTGTTGACCGTGATCCACAGCCAGCCGTCGGCCGGCCCGTCGCCACGGCACGCCACCAGCATCCCGTCGCGGGTGCGGGTCATCGCCTTGAGGAGCTTCTTCTCGTGCACCGCGGGGTCCGTGATGGCTTCGTCGGCGAACGAGATCTTCGCGATCTCCACCTCGAATTCGGCCATCCGAGGAACGTCGTGCTCTTCGGCCCTGCGGACCGTGATACCGCCAAAATCACCTTGCATGATGCCCTCGATTGTAGCCGTCGGTGACCAGGGGCGCCGCGGCGGCCCCGGCCCCGGGTGACGTCAGCCCTCGGTGCTCTCGGCGACCAGGGTGCCGGGCCGGAACCGGGTGCCGCCGCAGGCGGTGCAGCCGGCCTGCTGGAGCTCCGTGACCGAGGCGTGGGGGGCGCCGGGGCCGACCTCGTAGCGGGCGTCGCACTCCGTGCACCGGTACTCACGGGCCCGGCGGCGCTTGTCGCGGGTGTAGAGCGGGCCCTGGTACTCGTCGACGTCGGCGAGGCCGGTGGCGTCGGTGGTGAGCAGGTGCTGGAAGAAGCCGGTGCCGCCGAGGATGCCGCTGCCCTCGTACGCGTTGAAGTTCCGGATGAAGGAGTGGGTGACCAGGCCCAGGTCCATGATCTCCCGCTGGACGTCCAACATGTCGTTGGGTCCCTTGGAGCCGAAGGAGAAGAAGATGCTGCGGGCGGGCCCGTCGGTGAGCGCCTCCACGGCCCGGGACAGGAAGAGCCGGGCGCCTTCGGCGGTGTACGGCGGGTCGGTCATGGCCGCGTCGTACTGGCTGCGCAGCCGCTGCGGCAACGGGTGCCGCAGGTCGTGCTGGGTGAGGTCGACGCGCAGGTCGAGACCGGTGGCGGTGTCCGCGATGAAGTCCAGGAACTGGGGGGCGATGTCGACCACGGCCAGCCGTGAGGTGAGCTGGATGCCGAGGGCCTTGCCGACGACGCCGATCGCCAGGGACACCAGGTCGTCGTCGCCGATCAGCACCAGGGAGCTGCCGGGGAGCAGTCCGGCGTCGATCAGCGCGAGCACCCGGCGGACCTTGGTCTCCGCGGTGCAGTGCGACTGGTCGAGGGCGAGGTCCACCGCGGGGCCGGCCGCCATGATCTCGCGCAGCTCCTCGACCGCGCCCTGGAGCCGGTCGGGGATGACGTACTCGGTGCCCTCGCAGGACGTGCAGAGCGCCGACAGCTCCAGGGTCATCCCCAGCTCCGCGGTCAGGGCCGTGCCCTCGGGGGTGAGGCGGGAGGGGCGCTCCTTGCTGAGCAGGCCCCGCTTGCGGAACTCGCCCGCGACCGCGGCGACCAGCGGCACGGGCAGCGAGGTGGCCCGGCTGACGTCGCGCACGGCGGGGGCGCCGAGGCGGCGGAAGGCGGCGAGGACACCGCGGACTCCGGGGGCGCCCTCCTGGAGGCCGACCGCGTCGGCGACCTCGTACAGGACCGCCCCCGGGGACGGGCGCAGTTGCGGGGCGGCCTTGCTCACCATGACGTCCTCACCGGGTCGGCAACTTCTTCGTGTGCGTCGTGCTGTTCGGTGTCGTGAGGGGCGGTGGTCACGCATCGTGCTCGTCGCATCGGTCGCCGTGTCGCCCGTCGGCGGGTGCACGGCGAGTGCGCGGCGGGTGCGCGTTCGGCCGCGGCGCCCTGACTCCGTGTGCATCCTACGGCGCCGTGGGTACCATCGCGGAGTGCCGCATGACAGTGCTCGGACAAGTCAGGGCACGACGGACCTGCCGCCGGGGGCGCGGGGGGCCGCGCTGCCGCTGCACTGCCGGGTCTCCGGCGCCCCGTCGGGCCGCCCCACCGTACTGCTGCACGCCCTGGGCGAGACGGGCGCGAGCTGGGACCGGCTCGCCGCCGAACTGGGCGCCCGGGGGCGTCTGCTGTACGTCCCGGACCTACGCGGTCACGGGCGCAGCCCCCGATCCGTCGGCTACTCCTTCGCCGCGATGTACGCGGACGTGGTGGCGCTGCTCGACGGGCACGGGCTCGCCGACGTCGACCTGGTGGGCCACTCGATGGGCGGCCACATCGGCTGGCTCCTCGCCCAGCGCCAGCCCTCGCGGGTGCGCCGGCTGGTGATCGAGGACACCCCGCCGCCTCCGCGGGACGCCGCGGCGGAGGCGGAACTCGCGGCCCGCGGCCCGAGCGGGGACAGTCGGGCGCAGGTGATCGCCCTGTACCGGGACTTCCGTGCGCTGCGCCGATCGGGCGGGCTGGACGTCACGGCGGTGCGGCCGATGATCGACGAGCTGCGGCGCGCCGACGCGGGTTGGTGGCGCGCCCTGGCGGACGTCACCGCGCAGACCCTGGTGATCAGCGGCGGCCTGTCGAGCCCGGTCCCCCGCCCCCTGCTGGCCGAGGTCGCGGCGCGCGTGCCGCACGGCCGGATGGCGGCGGTCGACGCGGGGCACTACGTGCACCGGGACGCCCCGGACCGCTTCGATGCGAAGGTGCTGCCGTTCCTTGCCTAGGGCGCCTTACCGGCCCCCGAAGTCGGTCATGTGCCCAGCCTTGCGGCGCCGTCGGCCCCGTCGGCCCCGTCGGCCCCGTTGGCCCCGTTGGCCCCGTTGTCAGTGGCTTGCAGCATGATGCGGGGCATGTGACGGCCTGCCCGGCAGACTCCCGAGGCCGTCCTCGACGACGGGGGTGTGTTGTGCGTAGGCCGGTCACAGGCAAGGTGCACGTTCACTACGGACAGATCTACGTCCAGAGCGATCCGGACCACACGAACCCAGACCTCTCCGAGGCATTCGCAGGCCAGAGCGTCGGATTGTGCGGGGCCGCGGTCCCGGGCGCGCTCTGGCTGGTCACCGCAGTACACACGGGCAACGTCGACTTCACCGTGGAGATCCATGACGTAGCGCCCCCGCTGGACCCGGGCTGGGAGGACGTGGTCGAGGCGTCCTTCCGACCGGTGTCGGAACGCACCAGCTTGGTGCAGTGGGCGGGCGAGGCCGCGTGGGACCTCGACCTCACCCTGACCGACTACCGGGTGCGGTACTGCGCCCAAGGAATGGACGAAGGACGGGAACTCGACACCAGAGGGCCCGAAGATCCACCAGCAGAAAGCTACCTCCTGCAGTTTTGGCCCGCCCCGCCCGGCCCCGACCGCGTGATCCGCCAGACCTCGCAGAACGCCGCGTACTGGCACCGCTACGCGCGCGAGCTTCCGCCCCCGCCCACCCCCGAGCAGCGCGCCGAGGCCGAGTACGTCGCCCGCCAGGAGGAGCAACGGGCCGCCGAGGAGCAGCGGCTGCACCACGAGCAGTGGGAGTGGGGCGGACGGCTACCGAGCGAAGGGCTGCGCGGTGCCCGCCAGAGCAATGTCCTCGGTCTGCTCCGCTTCGACAGCCACCTGGTGCACGCCCTCGATGCCGCAGGTCCCGAGGCCCAGCGTGCGGTGGCGCTCCTGGCCGCGCGGCGGGCCTGCGAAGCGGCGGCCCTGACTGATGTGCCGTGGGTCGCCCACGCGCTCGCCGAGTTGGCAGAGGAACGTCCGCTCCCGCCGCCGTTCGACGACACGGCCCGCATGTGGGAGACCCTGCGCTGCGACCCCTGCGTCCCGGAGCGGTCGGTACTCCAAGCGACACCTCCCGAGCGAGCGCCATACCGCCCGCCGACACCGCCCGCAGACGTGAGGCACACCGCCATCGTGGAGGTCCACGTCACCGGCACGCCCCGCGCCCCCGAACGGATCTCACAGCCCCATTTCGCCCTCCCCGCAGTGCTCGCTGCCGCCGAGCCCTCCCCGCTCAAGTCGGCACTGGACGCGGTATGGCATGCGGTCAACACCTACGGCGAGCACTACCCAGAGCTGCTGGCAGAGATCTGGTCAGCGTGCGCTGAGAAGACAGAGAAGTAGGAGGGAGCCCCCTCCGCGCCGTCAACGACGCGCAGTTCCCCCGTCACTTGTCTGCGGGCTGGAGGTGGAGGGTTTGGGGCGCTGGGGGTCCCCCCACGCCCTCTGGGCGTAGGGGGCGGAACTGCGCGACAAGCCACAGACGAGCCGCAGACGCCATGACCGCACACGCCCCACGGCGCCACCGCGCCTGCCAACGCGGCCGGCGCGGCCAACGCAGCCGGCGCGCTCACGGGCGCGGTGCCAGCCGTGCGCGGTCATACGCGGACTCGACCAGCAGTTGCAGCTGCAGCGCTTCCTCGGCGCCCGCCGGCGCCGCCGCTGTGCCCGTGAGGCGGTCGAAGAACGCGGTGACCGCCGCGAGTTCCGGTCGGCCGGACCCGGTGGTGACCGTGCCGTCCGCGTGGCGGAACTCGCCCCGGCGCAGGTCGAGTACGTGGTCCCCGTCGGCCGTGGTGAGCGTGACGGACGTGTCCAGGCGGCGCGCGGCCCGGTCGATCCGCAGCGTCGCCGGCAGGTCGCCGGGGAACGACAGCTCCACCCGGGCGCGTTCCTCCACGCCCGGCGCGTCCACCTCGCACTCCTGGACCTCGGGGGTGCCGAAGACGGTGACCAGCAGGTCCAGCAGGTGCGGGCCCAGGTCCAGGAGCGCGCCGCCGCCGGCCCGCGCCCGGTCCCCGTACCAGGCGGTGTACGCCCGCCAGACCCGGTTGCCCGGGGTGGCGACGGAAGCGGTGACGCTCCGTACACCGGCCCGGGCCGCCGCGGCGAGGGGGCCCGCGAGGGGATGGCAGCGAAAGGGCAGGTTCACCGAGAGCAGATGGGCGGCGGGGTGCGCCGCCATGCGTCGGGCTTCGGCCGCCGTGGCGGCGAGGGGCTTCTCGCACAGCACGGCGACGCCGGCGTCCAGGGCCGTGAGCACGGGCTCGGCGTGGACGTCGTTGGGGGTGCACACGCTCAGCGCGTCGGGCCGGGTCGCCGCGATGAGCTGCTGCACGCGGTCACCGGTCCACACGTCGGGACGGCCGGCCGTCAGGGCGCGGGCCCGCTCCACGTCGGTGTCGACGACGCCGACGAGTTCGACGTCGTCGCGGGCGTCGACGCAGGGCAGGTGGTAGCGCTCGAAGACGCGCCCGCAGCCCACGGCGGCGAAGCGGACGCGCCGCCCGCGGACCGTGGGGGCGGGCGGCGCTGCGGGGGCCACCGGGTCAGCCCCGCACTTGCGCGAGGGTGTGTTCGCCGCAGGCCCGGGCGACCTCGACGACGAAGTCCGGGAAGGCGTGCCCGAGGTGCTTGCGGTCGTACGCCGTGACCATGGCGCGCAGTTCGGTCTCCAGCCGTTCGACGAGGTGCGGCGGGTCCTCGTCGGCGATCAGCAGCCCGGCGTTGAGGAAGGCGACCAGCAGCCCGGTGAGGCCCTGGTCCCACAGGCGCAGCCGGCCGAGCAGCGGGCGCAGCGGTTCGGTACCGGGGCCGCGGCGGGCCCGGACGGCGTCGGCGATGCTCTGGGCGAGGAAGGGGACCTCGTTCTCCTTGCGGTCGTTGATCTCCGACGAGATCCGGCTCCAGGCGGTCCACAGGTGCTCGACGCGCTCGTCCTCGATGCGGTAGTCGCGGCGGGCCTGGAGCAGCACGTCGCGGGCGGGGCCCTCGATGTCGGGGATGTCGGGGATGTCGTAGCGGGTGGCCTTCTCGTAGATCTCGGTGCCGCGCAGCGCGATGGCGCGGTTGATGAGGAAGAAGGGGTTCTCGCTCTCGTGCACCCGGGCGGTGACGATGAACTTCAGGTTCTCCCAGAGTTCGTCGACGGTGGTCCCGGGCTCCAGCATGATCCAGCCGGGTTCCAGCTCGATGCCCTCTTCCTTGAACAGCCGGGCGGCGTCGAAGTTGTACTCGACGGTGGTGCCCTTGCGGAAGCGCTTCATCATCCCCGGCGACCCGGTCTCCATGCCGAGCAGCGCCAGGTCCATGCCGGCGCGGCGCAGGGTGCGCAGCGCCTCGCGGTCGATGAGCCCGGTGTCCACCCGGAACTCGCAGTGGAAGGAGACCTTCACACCGCGCCTGAGGATCTCCTCGGCGAAGCCGACGGCGTGGTTGTAGCCCGCGTCGAAGGCGCCGCCGAAGTTGTCGTCGTTGAACCAGAGGAAGCGGGTGCCGAACTCGCGTTGCAGGTACTCGATCTCGTCGACGGCGTCCTCGACGGGCCGCACGCGCCAGTAGCTGCCGATGACTCCGGGCTGCCTCGGTGCGTAGCAGAAGGTGCACTTGGCGTGGCAGCCGCGGCTGGTGTAGGTGGAGGCGCGCGGCGTGGGGATGCCGGTCTTGCGGTGGTGGACGAGCAGGTCTCGCGCCGGCCAGGCTTCCTTGGTGAGGTCCGGGAGCTTCGGCGGGCCGCTGCTGCGCACCCGCCCCTCCTGCCAGAACCACAACCCCGGCACCTTGCGCCAGTCCCTCCCCGCGGCCAGGCACTCCATCAGTCCTTCGACGGTCATCTCGCCCTCGCCGAAGGCCACGCAGTCGGCTTCCGGGATCCGTTCGGCGATCAGCTTCGCGTTGTACGTGCAGAACGCGCCGCCGATCGCCACGAACACCTTCGGGTCCGCCCGTCGCACGCACCGCAGCAGCCGTACGGCATCGATGATGTGCAGGTCGTACATGATGCTGATGCCCACGAACTTCGGCCGCTCGCGCCGCACCAGGTCCGTGATCGCCTCGTCGCTCGGGTGCCGCCCGTGCAGGTTCAGCGCCCGTACGGTGTGGCCGCAGGAGCGCAGGTGGCCGGCGATGCACGCCACCCCCAGGTTCTCCCGGACGCGTTTGTAGAACAGGCGCATCGCGGGGTCCAGGCGCAGATACTCCTCGTCGTTGATCATCACGTTCTGGTTGTTCAGGCTCGCGGCACCGGTGGGGATCTCCCGGGGGGTCAGCAGGAGCACATCCGACACGACCCGTCTCCTTTTCCTCTTCTTCCTCTTCGCTGACGTTCCTCTCGTGGCCGCGCACGGCACCCGGCCCCGCGCGGCCTTCACCTCTCGGCACCGCCGGCTCAGCCGGCCATGGCGCGTTCCGTCTCCGCGCACCGCCGCTTGGTCTCCGCGACGAAGTCGGGATAGGTGTGGCCCAGGTGTTCGTGGTCGTACGCGTCGACCAGCGCCCGCAACTCCGCGTCCAGCCGTGCCGCGAGGTGCGGCGGGTCCTCGTCGGCGAGCAGCAGTCCGACGTTGAGGAAGGCGATCAGCAGGTCCGGCAGCCCCTCGACCCAGCGGCGCAGCCGGCCCAGCAGCGGGCGCAGGCCCGCTTCCCTGCGCGCCCGGCGGGCCCGGGTGGCGTCGGCGATGAGCTGGGCGATGAAGGGCAGTTCCTCCTTGCGGTTGCTGACCTCGGCGCTGACGCTGCTCCACACCGCCCAGACGTCCTCGACGCGTTCGTCGGGGATGCGGTACTCGCGGCGGGCCTGGAGCAGGACGGCCTTCGCCGGGCCCTCCACGTCCGGTAGGTCGGGCGGGCCGGGGTCGGTGACCTTGTCGTACATCTCGGTGCCGCGCAGCGCGATGGCGCGGCTGATGAAGGAGAAGGGGTTCTCGCTGGGGGCGATCTCGGCGGCGACGATGAAGGCGAGGTTCTGCCAGAGCTCGTCGATGGTCGTGCCGGGCTCGATCATGATCCAGCCGGGCTCCAGTTCGATGCCCTCTTCCTTGAACAGCCGGGCGGCGTCGAAGTTGTACTCGACGGTGGTGCCCTTGCGGAACCGTTTTGCCATGGTGGGCGACCCGGTCTCCATGCCGAGCAGGGCGGAGACCATGCCGGCGCGGCGCAGGGTGCGCAGCGCCTCGCGGTCGACGAGCCCGGTGTCCACCCGGAACTCGCAGTGGAAGGAGACCTTGATGCTGCGCCGCAGGAGTTCCTCGGCGAAGCCGACGGAGTGGTTGTAGCCGTCCACGAAGGCGCCGCCGAAGTTGTCGTCGTTGAACCAGAGGAAGCGGGTGCCGAAGTCGCGTTGCAGGCATTCGATCTCGTCGACGACGTCGACGGGGGAACGGACCCGCCAGGCGTTGCCCGCGACCATGCCCGGTGCCCTCGGCACGTAGCAGAAGGTGCACTTGGCGTGGCAGCCGCGGCTGGTGTAGGTGGAGGCGACGGGGGTGGGGATGCCGGTCTCCCGGTGGTGGACGAGCAGGTCACGGGCCGGCCAGGACTCCTTGGTCAGGTCCGGGAGCTTCGGCGGGCCGCTGCTGCGCACCCGCCCCTCCTGCCAGAACCACAACCCCGGCACCTTGCGCCAGTCCCTCCCCGCGGCCAGGCACTCCATCAGTCCTTCGACGGTCATCTCCCCTTCGCCGAAGGCCACGCAGTCCGCCTCGGGGATCAACTCGGCGATCAGCTTCGCGTTGTACGTGCAGAACGCGCCGCCGATCGCCACGAACACCTTCGGGTCCGCCCGTCGCACGCACCGCAGCAGCCGTACGGCATCGATGATGTGCAGGTCGTACATGATGCTGATGCCCACGAACTTCGGCCGCTCGCGCCGCACCAGGTCCGTGATCGCCTCGTCACTGGGGTGCCGCCCGTGCAGGTTCAGCGCCCGTACCGAGTAGCCGCAGGAACGCAGGTGACCGGCGATGCACGCCACCCCCAGGTTCTCCCGGACCTTCTCGTAGAACAGCCGCATCGCCGGGTCCAGGCGCAGGTACTCGTCGTCGTTGATGAGCACGTTCTGGTTGTTGACGCTGGAGAATCCGGTGAGGATCTCCCGGGGGGTCAGTAGCACCGCGTCAGCCATGTGTACTCCACTCCAGACGTCCGTCCGGGGCCCCCGTGCGTCCCGTCAGCAGGAGCGCCGCGTTGTTGCCGCCGAAACCGAAGTTGTTCACCAGTACGGAACGGATGCCCGGGCAGGGCTCCGGGGTGCGCAGCACGCGGACGTGCCGGGCGGCCAGCGGGGCGCGCAGCCCGGGGGTGCCGGGGACCGTCCCGTGCCGCAGGGCGCGGACCGCGGTCACGACGGCGGGGAAGGCCGACGCGTGCAGCAGATGGCCGGTGGCGCCCTTGTGGGAGCTGACGGACACCTCCCGCCAGCCGTGTTCGGCGCCGATCCCGTCGAGCGCCGACAGCTCAGCCTCGTCGCCCTGCCGCGTGCCGGGGGCGTGGCCGTGGACGTGGTCGACGGAGGTGACGCCGGCCGAGGTGAGGACGGTGCGGACGCAGTCGGCGCTGATGTGCGCGTTGAGCCGGCTGATGCCCTGGCCCGCGACCCGGCAGGCGACGGCGTCGAGCGTCGCCCGGGGCGGGTGTCCGCGGGCCGCGGCGCGGTCCGCCCGCTCCAGCACGATCGCCCCGGCGCCCTCGCCGATGGTGACGCCGGAGCGGTGTTCGTCGAAGGGCCGCGCGACGTCGGTGGTGGTGGCCCGCAGCACGTCCAGACAGGCGTAGTCGTACGGGTTGAGCGCCGACACCCCGGTGACCACGGCGACTTCGGCGAGCCCGCTGAGCAGCCACTCCCGGGCCATGGCCAGGCCGAAGGCGCCGGAAGCGCAGGCGTGCGCGACCACGGCGGCGTCCGAGACGGCGCCGGCCGGGACGCCGAAGCCCCCGCCCGCCCAGTTCGGCTCCAGGGCGATCTCGTCGATGCGCGGGGCGTCGGCGACCTGCGGCAGATGGGGCACCACTCCGGCGGCGACCAGGAGGGTGCGGGCCGGGAGGCGGGTCATGCCGGCGTCCCGCAGCGCCTCGGTGCCCGCGCGGTCGGCGAACGCCCGGCGCACCGGGCCTCCGGCCGCCCCGGGGCCGTCGCCGGGCACCTGACAGACCGTCCGGCTGCGGAAGCGGGACGCGTCGAACCGGGTCAACTCGCCCAGTGCGCGCCGGCCGTCGAGCAGCGCCCGCCAAAAGGCGTCCGTCCCCGCGCCGAAGGCGGTGACCAGGCCCGTGCCGGAGATGACGACGGCGTCGGTGGGGGCGCGGGGCGGCGGGGCGGCGGGCTGCGGGGTGACCGGGACGGCGGCCACCCGGAACGCGGCCTGCCCCGCGTCCCGTACGACCTGACTGACGACGACGGCCGGGTGCAGCCCGGTGGTGACCGCGGCCCGGGCCCAGCGGACCGCCTGCTCGGCCGCCGTTCCCGGGCTGATCAGCACGTATCCCGGCCCCCGCCAGGTGCCGGGCTCCGCAAGGTGCTGGAGGAGTTGGGCGGGCTCGGGCGACATGGCCTCCGACGGGCGCAGCCGTCGACCGCCCGCCTCGGCCTCGGCGCACCGGCTGACGTACGCGGAGGTGGTCTCCACGCTGTAGTCGGCGGCGGCCAGGATCACGGGGACGGTGGTGCGCACGGCGGCGGGCAGCTGCTCCAGCGTCGACGTCAGCACGTCGACGAAGGCGGCGGCCAGCGTCGCGCCGGCGGTCGGCTCGGCCCGCCGGCGCCGTGCGTCCAGCTCCTCCAGCGCGGTCCTCACGGCCCGGCCCTGCCGGGGGCGAGGACCGAGGCGGCGGGGGTGAGCAGGTCGGCGAGCCCGTCGAGCGGGAGGCGGCCGGCGAGGAAGGCGCCGACCTCGGCGAGGCGCGGGTCCCCGTAGCGGTCGGCGACCCGCAGCCAGAACCTCGCCAGGAGGTCGGCGGCGTCCCGGCGCGCCCCTGGGAGGTGGTACGCGGTGGCCTCCAGCAGCGCGAACGCGGCGCCCGTGGCCTGGAGCCGCAGGCCGAGTTCCAGGTCCTCGCCGCCCCACAGTTCGCCGTAGTGCTCGTCGAAGCCGCCGGCCCGGTCGTAGACGGTGCGCCGCACGCTGGTGTTGGTGCCGATGCACGCCAGCCAGTGCAGCCGCTCGCGGCCCGGGGCGTCGAGCACGGCCCTGGCGGTGCGTTCGATGAAGGAGCGGCGGGGGCCGAGGAGGCGGGCGTGTTCGGCGAGGTCGGCGAGCGCGGCGGCGTCGATGCTGCGGCCCCGGGCGCCGACGAGGGCCGGTCGCAGCTCGGCGGGGTCGGGGGTCAGGGCGAACGCCGACAGGTCGGTGACGGAGCCGTGCACGACGAGGGGCCCCGCGGCCTCGTGCGCGCGCAGATGGGCGGCGAGCAGCCCGGGGGTGGCCAGGGTGTCGTCGTCGAGGAAGAGCAGGACCTCGCCGCGGGCCAGGTCCGCACCCTTGTTGCGGGCCCGGGCCGGGCCGCGTCCGCCGGTCTTCGCCATGCGCAGCGGTACGCGGGCGGGGACGGCCGCAAGGACCTGCGCCACCGCGCCGGTTGCGCTGCCGTCGTCGGCGGTGCCGGCCCCGCGGGCGTCGTCGGTTGCGTCGGCTGCGTCGTTGACCAGGATGACCTCGTACCGGTCGGGCGGCAGGGTCTGCTGCCCGAGCGCGGTGAGGGTCAGCAGCAGTCGGGTGGTCCGGTCCCGGGTGGGGACCACGACGCTGAGCGCCACCGGGTCGCTGCGGCTGCCCGGCGGGCGAGGGGACGTGGACGTCGGCGTGGGTGTCATGGGATGGACGGGCTCTGGCCGGCCTTCTGGTCGAGTATGTACGTGGCGAGGCCCTGGATGGAGAAGAGGGTCTCCTCCGTCAGCTCCTCGTCCTCGAAGACGACGTCGAACTTCTCCTCCAGGATCAGCAGGTACTCCAGGGCGTCCAGGGAGCTGAACCCGTACTGGTCGACCAGGCTGGCGTCGCCCGATGCGTCCACCGGCGCGGAGCGCAGCCGCTCCGCCTTGGTCATCTGCGCCGCGAGTTCGTGCAGTTCGCGGATGAGACCGTCTCGATCCATCGTGTCGTCCCTTCCTTCCCAGGTCACACGCGAGTGCGCTGATCGGCGAGCTGCTGTTCCGTCAGCCCGCGGAAGCGGTCCATCCGGTAGTAGTGCTGGAGGTCGCCGCCGAAGCCGGTGCGGTAGTAGAAGGCCGTGGTGTGGAGCTCGGGCTCCGTGCTCACCTCCTCGCCCCGTCGCAGGGCGGCGATCAGGTCGGGTACGGGGTAGGCGAAGGTCACGTCGGAGCGCAGGTACCACTCCTCCCCGTTGCGCTCCACGACGGGGAGCACGCCCTCGACGTCCGGCCCGATCTCCTCGGGGCGGACGGGGTGGCACATCAGGTCGTAGCGGAAGACCTCGTCCAGCAGCGGCTCGTACTCCTTGGGCACCTGGGGGCGCATGGCCTCCTCCCACCAGCGGCGCAGCAGCCGGGTGGTGAGCAGTGGCCACACCCCGGGGTCGGTCATCTCGCAGGCGGAGTTGGTCGGTCTGGCCAGTGCGTGCATCTCGCGGGCCGCGGGGTCCGTGGTGGTCTCGATCCAGTCGGAGAAGGAGAGGATGACGCGCGACTGGGAGACGTCGGCGAGTTCGCGCAGCGCGATCCAGACGTAGTGCAGCCACAGGCTCCGGGCCAGGATGCGGTTCCAACAGATGAAGCGGAGCATCCGCTCGTTGTCCTGGAGCGTCATGGTGTCGTGGGCGAGGACGTATTCGAAGTCGTCCCGCTCGCCGCGGACTGTGACCAGTCCGTACTCCTGCCGCTTGTCGTGGTACTCGGTGTTCGGCAACAGCATGAGCGGATGTACGGCGATGAACGGGGTGTGTTTGGCCGCCCGGTCGTAGCCCCGCAAGAAGGATTCGACCGTCTCGCCCGGCGCTCCCCAGATCAGCTCCAAATAGGGGTTGATGTCGTGTTCGTTCAGCCAGGCGACCAGGCTTTCCCATTCGTTCAGCTTCATGTTGCGCCGCTGCATCAGGTCGAGGACGTTCTCGTCCATGGTCTGGAGGGCCAGGATGAAGGCGCTGCGCATCCCGGCCTGCTTCATCTTGTCCATGATGCGGTAAAAACCTGCTGACTTGTTCTTTGCCCAGGAGGTCTCCATGCGCTTCGGGTATCCGTATCGGCTGCGGACCCGGAGCAGGTCGTCGATGAATTCTTCGTCCTGGCGCATGAGTCCGAAGTTCGAGTCGGCGAGCATGACGACCTCGGCGCCCGCTCGCCCCAGGCACTCCAACTCCGCCCGCAGCCGTTCACGGGAGAACGCCCGCATCTTTTGCCCGGTCGCGCCTCCCCAGTAACAGAAGGAACATTTGTAGGGACAGCCGCGATTGGTCTCCATCAGGGCGTAGTCGTAGCGGAAGCGGCCCCTTTGGTCCAGCAGGGGCACCGCTCCGGTCAGAATGGGGGACGGCAGGATCTCCAGGTCCTCGATGCGTTCGCGCTCGGGCGTCGTGATCTGTTTCCCGTCCTGCTCACAGAAGGAGATGCCGCCGATCTCGTGGAGTTCGCGGGCGTGCGCACCGTCCAGGTAGCCGCTGAGCAGATCCCGGAAGACCAACTCCCCCTCACCGTTGACCACCACGTCCACCTGCGGGAACTCCCGGAAGACCCGTTCGCCCTGGTGTGCCACGTGGTTGCCGCCGAAGATCACCCAGCCGCGCGGGTTGACCTGTTTGAAGGTCTCCGCGATGGATCCGAAGGGGCGGTAGTTCCAGCCGAGCACGGAGAAGCAGAGGATGTCGGGGCAGCCGTCCCGCAACAGGTCGCGCGCCATCGCGTTCAACCCCGCGTCGCCGGGGTAGTTGCGGATGGAGATGTCCATAGTCCGCCGGATGCGGGCGTCCGCTTCGGCGTATGACTTCAGATAGCCGACGGCCAGCGGCATGGAGGAAGCAGAATTTCCCCAGACTCCCTGCTGCACCAGTAGCACACGAGTCTTCATTCGTTCGGCTCGCTCCCCCTGATCGTTTCCCAGGCAAGTCGCCCTCTGAGGCTACAGCAGCACGTTTACGAAGCAATGAGCCTGACAAAAGAGCCCCGAAACCATGGCCGATTCACCGGTGGCGACCTGCACGGAACGCCACCTGACGGACCGCCGGGAGCGTAGTCGAAGCGATCTAGGTGCCCCCACCACGAGGTTCCCCAAGTGCGAAACCCTGCACCGTCGACGGAGATTTCGATCTCCTTCGGCTGGACATTCTTGATCAAACGTACGGGATCGTCGTTCGGGGGATGATTGGCCAGAACGGCATCCCTCGGGAGACGGGGGGCGCCACACCAGGTGATTCGCACTGGTGAGCCCATCCATAAGGCTGCGTTTCGGCCACCGGGCCTGCCGTTTCTTGCCTTTCCCTGTTTTTTGCCTCATGCACCTCCGAAGCGACCGCGGGCCGCTGGCTACACTGCCGAAGGTATTGCACTAGCTCCATTTCGCCCTGCTCGGCTCGGAGTTGCATGACGGAATATGCCCGATGCAAGATGCCCGACTTCCCCGCCCCGCGTGACGGCGTCCTTCGCAGCCCGAGCAGTGCCCGCGGTCGTCACCCCTCCGCCGCACGGACCCGGCGACTGCGCATCTGACCTCACCTCACGTTCCGGCGGTGCAGTCGCGCAGCCCGTGCCGACGCCCCGCCACGGCAATCCGCTGTGATGCGAAGGGGTTTCCATGTACGTCCTGGCCCAGTCCCTGACTCCCCCGGACCTGGCGGTCCTGACGGAGGCGTGCGCGGAGTTGGGGATCACCCTGCGGGAGTCCGCTCCCGACGAGCGCCGCTTCGAAGCACCCGACGAACTGCTGGTGGCCTTCCACCGGGTCGCCGGCCCCGGTCCGGACGAGCCGTCCGTGGCCGATCTGAAGGAACTCGGCGGGTACGCCGTCGCCGTCCTGGACCGGATATCCGCCACCGACGTGCTCGCCGCGGTCTCCAGCGGCTACGGCTTCACCCTGGCGAGCCCGCTGCGCCGGCCCCGGCTGGTGGAGACGCTGACGTATCTGCGTACCGTCACCCCGCCGGAGAACACCCAGGTCCTCACCCTCGACGGGCAGGGCTCCCTGTGGTCGGCGGCGAAGTCCGTGCCGGTCACCGACGCCGAGGCGGGGCTGCTGCGGCTGCTGTCCGACCGCCCCGGCCAGATCGTGTCCCGGGAGGACCTGACCCGGGCGGCCCTCGGCGAGGACGTCAACCGCGTCACCTCGGTGCTGAAGCAGAAGCTGCTGGACATCGAGTCAGGCGCGAAGCTCCTCAAGGTGCCCCACCTCGGCTTCCGCCTGGTGGGCACGGTCGAAGGGAGCGTGGTCCGATGAGGGTGGTGGTCATCACGGGCGCCCCTGGCGTGGGCAAGACCCGGCTGAGCCAGCAGTTGGCCGCGCGCTACGTCGTGCCGACCGCGGCCCTGGACTGCGACCCGGTCGTCTATCCGTGGGCCGGCGAGCCCGAGCTGTACGAACTGACGGCGTCCACCGTGCGGGCCGCGCTGCCGGTGTACCGCGACTGGGGCGCCCGCGTCGTGGTGATCAGCGGGGTGGTGCTGGCGGGCCGGGTCTACGACCGCTTCCGCACCGTCTTCGAGGATTTGGGCGTGGACTCCGTCTACTACGGCCTGCGGGCCGGACCGGAGGCCCTGGCCGCCCGGATCACGGGCGACCCGGGCGGCGAGCACTTCGTGGAGGGACGACTGGCCGAGCGCTATCTGGACGCGGAGGTGCCCGACGTGCCGGGAATCCGGCTGGTCGACACCACGCACCTGCCGTTGAAGGAGGCGACGGACGCGGTGGCGTCCCTGGAGTTGGCGTCGCTGGGGCCGCAGTGGATCGCGGCGCCCGTCTGACGCCCGCCCCGCGCGCCGGGTGCCCCCACCCGGTCCGCCGCCCCGTTCACCGGAACCGGCCCACCACCAGTCCGGGGTCACCGGGTCGCAGGCTGAGCACGAAGCCGTAGTAGTGCGTGGCGCCGATGCGCGCCACGTACTCCCGCACCTCCTCGCCCAGCGGGCCCGTCAGTTGCTGGTTCTCGTCCCGCGGGGCGAAGGCCGGCCAGCGCACCGCGGTGGAGGGCCGCACCAGCAGCCGGCCGTGGACGCCGTGGCGCCGCAGTTCCTCCACGAGCCTCGGTACGAGGAAGGGGCCGCGCTCGTCCCCGTACGCGGCGGCCTGGATCAGCGCCTCCCCGTCCTCGGTGAGCAGCGCGGGGACCCGGTTGACCAGCT
The DNA here is from genome assembly GCF_040643215.1 of Streptomyces sp. NPDC047315. Taxonomy (NCBI): domain Bacteria; kingdom Bacillati; phylum Actinomycetota; class Actinomycetes; order Kitasatosporales; family Streptomycetaceae; genus Streptomyces; species Streptomyces sp. NPDC047315. The sequence continues at coordinate 35,600 of NZ_JBEYTZ010000021.1, read as the reverse complement.
CCCAGAAGAAGTCGAGACCGTCCAGGCCCGCCTCCCCCGTCAACCAGCCGAGCGCGCCGCGGCGCAGGGGGAGGCAGGGCGGGTTGGACACCACGAGGTCGTACCGCTCGTCCAGGGACAGCGACAGGATGTCCCCGACCCGGGCGGTCGTCCGCTCCGCCAGTGCGTTGACGTGCGCATTGAGTTCCGTGGCCGCGACGCACTCCGGGCTGACGTCCAGCGCGAGCACGTCGGCGCCGCCGCGCGCGGCGACCAGCCCGAGGACGCCGGTGCCGCACCCGAGGTCCAGACAGCTTCGGACGCCCCCGCGGGAGGCGATGATCCGGGCCAGGGTGAGCGAGTCGGTGCAGATCCACGGTCCGTACGTGCCCCGGTCCCGCCCGGCGGCCCGCCAGGAGGTGATCAGCGCCATGCCGTCCACGCGGACCAGGCAGTAGTCCGCGGAGAGCTTGCCGGACGACTCGGTGAGCACCCCGGCGTCCAGCAACAGGTCGATCAGCGGGCCCGGTACGTCCTCGCGCGCGTCGGCCTCCGTCACCTGCTCGCCGAGGACGAACAGCGAGGCGAGGACCGTCTCGGCGGGCAGCGCGGCGATCGCTCCCAGGGTCTCGGCACTGCGCCAGGGCGCGAGCTCACCGAGCCAGTCCCCGGCCATGGTGAGCAGGTCGTGCTGCGGCAGGGCCCGCAGCCGGCGCAGCGCCGAATTCGTCTCATCGGTGGGGGAAATGCCGTCCGCGGAAATCAATCGGGGCTCCTTGACGCCGTGCGCACGATGGATTCGGGGTGGAGCGGTCTTCGCACCGCGGGGGTGCGGTTCGCGCCGTCCTCAGGCGGATGCGTAGGCCGGTTCGAACGTGGCCTTCAACTCGCGCAGCCGCGCCAGGGCGCGGGGTCCGGCATACGGCGCGCAGCGGGCGATCTCCGATTCGGTGATGATGCCGAAAAGATAGAGGTTGACCACGTCGATGGGTCCGGTGCAGCTCTTGCAGAACGGGAAGCGGGGCCGGGACTGCATGAACATTTCGTAATGCTGGTGCTTACCGAACTGTTCGGAGATCAGCTCGGGTTGCTCCTTGATATTGCCCATCGGTTTGAGCCAGGCATAGGGGCAGCAGGAGACGTCGCCCTGGCCGAAGAGTTGCACCATCGTGGCCGTGGCGTAGCAGCGCAGCGTACGCACGCCGGTTTTCAGCTGGTTGCCGATGTGCTCGACGAAGGCGCGCGGCGGCAGGACCGGCTCCAGTTCGTCGTAGCGCTCCACCAGGGTCGCGAAGTGATCGCCGAGCGGTGGCGCGTGTGACGCCCGGGTCTCGCCGCGCACCGGGAAGAAGTAGAGCATGACGCCCGATCCGTAGCGCTCCAGCAGGAACTGGGCGAAATCGGCTTGTGCGGTGACGTTCGCATCGGTGAGGACGGACTGGATCTCGATGGGGATGCCCAGCTCCACGGCGTCGTCGAGGTGCCCCATGATGACGTCGAACAGCCGGTGCTGCTTCGGCGGCAGCCGGTGGCTGTTCAGCTGGAGGGTGTGGCCGTCCAGCGACAGGCAGAGCTGTACGTTGCCGAGGCCGGCCAGGGTCCGCAGCCGGGGCGGGGTCAGGAAGACGCCGTTGGTGATGACCTGGACGACCTCGTAGCGGGCGCTGCACTCGGCGACGAACTCGGTGGAGCCCTTCAGCCAGAAGAACTCGCCGCCGCTCAGTCGCATGATCGGGCTGTCCACGTGGCGGTGGTAGGCGTCGAGGATCTCGTGCCAGTCGGCGCGCCGGTCGGTGGTCAGCCTCAGTCGGGCGTCCGGGACGTTCATCAGGAGGTTGAAGTCTTCGGTGAGGCAGTAGGAACACCTCATCTGACACAGCTGTTCCTCTATTACCATGTCATTCATGAGGAGTTTGAGACGTTGCTGTCCGTCTCGATCGGCGAACACCGCATCGCGTAAGTGATCCTTCAGCGTCACGCCCGCATCACCGCACCCAGGTCGTTTTTGCGCAGGACTTCGCCGTCGAGTGGAAGAGTCTAGGATTTCGATCTATGCAAGGCAATGGCGGATGGCACTGAATTTACCCCCCGCTGACCAAGAGCCATGATCCCCGGGGCGGATGGCTTGGATTGGCCTGTGGACCGTCCCATGGGCCCGCGGTAACGTTGCGTGCTGTACTCACCAAATCGGCATGTCTGAACTGGGAGTAAGGACGCTGCATGCTCGCCATGGGTCTCGGCGGTTCCAATCATGATTTCTCCGCATGCCTGGTCGAAAACGGCGAGATAGCCGTCGGCATCGAGGAAGAGCGGCTGAGTCGCCGCAAGTACTCCGTGAATGTGAACTCGCTGGCTAACCAGTGCTGGCGGTATTGCCTCAAGGCTCACGGCGCCCGGGTGTCGGACGTCGACGTGGTGGTGGCGGACGACACCCTGCTGCCGAGTTGCTACTTCCCCTTCCGCAGCCGTACGACCCTGATCCGGCACCACATGGCGCACGCCGCGAGCGCCTTCCACCCCTCGCCCTTTCCGGAGGCCGCGGTCCTCGTCGTCGACGGGGCGGGCAGCTTGTTCGAGGGGCGGGGCGTCGAGACCCTGACGCTCGGGGTGGGCAGCGGCACGGAGATCACCGAGCTGTCCAAGGTGTACGGGACGAACTGGAGCACCGACGGCCTGCGCGCCGACCGGGTGTACCAGGCAGGGGACAGCGACCACTCGCTGGGCTTCATGTACAAGGCCGTCAGCCGGGCCATCGGGTTCACCCTCTACGAGGAGGGCAGTTGGTACCTGACGGAGGACGGCAAGACGATGGGGCTCGCGCCGTACGGCGGCGACCGCTACCGCGCCGAGTTCCACCGCCATCTCGACCTGCTGCCCGAGGGGCGGTTCGCGCTGCACCTCAAGGACGGCGGGCTGCTGTCCTTCGTGGCGGGCGCCCTCACCGGGCTGGAGGGCGAGGAGCGCTTCGCCCGCGGCGCCGACCTCGCGTGGGCAGCGCAGGACCTGTTGGAGGCGGCGGTGCTGCACGCCGCGCGGTGGCTGCACCGGGAGACGGGCCTGTCCCGGCTGTGCCTGGCCGGCGGCGTGGTGCTGAACTCGGTGGCGAACGGGAAGGTCCTGCGGCAGACGCCGTTCACCGAGGTGTTCGCGCAGCCCGCCGCCGGCGACAACGGCTGCGCCGTGGGCTGTGCGTACTACGGCTACCACGTGCTCGGCGAGCATCCGCGCCCGCGCACACCCGGGGCCCCGGGCCCGGGCGGCGCTCCGCGCCCGCAGCGGCACACCTACCTCGGCCGTGCGTACGACGACGAGGAGGTGCGGGCCGCGCTGGACGCCTCCGGGCTGCCGTACCGGCGGGTGGCGGACGCGGCCCGGCTGGCCGCCGAGGTGCTGCCGCGCGGGGCGCTCGTCGGCTGGTTCACCGGCGGCTCGGAGTTCGGGCCGCGGGCGCTGGGGCACCGCAGCATCCTGGCGGACCCCCGGCGCGCGGAGATGAAGGACGTGCTCAACAGCAAGGTCAAGCACCGCGAGTGGTTCCGGCCGTTCGCCCCCGCGGTGCTGGCGCACCGGGCCGCCGACTACTTCGACCTGGCGGTCGAGTCGCCGTACATGCTGCTCGTGGCGCCGGTCCGGGAGGACAAGCGGTCCGAGGTGCCGGCGATCACCCATGTGGACGGGACCGCCCGGGTGCAGACCCTGACGGCCGATGCGAACGGCTCGTTCTACGACCTGGTGGCCCGCTTCGACGAGCTGACCGGTGTGCCGGTGGTGTTGAACACCTCCTTCAACGACCGCGGGGAGCCGATCGTGGAGACCCCGCAGCAGGCGCTGGCCTTCTTCGGTCCGAGCCAGCTCGACTACCTCTTCGTGGAGGACTTCGTCGTGGCGCACGCGGCGGCCGACCTGGACGCGCTGATCGCCGACGGCGCGCCGGCGGGCGCGGAGGGGGACTCGTGACGAACGGGTCCGGCATGCGCTACGAGACCTGGCGCGGGCTCGCGCTGTGGGGCGAACAGGAGGAGGCGGCGGCCGTCGAGGTCATCCGGTCCCGCTCGCCGTTCCGCTACTACGGACCCGCCCTCACCCACCGAACGGACGCCTTGGAGCAGGGTCTCGCCGAGCTGACGGGGGTGCCGCACGCGGTCGCCGTATCGTCCGGGACGGCGGCGCTCACCACCGCGATGGTCGGGCTCGGCATCCCGGCCGGAGCGGAGGTGATCGTCCCCGCGGTGACCTTCGTGGCCAGTGTGGGGGCGGTGGTCGCCGCCCGCGGCATCCCCGTCTTCGCCGAGGTCGACGACGCGCTGACGCTGGATCCGCGGCGGCTGGAGGAGCGGATCACCGAGCGCACCTGGGGCGTGATGCCGGTCCACCTGAACAATGCGGCGGCCGACATGGACCCGATACTCGACGTGGCGCGCCGGCGCGGGCTGCGGGTGGTCGAGGACGCGGCACAGGCCGCCGGGGTCGCCTACCGGGGCCGGCCCGTGGGCGGGCTCGGGGACGCCGGCGCCCTCAGCTTCCAGTTGGACAAGAACATCACCGCGGGCGAGGGCGGTGCGGTCCTCACCCGGGATCCGGAGGCGTACGAGCGGATGGTCCGCTACCAGGACCAGGGCGGTCAGTTCAGCACGTCCAAGGGCGCGGTGCGCGGTACGGGCGACGGGCCGGTGTTCGTCGGCACCAACCTGCGCATGACGGAGTTGGCGGCGGCCGTGCTGCTGGTGCAGCTCCCCCGGCTGGCGCCGATGTGCCAACGGCTGCGGGACGTGGCCCGTCGGGTCCGGGAGGAGACCGCCGACCTGGGGCTCGACTGGCGCAGGCTGCCGGACGAGGAGGGCTCGGGCGGCGATCTGACGCTGTTGCTGGACTCCCGGCTGACGGCCCGCGGGTTCGTCGCGGGGCTCCGGGCGGCGGGCGTCCCGGCGTACACCCTCTACCAGGGGCAGACGGTGTCCACGCACCGGGCGGTGCGGGAGGGGCGCACCCCGTGGGGCAAGGAGTGGGAGCGTCCGGAGCGCAACCGGATCAGCGAGGGGTTCCTCGGCCGTTCCGTGACGATCGGGCTGGGGGCCGCGATGACCGACGAGGACGTGGACGCGGTCGTCGCCGCGGTCCACAAGACCGCCTCCGACGTGCGCGGCAGCGGCGGTTGAAGGGGCGCCTTCGACTGCTCGGCCCCGGAGGGGGCTTGACAGGCCGACCTGGGATGAAGAACATATGCATCACATTGGAAAGGTTGTGCCCAGCGGGCAGGCCCTAGGCCCCGCCCGCTGACCGGACGCAGACGACGTCGGAGCAACGACCTTCCACAGTGGGCGACTTCACGCCAGACGACTTCACAACAAGCGACTTCTCAGCGAGCGACTTCTCAGCGGTCCGGCCACGTCCGGGCCGCTTCTTCGTGCGCGCCGACGGCCGAGCGGGACCGCGGCGCGGGATTGGGGACGGACCATGACGAACGGCCTCGACAGGACCGCCTTGGTGACGGGGGCGACCAGCGGCATCGGGCTGGCCGTCGTCCAGCACCTGGCCGAGCTCGGGCACCGGGTCTTCTTCTGCGCCCGGGACGCCGACCGGGTCAAGCAGACCGTGGAGGAGTTGCGGGAGCAGGGCCACGACGTGGACGGCGTCGCCTGCGACGTGCGCTCCGCGCAGGACGTACGGGCCATGGTGACCGCGGCGGTCGAGCGGTACGGCAGCATCGACGTGCTGGTCAACAACGCGGGCACCGGTGGCGGCGGGGTGACCGCTGACCTCACGGACGACGCCTGGCTCCAGGTGATCGAGACCAACCTCAACAGCGTCTTCTACGTGACCCGGGACGTGCTCTCGGTGGGCGGCATGCGGGACAAGAGCCGGGGCCGCATCGTCAACATCGCCTCCACCGCGGGCAAGCAGGGCGTGGTGCTGGCGGCTCCGTACTCGGCGTCCAAGCACGGCGTGGTGGGCTTCACCAAGTCCCTGGGCAACGAGTTGGCGAAGACCGGGATCACGGTCAACGCGGTCTGCCCCGGCTACGTCGAGACGCCGATGGCGGAGCGGGTGCGCGCCGGGTACGCACGGGCGTGGGAGACCACGGAGGAGGACATCCTGGAGCGGTTCCAGGCGAAGATCCCGCTGGGCCGCTACTCGACGGTGACCGAGGTCGCCGGCATGGTGGGCTACCTGGTGAGCGACACGGCCGCGTCGGTGACGTCGCAGGCCATCAACGTCTGCGGCGGACTCGGCAACTTCTGAGCCCGCTCCGGTCGCCTCATCCGCGCTCGCGGGGCCGGTTCTCCCGGTACTCCTCGGCCAGCAGCGCGGTGAGCGTGCGGCGCATGTCCTTCAGGAACTCCTCGAACTGTCCGATGAGTTCGGGCGGATAGGCCGACATCATGGTGGTCATCCGGCCTGCGAACGGCGTGAAGAATTCGGTGGCGGCCTTGCCGATCTCCGGTCCGCTACGCAGCGTCACCACCCGGCGGTCGGAGTGCTCACCGCGGGTCCGCACGATGTGGCCCGCCTTCTCCAGCCGGTCCACCAGGGCGGTGGTCGCGCCCGAGGTGAGGGAGACGCGCTCGCTCAGCCGGGCCAGCGAGAGCGGCTGGCCCTGGTCCTCCGCGTACAGGATCTCCACCAGGGCGGCGGCGTCCGTGGAATGCAGGCCCAATTGGGCGGCAAAGCGCCGGGTGAATTCCGTGTAGTTGGCCCCCCAGGAACGCAACTCGTCCACGATGCGGCCCCCTTGCGCCGCCATCTGCGCGGTGTCGGGCTCTTCCATCCGTTCGCTCCTCGTCAGCACCGCACGTCGAAATTCCTGCGGTTCCTTTTCCATCAGGATATATCACGGCGATACAACTCAACGGCAAAGCGATCTCCCCGGGCCGGCGCCACAGATGTGGGTGAGCACGGCCGAGCTCTGGCTTCGATCGGGCAGATTGCCCACCTTTCATCGCCTTCGCCCCGAGTGCCCCCTCGCCCTCCGTACACCTCAGCAACCCCCAGCACTTCCCGGAAGGAGATCAGCACATGAAGTACACGGCATTTCTCGGGGTTCGGTTCGAGCCCGAATGGTTCCTGCTGGAGCCGGCCGAGCGCGACCGATTCGAAGCCGAGAACGTATTCCCGATCCTCGGCAAGCACGCGGCGACCCTCGACATCCGTCCCTTCCGGGCCTCCGGCTTCTCCACCCGCCACACGGACTTCTTCCTCGTGGGCTTCGACGACGTGGCGCAGTACCACGCCTTCGTCGAGGACCTGCGGGAGTCCCCGCTGGCGGCCCGCCGGTACGTGACCGTCACGGACAACGCCATCGGCATCGAGCAGCCGTTCGGGGCCGATGACAGCGCGTGACCACGACCCGGTGACGCGCCCGTCATCGGGGATCGAACTCCTCAACTCGACACCGGAGCGACCATGACGAGAATCGGCATCATCCTCGGCAGCACCCGGCCCCAGCGCAACGGCGGCGCCGTCGCCGAGTGGGTGCACGACATCGCCGTCCGCCGCGGCGACGCCGAGTACGAGCTCGTGGACATCGCCGAGCTGGCGCTGCCCCTGCTGGACGAGCCCATTCCGCCGTTGGCCGGGATGTACCAGCACCCGCACACCCTGGCCTGGGCGGAGCGGATCGCGCGCCTGGACGGCTTCGTCTTCGTGACCCCCGAGTACAACCACTCGGTGCCCGGCGCGTTGAAGAACGCCATCGACTACCTGTTCGCCGAGTGGAACGACAAGGCCGCGGGCTTCGTCGGGTACGGTCCCGTCGGCGCCGTCCGCGCCGTCGAGCACCTGCGCCTGGTGATGGCCGAACTCCAGGTCGCGACCGTACGGGCGCAGGTGGCCCTCACCTTCGACGCCGACTTCGTGGACCGCAGCGAGTTCCGCCCCACCGCCGAGAAGGCGGAGTTGGTCGGCAGCGTGCTCGACCAGGTCGTGGCCTGGAGCCAGGCGCTGGAGCCCGTGCGTCGCAAGGCGGCGTCATGAACGCGACCCATGCGACGGGCGACGCCCCCGTCATCGTGGTCGGCGCCGGACCGACGGGGCTGATGCTCGCCGGCGAACTCCGGCTCGGCGGCGCCGAGGTCATCGTCCTCGACCGGCTCGCCGAGCCGGTCACGGAGTCCCGCGGGCTCGGCTTCACCGCCCGCGCCACCGAGGTCTTCGACCAACGCGGTCTCCTCGACCGCTTCGCCGACGCGGAGATCAGCGCCAAGGGCCACTTCGGCGGCATCCCGATGGACTACTCCGTCCTGCCCGGCGGCCACTTCGGCGTGCGCAACGTCGAACAGTCGGAGACCGAGGCCGTGCTCACCGCGTGGGCCGTCGAACTCGGCGCCGACCTGCGCCGCGGCCACCAGGTGACCGCGATCGCCCAGGGCGATGACGGGGTCGTCGTCTCGGCGACCGGCCCCGACGGACCGGTGACGCTGCGCTGCTCGTACCTCGTGGGCGCCGACGGCGGACGCAGCACCGTGCGCCAGGCGGCCGGCTTCGACTTCCCCGGCCAGGACGCCACTTGCGAGATGTTCCTCGCCGACGTGGCCGGCGCGGACATCAGGCCCCGCTTCATCGGCGAGCGGGTGGCCGGCGGCATGGTGATGGCCGCCCGGCTCAGCGACGGGCTCGACCGGGTCATCGTCTGCGAGCGCGGCACGGCGCCCGGGGAGCGTACCGCTCCCCCGTCGTACGAAGAGGTCGCCGCGGCCTGGAAGCGGCTCACCGGCGAGGACATCGGCCACGGCGAGGCGCGTTGGGTCAGCTCCTTCACGGACGCCTCGCGGATCGTCACCGCCTACCGGCGCGGCCGGGTCCTGCTGGCCGGCGACGCCGCCCACATCCACCTGCCGGCCGGCGGCCAGGGGCTGAGCGTGGGCGTGCAGGACGCGGTGAACCTCGGCTGGAAGCTCGCCGCGGTGGTCACCGGGCGGGCGGGCGACGCGCTGTTGGACACGTACCACCAAGAGCGCCACCCGGTCGGCGAGCGGGTGCTGACGAACACCCGCGCGCAGGGAATCCTCTACCTCAGCGGCACCGAGGTCGACCCGCTGCGGGCGGTCCTCGGCGAGCTGATGGCGGACGACGAGGTGCTGAAGCGGCTGGCCGGCATGGTCAGCGGGCTCGACGTGCAGTACGACACCGGCGGCGGCGAACACCCGCTGCTCGGCCGTCGGCTGCCGCCGTGCGACCTGCGCACCGACGACGGGACCACCACCGGGAGCCGACTGCTGCACTCCGCGCGGGGACTGCTGCTGACCCTCGACGGCGCCACCGGGCTCCGGGGCGCCGCTGCGCCGTGGGCCGACCGGGTCGACGTCGTCACGGCGAGCGTGCTCGGCGAGGGCACCGACGCCCAACTGGACGGCGTGCGAGCGCTGTTGGTGCGGCCGGACGGTCACGTGGTCTGGGTGGCGCCCGACGGCGGCGACCTGACGACGGCCCTGGCCCGGTGGTTCGGGGACCCGGGCGACGAGCCGATGCCCGCGGCGGCCTGACCGTCGCGCCCCCGCCCGAACCCGACTGCGTACACGTGTACACGCCGCCGCACCGGGGCGCGGACACAGCACCGCACGCACCTACGACACGGACACGGACCTACGACATCGAGGACCCCGCCATGCACAGCACCCTGATCGTCGCCCGGCTCCGCCCGGGCTCGGTCGACGACGTCAGCGAACTCTTCGGCGCCTTCGACCGCACCGACATGCCCGAGCGGATGGGCACCCTGCGCCGGCAGCTCTTCAGCTACCAGGGCCTCTACTTCCACCTCCAGGACTTCGCGGACGACGACGGCGGCGAGCGGATCTCGCAGGCCCGCTCCCACCCGCTGTTCGTCGGGATCAGCGACGACCTCAAGCAGCACATCACCGCCTACGACCCCGACACCTGGCGCTCGCCGGCCGACGCCATGGCCCAGCGCTTCTACCACTGGCAGCAGGACTGACGAGAGGACGACCCCATGACCACCGGCACGTTCACCCTCACCGAACTCAAGCGCATCCTCGTCGACGCCGCCGGCGCCGACGAGTCCGTCGACCTCGACGGCGACATCCTGGACACCTTCTTCAGCGACCTGGGCTACGACTCCCTGGCCCTGTTGGAGACCGCGGCCGTGGTCTCCCGGGAGTACGGCGTGGAGCTGGTGGACGACGCCGTCACCGCCATCACCACCCCGCGCGGCTTCATCGAGCTGGTCAACGCGGCGTGAGCGCCCCGCCCCACACCCCTTGAACCCTTACGGAGTTGCCATGCCCGGACCGGAGGTCCGCGAAGTCGAGCACGAGATCACGGTGGCCGCGCCCGCCAAGGACGTCTACCAACTGCTGGTCGAGGTGGAGGACTGGCCGGCGATGTTCCCGCCGAGCGTGCACGTGGAGCGCGTGGAGCAGGACGGCGAGCACGAGCGCATCCGCATCTGCGCGACCGCCAACGGCGCCGCGAAGCGCTGGACGTCCATCCGTCGGCTCCTGCCCGACCAGGGCGTCATCGAGTTCCGCCAGGAGAAGTCGAGCCCGCCGGTCGCCGGCATGGGCGGCACGTGGATCGTCGAGCCGCAGGGCGACGAGCTCTGTCGGGTCCGGCTGCTGCACGACTACCGCGCCGTGGACGACGACCCGGCGGCCCTGCAGTGGATCGCCGAAGCCGTCGACCGCAACAGCCACGCGGAGCTGGCCGCCCTCAAGACCACGGCGGAGCTCGGCCCCGACGCCGCACAGAAGCCCTTCACGTTCGAGGACGGGCTACAGATCGCCGGCACCGCGGCGGACGTCTTCGCCTTCATCGACCAGGCACAGCTGTGGTCCGAGCGGCTGCCGCACGTCGCCCGCGTGATCTTGACGGAGGAGACCGAGGGGCTCCAGCTCCTGGAGATGGACACCCGCTCCCCCGACGGCTCGATCCACACCACGAAGTCCGTCCGGGTGTGTCAGCGGCCCGCGGGCACGATCCACTACAAGCAGATCAAGCTGCCGGCGCTGATGACGCTGCACACCGGTCGGTGGAGCTTCGAGGAGAACGCCGACGGCGTGCTGGCCGTGTCGCGGCACACCGTCGCCATCGACGAGACGAAGATCGCCCAGGTGCTGGGCGAGGGGGCCGGGCTCGCCGAGGCGCGCGCCGCGGTGCGGCGCGCCCTGGGCACCAACAGCCTGAGCACCCTCAACCACGCGAAGGCCCACGTCGAGGGCGGGTCTTGACGACCCCGCCGTCCGGCGGCGGGGCGACGGGGTCCGGCCCGGCGGACGTCGAAGCCGCGGTGCTCGTCGTCGGCGCCGGGCCCGTCGGGCTGCTGCTCGCCGGCGACCTCGCCGAGCGGGGCGTGGACGTGGTGGTCGCCGACCGCCTGAGCGCGCCGATGACCGAGTCCCGCGCCTCCCAACTGGGGGCGCGCACCATGGAGGTGCTGGCCCAGCGCGGGCTGCTGGCCGACTTCGGCGACGAACTCGTCCCCGAGCCGCGCGGGCACTTCGCCGGGCTGTCCTTCGACGCGTCCGCCGTGCGCAGCCCGTATCCGGGCCACTGGAAGGTCCCCCAGTTCCGCACCGAGGCGGTGCTCGCCCGACGGGCGCTGGCGGCGGGCGCCCGGCTGCTGCGCGGGTACGAGTTGTACGAGTTGTGCGACGTGCACACCGACGGAGCCGACGACGCCGCCGCCGACGCCGGGGTCGTCGCCCGCTTCCGCACCGAGGACGGGCCGCTCACCGTGCGGGCCGGGTACGTCGTCGGCTGCGACGGCGCGCACAGCACCGTGCGTTCGCTCGCCGGCTTCCCCGTCGAATCGGGCCCGGCGCGCCGCGAGTTGCTGCGTGCCGACCTGACCGGGATCGAGGTGCCCGACCGACGGTTCCAGCTCCTGGAGCGGGGCTTCGCCGCCTCGGCCCGCCGTCCCGACGGGGTGACCCGGGTGATGGTCCGGGTCGACGGCGCCCCGCCGGTCCGCCGCCAGGGCCCGCCCGCCCTGCGGGAGATCGCCGCGGCCTGGCGGACCGTCACCGGGGAGGACCTCACGGGCGCGACGCCGATCTGGCGGGACGCCTTCGACGACTCCTGGGTGCAGGCCGCCGCCTATCGGCGCGGTCGGGTCCTGCTGGCCGGCGACGCCGCCCACGCCCACATGCCGGTGGGCGGTCAGTCCCTGAACCTCGGGCTCCAGGACGCGGCCAACCTGGGTTGGAAGCTCGCCGCCCAGGTGCGGGGATGGGCCCCGCCCGGGCTGCTCGACAGCTACCACGACGAGCGGCATCCGGTGGGACGTCGGGTCCTGGACAACGTCCAGGCGCAGGGCATGCTGATGTTCGGGGGCGCGCAGACCGCGCCGGTGCGCCAGGTGCTCGCCGAGGTGCTGTCGGACCCCGGTCCCCGCGACCGGATCGCGGCCTGGGTGACCGGCCTGGACGTCCGCTACGACGTCCGGTACCACGGCCATGACTACATCCGTGACAACATCCGTGACGACGTGCGTGGCGCCGACGACATCCCGGCTCTACTGCTCGGATCCCGCGTCCCCGACCTGGCCCTGACCTGCTCGAACGGCGAGGGCACAACCGTCCACGCGCTGCTGCGCGACGGCCGGGGGCTGCTGCTCGACCTCGCGCCCGGCCCGGCTTCGACCGACGCCGACGCCGACGCCGACGGTTGGGCCGACCGCGTCCGCACCGTACGCGCCACGGCCGGCCCCGACGACGCGCCCTTCGCTTCCGGCACCTCCGTCACTTCCGTTCTCGTAAGACCGGACGGACACGTCGTGTGGACCGACCGCACGACGACCCCGCTGCGCACCGCGCTCACCGACTGGTTCGGCACCGCCGACCGACCGTGACCCGCAGGCGCGGCCGACAGCACTGACGCACACGAACAGCCGCACCGCCCCGAGTCGAGTCCGGAGGGCGGGCAACGGCCATCCCGGAACTCCGGACTTCCGGATCACCGAACTCTCGTTTCTGTGGAGGACATCATGACGAGGCGGCGAGTGGTCATCACCGGTATCGGTGTGCTCGCGCCGGGCGGCGTGGGCACCAAGAACTTCTGGTCCCTGATCAGCGAGGGACGCACCGCCACCCGGACCCTGACCCACTTCGACCCCACCCCCTACCGGTCGCGGGTCGCGGCCGAGGTCGACTTCCACCCGGAGGAGCACGGGCTGCGCGCCCAGGAGATCCGCCGGATGGACCGGGCCGCGCAGTTCGCCGTGGTCGCCGCCGCCGAGGCGGTCACCGACAGCGGCCTGGAGCTGCCCGAGGTCGACCCGTACCGCATCGGCGTCACGATCGGCAGCGCCGTCGGCGCCACCACCAGCCTGGAGGACGAGTACCGGGTCGTCAGCGACGACGGCACCAAACACCTCGTCGACCACGCCTATGCGACCCCGCACCTGTACGACTACCTCGTGCCGAGCTCCTTCGCCACCGAAGTGGCCTGGGCGGTCGGCGCCGAGGGGCCCGCCACGGTGGTCTCCACCGGCTGCACCTCCGGCATCGACGCCGTCGGGCACGCCGTGGAGCTGATCCGCGAGGGCAGCGCCGACGTGATGGTCACCGGGGCCACCGACGCCCCGATCTCCCCCATCACGGTCGCCTGCTTCGACGCCATCAAGGCCACCACGGTCCACAACGACGACCCGGAGCACGCCTCCCGCCCCTACGACAGCACCCGCAACGGCTTCGTGCTCGGCGAGGGCTCCGCGGTGTTCGTGCTGGAGGAGTACGAGTCGGCCCGGCGCCGCGGCGCGACCGTGTACGCCGAGGTCACCGGGTACGCCACGCGCAGCAACGCGTACCACATGACCGGGCTGCGCGCCGACGGCGCCGAGATGGCCGCGGCGATCACCGCCGCGCTGGACGAGAGCCGGTTCGCGCCCCAGGACGTCGACTACGTCAATGCGCACGGCTCCGGCACCAAGCAGAACGACCGGCACGAGACGGCCGCCTTCAAGGCCAGTCTGGGCGCGCACGCCTACCGGGTGCCGGTGAGCTCCATCAAGTCGATGGTGGGCCACTCCCTGGGCGCGATCGGCTCCATCGAGATCGCCGCCTCCGCGCTCGCCATCCGGCACAACGTGGTGCCGCCCACCGCGAACCTGCACCAGCAGGACCCAGAACTCGACCTGGACTACGTGCCCCTGACCGCCCGTGACTGGCCCACCGACCGGGTCCTCACGGTCGGCAGCGGCTTCGGCGGCTTCCAGAGCGCCATGGTCCTGTCCCGTCCCGAGAGGAGTGCCGCATGACGGCCGTGGCTGTCACCGGCGTCGGAGCCATCGCCCCCAACGGGCAGGGCACCGAGGAGTACTGGCGGGCGACCCTGGAGGGGCGCAGCGGCATCGGGCCGCTGCGCCGCTTCGACGCCTCCGGCTATCCGGCGAAACTCGCCGGCGAGATCGACTTCGACCCGGCCGAGCACCTGCCGAGCAGGCTCGTCCCGCAGACCGACCACATGACGCGGCTGTCGCTGGCCGCGGCGCAGTGGGCCCTGGACGACGCCGGGGTCGAGCCGCAGGACCTGCCGGACTTCGCGGCCGGCGTGATCACCGCCAGCTCCGCGGGCGGCTTCGAGTTCGGCCAGCGGGAGTTGGAGAACCTCTGGCGCGAGGGCCCGAAGTACGTCAGCGCGTACCAGTCGTACGCCTGGTTCTACGCGGTGAACTCCGGCCAGATCTCGATCCGGCACGGCATGCGCGGCCCCAGCGGGGTCGTCGTCAGCGACCAGGCCGGCGGGTTGGACGCACTGGCCCAGAGCCGTCGGCAGATCCGCAAGGGCACCCGGCTGGTGGTCTCGGGCGGGGTGGACGGTTCGCTGTGCCCCTGGGGCTGGGTGGCGCAGATGGCGGGCGACCGGATGAGCACGTCACAGGATCCGGAGTGCGCGTACCTGCCCTTCGACGCCCGGGCCCGCGGGCACGTGCCGGGCGAGGGCGGGGCGCACCTGGTGGTGGAGGACGTGGCGTCGGCGCGGGAGCGCGGCGCCCGGATCCACGGGCTGATCAGCGGATACGGCTCCACGATGGATCCGCGGCCGGGCAGCGGGCGCGAGCCTGGGCTGCGCCGGGCGCTGACGCTGGCGTTGGAGGACGCCGGGGTGCGGCCCGACGAGGTGGACGTGGTCTTCGCGGACGGCGCCGCCGTCCCCGAGCTGGACCGCATCGAGGCCGATGCGCTGGGCGAGGTCTTCGGCCGCGGCGGGGTGCCGGTGACGGCCCCGAAGACGATGACGGGCCGGCTCACCGCGGGCGCCGCCGCGCTGGACGTGGCGACCGCGCTGCTGGCGATCCGGGACGGCGTGATCCCGCCGACGCTGCACGTCACGGGCGCCGCGGAGTACGGCATCGACCTGGTCACCGGCGAACCGCGGAAGGCCGACGTGCGCACCGCGGTCGTCCTCGCGCGCGGTCACGGCGGCTTCAACTCGGCCGTCGTGGTGCAGGCGGCGTGAGCGCCGCCGTCAGCCCGATCTGTCAGACACGCCCCGGCGCAGCACGACCGCCACGAAGGAGCGGAACATGAGCAGCTTCTCGATCGACGACCTCAAGCGCATCCTGCGGGAGGGCGCCGGCGCCACCGCCGAGTTGGACGGCGACATCCTCGACGCGAGCTTCGACGACCTGGGGTACGACTCCCTGGCGCTGCTGGAGACCGGCAGCCGCATCGGTCGCGAGTACGGGCTGGAGTTCGAGGACACGGCGTTCGCCGACGTCGAGACCCCGCGCGACCTGGTCGGCGTGGTCAATGCCCAGCTGTCGGCCCCCGCGCCGCGCGGCTGACCCGAAGAACCCAAGGAGACGGAGCACCATGGCGACCGGCACCATACCCCGCAGCGACATCGACCCGTACACCGACGCGTCGATCCTCTCCCCGTACGAGGACTACCGGCGACTGCGCGACCTGGGCCCGGTGGTGTGGCTGGAGGCGCACGAGGTCTACGCGGTGGCGCGCTACCGCGAGGTCTACGACGCCCTGCACGACCACACCACCTTCTCGTCGGCGTCGGGCGTGGGCCTGACGGAGACGCTCAACAAGGCGCAGAAGGGGTCCAGCTTCACCAGTGACCCGCCGTACCACGACTACGTGCGCGGCCTGGTGGCCCGCCACCTGAAGCCGAAGGCGCTGGAGGAGTTCCACGACTACATCGAGGGCTGGGCGAACACCCTGGTCGACCAGCTGATCGAGAAGGGTACCTTCGACGCGGTCACCGACTTCGCGCAGGCGTTCCCGCTGGCCGTGGTGCCCGACCTGCTGGGCTGGCCGGTGGACGAGGGCAAGGAGCGCCTGTTGGAGTGGGCGACCGCCGGCTTCAACGCCTTCGGCCCGCTCAACCAGCGCACCATGTCGGGCTTCCCGCTGCTGAAGGAGATGTCCGAGTTCCTGGCGCGGATGTCGGTGCCCGGCAATCTGCGGCCCGGGAGTTGGGGCGAGCAGTTGGTGACCGACGCGAAGGACGGCAAGATCGAGGAGTACCTGCTGCCGGGGCTGCTCGGCGACTTCCTCGCCCCGTCGATGGACACCTCCGTCAGCGCGCTCTCCAGCATGCTGTGGCTGCTGGGCACGCACCAGGAGCAGTGGGAGGAGATCCGCGCGGACGAGTCGCACATCCCGCGGGCGTTCAACGAGATCATCCGCATCGAGTCGCCGCTGCGCGGCTTCACCCGGCTGGTGACCCGCGAGCGGGAGCTCGGCGGGGTGTCGCTGGAGCCGGGGATGCGCGTGCTGCTGCTGTACGGCTCGGCCAACCGCGACGAGCGGCACTGGACGGAG
This sequence comes from Streptomyces sp. NPDC047315, assembly GCF_040643215.1. Taxonomy (NCBI): domain Bacteria; kingdom Bacillati; phylum Actinomycetota; class Actinomycetes; order Kitasatosporales; family Streptomycetaceae; genus Streptomyces; species Streptomyces sp. NPDC047315. The sequence goes on along the minus strand of NZ_JBEYTZ010000021.1, from coordinate 18,891 downwards.
CCGGACGCCTTCGACATCCACCGCCGTGCGGTGGCGCAGCACGTCGGCTTCGGCCACGGCATCCACGGCTGCGTGGGGCAGGCGCTGTCCCGGTTGGAGGGCCACAGCCTGCTCAAGGCGCTGTCGACGAAGGTCCGTTCCATCGAGGTCGGCGAGCCGACCTGGCGGCTGCACAACACCATCCGCGGCATCGCCTCGCTGCCGGTCACGCTGCACACGTGACCACGGCCGACGAGCAGACCGGCCGGCTGCGGATCTCCGTCGACCTCGACCGGTGCGAGGGGTACGGGCTGTGCGAGGCGGAGGCGCCCGAGCTGCTCTTGCTCGACGACGGCCACGCGAACGTGCTGGTGGCCGGGGACGTACCGGAGGACCAGCGTGCGGCGGCGCTCAGCGCCGTGCACACCTGTCCCATCGCGGCGCTCAGGTTCGCCTGAGCGCCGCCCGGGCCGACGCCGTGCACGAGGCCTTGTTGGAAGAAGTCACGCAAGAACACGGAAAAGAAGGGGGTGACGCCCGGGATGAGTTCGACCGCCTTCGTCTTCCCGGGACAGGGGTCGCAGCGCGTCGGGATGGGTCGTGACCTCGTCGCGGACCGGCCCGACCTGATCGAATCCCACTACCGGGTCGCCGACGAGATCCTGGGAATCCCGCTGACGCGGCTGTGTTGGGAGGGGCCGGCGCAGGAGTTGCGGGCGATGCCCGTCACCCAGCCCGCGGTGTTCCTGACCAGCGTCGTGGCCCATGAGGTGCTGCGCGGTCACGGCGTCGTCCCCGACGTGGTGACCGGGCACAGCCTGGGCGAGTTCGCCGCGATGGTCGCGGCCGGGGTGCTCGACCTGCGGGACGGGCTGCGCCTGGTCCGACTGCGCGGAGAGCTGATGGACTCGGTGAACCGCACCGTGCCCGGGTGCCTGGGCGTCGTGATCGGCGTCCCGGTCGCCGGGGTGGAGGAGTTGTGCGTCCGTGCCGCCGCCGACACGGGTGAGGTCGTGGAGATCGCCAATCTGAACGAGGACCGGCAGATCGTGGTCTCCGGCGGGCTCGCCGGTGTGGCGGCGCTGCTCAAGTACGCGGACGAGGCGGGCGCCGAGCGGGTGCTCACCCTGGACGTGGGCGGGCCGGCGCACTGCAGCCTCCTGTCGGGCATCGAGGAGGAGTTCGGGCGCGCGATCGACGGGCTCGACCTGCGGGATCCGGTGGTCCCGGTCTACTCGGCCCTGACCGCCGCCCCGGTGCTCGACGCCCGACAGGCCGCCGAGTGCCTGCGCCGGCAGTTCACCAGCCGGGTGCTGTGGGCGGACACCGTGCGCGCCCTGACGGACTTCGGGGTCGACCGGTTCGTGGAGGTCGGCCCCGGCAAGGCGCTGAGCAAGCTGTGTCAGCGGATCTCCCCCGACTCGACGACGTACCGCACCAATGACGCACCGCGCCTGGCCCAGGCCGTGGCGGCGCTGGGTGCGGTGCGCTCCCCCGGGGCGCTGGTCCGGTGAGGGCGTCCCCGATCGCCCTGCTCCTGCCGGGGCAGGGCTTCCAGCACGTCGGCATGGCCGTGGAGCTGTACCGGCGCGAGCCGCGGTTCACCGCGGTCGCCGACGAGTTCCTGCACGCGCTGGGGGCGTGGGGGGCGGAGGTGCGCAGGACGTGGCTCGGGCGGGTCGACGGCGCGCCCGCCGACCGGGGCGTCACCGCGCAACCCCTGCTGTTCCTGATCGGGTACGGCATCGGGGAGGCGCTGGCGGCCCGCGGCGTGCGGCCGGCCGTACTGGTCGGGCACAGCGTGGGCGAGTTGGCCGCCGCGACGCTAGCGGGAGTGTTCTCGCCCGCCGCGGCGGCCCGGATCCTCGCGGCGCGCTGCGCGGCGCTCTCGCAGGCCCCCGCCGGCGGCATGCTGGCCGTCGCGGGGGCGCCGGAGCCGGTGTTGGAACGGGTGCGGGCCGGGGACGGGTGCGCGGGCGTGGCGCTCGGCGCGCACAACGGGCCCGCGCAAACCGTGCTCGCGGGCCCCGAGCCGGCGCTGACCGCGGCCGAACGCCACTTGCGCGATGAAGGGCTGACGGCGCGCCGGGTACGGGCGCTGGAGCCGTGGCACGCGCCGGCGATGCGCCGGGCGGCGGACCGGTTCTGCGCCGCCGTCGCGGACGAGGTGCTGAGCCCGCCGCGGATCCCGATCGTGTCCACCCGCACCGGTCGTCCGGTGTCGGAGCGGGAAGCGGTGCGACCCGACTTCTGGGCCGAACAGATGGCGCTGCCGGTGCAGTTCTGGCCGGCGCTGTGCACCGTGTTGGACGGCGCGGCGCACACCGTGGTCGACGCCGCCCCCGCGGGGGCGCTGGCGACCCTGGCGCGCCGTCACCCTTCGGTACGTGCGGGCCACAGCCCGGTCGTACCGCTGCTGGCGCCCGCCTCGCGTGAGCCCTGGCCCGTGTGGACGGCGGCGGTCGACCAGTTGGGCGGGTCGGTGGCGCAGCCGGCGTCGTGAGCGGTGGGGGGAGCCCCTGTCCCGGGCTTCCCCCACCGTCGTCGCCGTCGTCACCGGTGACGCGGCCCCCCGTACGTGCGGGCGCGCGCGCACGTACGGGGCGTCCGCCCCGCCGGGCGGCGCCCCGCACGCTCACCGGCGCGGGCGCTGCGTCAGGTCAGCCCCGCAGCGCCGCGGTCACGTCCCCAGCGTGGTAGTACACGCGTCCCGCGACCTTCCGCCGACGCCATTCGTTCTGGTTGGCGAGTCGGTAGATGCTGCCGTTCGGCAGGTTCCACAGCGCCTTGATGTCCACGACCGTGTACCAGGCGCGCGGGTTGGCGGTGCGGCCCTGGGCGTCCGAGCGGAGCGCGGCCCACTCGTCCGGCCCCCACGCGTGGGTCGCATCCGCGCTGCACCGGATCTCCGACGGCTTCGCGTCCGGGCCCGGCGCCTTGACCACGGCCCGCAACTTGCCCGAGCAGCCTTCGCGGACGCAGGCCCCGAGGGGCACGACGCGCACCCGGTCGGTCTCGGTGGCCTTGCGGGCGAGCCGGGTGAGGGCCCGCAGCTCCTCCAACACGTCCCCGGCCGCCCAGTGCTCGGCCAGCCAGTCCACGTTCTCCTGGCAGAAGCGCGCCATCGGCGCCACGCGCCGCTCGGGCGCCTCGACCTCCCGCTCCTCGACCACCAGGGCCGACCAGGAGGCCAGTACGGCCCGGACCCGGGAGCGCACTTCGGCGACGTTCTCGTTGAACGGCAGGTCACGCCGTCCGGCGCCGCCGGACACCCTTTCCTGGACCGTACGCGATCCCCCGAGGGCGACCTCACACGCCAAGTACAGCGCGGGTAGCTCCCCGAGGGTGTTGAACAGTTCGTCCTTGCAGCAGTCGCACAGGGTGGTGCCTCCCTCGGCTGTGCAACCGACCGTGACTTTCGGAGCGCGGCAGTGGTTCCATGACGGGCTTCGCATAGTCGCGCCAGATCCCCCTTGTTCAGCCAGACAACTCGACTGGTTTCCCACCACCGTAGGGCAGCAAGACTCCACGGGGGAGTGTCTTCATCATCAACACATTATGGAAAACCCATGTGCTTCGTGAAGAACTCACATGGCCGCGTGCGTCAATCACGTGATGACCGAAGCCGGCGCGAACATGACACTCAGGAAGCGTCGCCCATCACCGCTCACCTGCATGAATCACCGTCAGCACAGGGGAAGCACCGTTCGTGACTGACTGGAAAACACCTTCTGAAGCCCGGGCGACGAGCCCGTGAAGCGCCCTGCGGAGCCCCGGCAGACGTCGGCCGCCCCCGCCTCGGCGGCCTTGCCGACCGGCCGTGAACATACGAGGGCCGGGGCGGGGACCATAGGTGTTCCAGCCACCTCGGGACCACCCCGGCCGCGTTAGAGCCGGAAGAGGGAGGGTCACAGCCAGCCCGCGTCAGCCGCGATGCGGACCGCGTCCATCCGGGTGCGCGCATTGAGCTTGGTGGTGACCGAGCTCAGATAGTTGCGGACCGTGCCCGGCGACAGATGGAGCCGGGCCGCGATCTCGGGCACGCCGTCGCCGGCCGCCGCCAGCCGCAGGATCTCCAGTTGACGCTCCGTCAGTGGCGGCGGCGGTGACTGCCACGCCGAAACGGCGAGGTCGAAGTCGATGACCCGCAGCCCCGCCGCCAACTCCCTTATGGTGCTGACGAGTTTCTCAGGTGGGGATTCCTTGACCAGGAATCCACCCACCTGGATGTCGAGGGCCCGCCGTACGATCGTCGGCCGCCACGTACTTGTCAGAATGAGCGTCCGCGTCTGCGGCAACTCCTCATGAATTTGTTGAATAGACGACAGGTCATCGTGTCCCGGCGTATCGATGTCGACCACCGCGACGTCCGGCTCAAAACGGCGTGCAGCCGGCACCAACTCGCGTCCCGCCGCTAATTCGGCGACGACGACGATGTCGTTCTCCTGCGCCAGAAGCGCGAGAAATGCCCCCCGTACCATACGGCCGTCTTGGGCGAGCAGAACCTTAATCACTTTCCCTCCAGAGGTGAACGCGAGTGTCCTGCAGCGCGCCAATGGCAACGCCAGTCGGTCACGAGCTTAGCCTCTGAGGGTCCGTTTGGGCAGGGACAAGTTTCCCTGTGCACGGATTGAAGTCCCGCTTACCCTGCGGTTAAGCGGGTGAGATGAGTGCGCACCCAACGGCGCGCCGGCGCGCGATGCGGACGGTCTCACACCATCGCGCGCTCCTTCAACGGCTCCCACCACTTGCGGTTCCCCCGATACCAAGCAACAGTTTCAGCCAATCCGGCGGTCAAGTTCCGGACGGGCCGGTATCCCAGCTCGGTGCGGATCTTAGTACAGTCGACTGAGTACCGCCGGTCGTGACCTTTGCGGTCGGCGACGTACTCCACGCTGTCCCCGTCGGCGTCGCACGCCGTGACCAGGAGATCCGCGAGCTCACGGTTGGTCAGCTCCGTGCCTCCCCCGATGTTGTAGACCTCGCCCGGGCGACCCGCGGTGCGCACCAGCTCGACACCCTGCACATGATCGTCCACGTGCAGCCAGTCACGGACGTTGCGCCCGTCACCGTAGAGGGGAACCTTCTTCCCGTCCAGCAGATTGGTCACAAACAGCGGAATGATCTTTTCCGGGTACTGGTGGGAGCCGTAGTTGTTGGAACAGCGGGTGACCCGCACGTCCAATCCGTGGCTGCGGTGGTAGCTCAGCGCGAGCAGATCGGCCGCGGCCTTGCTGGCCGAGTAGGGGGAATTGGGCGCGAGCGGTCGCTCTTCCGACCACGAGCCCTCGGCGATGGAGCCGTACACCTCGTCGGTCGATATCTGGACGAAGGTGCGCACGCCTGCCTGGAGTGCGGCGTCCAACAGGACCTGGGTGCCGACCACGTTGGTGCGCACGAAGGGAGCCGACGACGCGAGGGACCGGTCCACGTGGGACTCGGCCGCGAAGTTCACGACCTGGTCGACCCGGGCCATCAACATCCCCACCAGCGCGCTGTCGGTGATGTCGCCCCGGACGAACCCGAAGGCGGGGTGCTCGCGCACCGGGTCGAGGTTGGCCGGGTTGCCGGCGTAGGTCAGTCGGTCGAGGACGGTGACCTTCACGTCACCGGGGCCGTCCGGCCCGAGGAGCGTGCGCACGTAGGTCGAGCCGATGAAGCCCGCGCCGCCGGTCACCAGGATGTGTGTCGAGGTCATGAGGAGATCTGCACCTTGCTGTGGTCGCCGAGGATCAGTCGGTGGGCGTGCGGGACGGCGGGGGCGGGCGCGACGGTCACGCTGCGCCCGATGAGCGAAGCCTCCACCCGTCGCACCCCCTTGATCGAGGAGTCGCGCAGCACGATGGAGAACTCGATCTCGCTGTTCTCTATCCGGCAGCCCTCCGACACGGAGGTGTACGCCCCGACGTACGAGTCGCTGATCACGGTGGAGCGCCCGATGATCGCCGGTCCGACGATCCGCGAACGGAGCACCTGCGCGCCGGCCTCCACGGTCACCCGGCCGATCAGTTGGCTCTCCTCGTCGACGCTGCCCTCGATCCACGGCTCCATGGTCTCCAGCACGGACCGGTTGACCTCCAGCATGTCGATGACGTTGCCGGTGTCCTTCCAGTAGCCGGAGATGGTGGTGGAGCGCACCCGGTAGCCGCGGTCGATGAGCCACTGGATGGCGTGGGTGATCTCCAACTCGCCGCGCAGGGAGGGCTGGATCGCGCGGACCGCCTCGTGGACCGCGGAGGTGAACAGGTAGACGCCGACGAGGGCCAGGTCGCTCCTGGGGCACTGGGGCTTCTCCTCCAGCCGGACCACCTCCCCGGCCGCGTCGAGTTCGGCGACGCCGAAGACCGAGGGGTCCGACACCCGGGTCAGCAGGATCTGGGCGTCCGGGCGGTCGTCGCGGAAGCCCTGCACGAGGTCCGCGATGCCGCCGACGATGAAATTGTCGCCGAGGTACATCACGAAGTCGTCGTCCCCGAGGAAGTCCCGGGCGATCAGCACCGCGTGGGCGAGCCCGAGGGGGAGCTCCTGGGGAATGTAGGTGACGTCGATTCCGAATTTGGAGCCGTCGCCCACCGCGTCGCGAATCTCGTCCGCGGTGTCGCCGACGATGATGCCGACCTCGCGGATGCCCGCTTCGGCGATGGCTTCGAGCCCGTAGAACAGCACGGGCTTGTTGGCGACGGGAACCAACTGCTTGGCGGAGGTGTGGGTGAGGGGGCGGAGCCGAGTGCCGGCGCCGCCGGACAGGACGAGGGCCTTCACTGGCGGCCACCTCGCGCCGGGAATTCACTGCGGACGCCGTAACGGCCTTCGATGGCGGACTTGTGCGACGGCATTTTTCTCCCAGATTCCGGCCGAAGCCTCATGCCGTATACCGCCCGAACTTCATACCGGGGACGGAACAGCAGGCTTGGTCATGGGTGATGCACCGGCGATAAAGCCTAGGCACACGCCGACGGGACTGTCCAGGCTTTCTTATCACTGCGCCCGGAATTGCTGCCGGGGTGGAATGTTGATTTACCAGGGGCATTCATAGTGCACACACCGGCACTGAATTTCGCACGCCGTCGGCGGCGATGGGCGAAGGACCCGGCCGGTCGGCTACGGGGGTTTGAACCGGCCGACCGGGTCGCCCACTCAGACGGAGATTATCTCCACTCTGAGGTATCTTCACGATAAAGCTAATTGCTCCCTGGACCGCTTGTCAACAGTCCTCCGGGAGTCGGCACGGCCCGGCGCGGCCCTTCGGTGAGTCGGCGCGCGGCGCCGTGGACGGAGCGCACCGACTCCCCGAAGGGCCGCGCCGACTCCCCCTTGACACCGCGACCAGCCGTGAAGAAGATTGCGTCCATCGTGGAACTGCTGTGCCTCCGAGGCCCGTTCCCGCTTTGAGCGCCGCCCGGACCCGACCCTCACCCGGCGTCCGCCCCGCCTTCCGCCCCGCGCCCTTCGAGCGCACGGCTCGGCTCCTTCCCGCACGCGTCCCGCAATCCGCGTCCCGCATCCCGTTCGCCCCCGGTCACCCGGTGCCCCGACCGACCCGCGTCCTCACCGCGGGCCGGCGCTGCGCCCTGCCCGGACGACGGCCCCGACCCTACGGAGAAGCCATGAAAGTCCTGTTCATCGCAGCGGGAACCAGCCCCGCGGGCGTCTTCGCCCTCGCCCCGCTCGCCACGGCGGTGCGCAACGCCGGGCACGAGATCCTGGTCGCCTCCTTCGACGAGTTGACCTCCAGCATCGAGGCGATCGGGCTGCCTCCGGTGGCCGTGGTCACCGAGCACACCACCGAGAGCATCAAGCAGCTGGACCGCCCCGGCGGCCCGATCGAGTTCCCCTGGTCGCCCGACCAGGAACTGCCTTACGTGGGCCGTTGGTTCGGCCGGCAGGCCGCCGTCAGCCTCGACGGACTCCTCGAACTGACCCGGCACTGGCGCCCCGACCTCGTCATCGGCGGCACCGACGCGCACGCCGCCGGGCTCGTCGCGGCCCACCTCGGCGTCCCGCACGTCCGCCAGGCGTGGGACTGGCTGCACTTCGGCGGCGCCGAGCAGTACGCCGCCGAAGAGCTCGCCCCCGAGCTGGAGCGGCTGGGCCTGGCCGAACTGCCCGCCCCGGACATGTTCTTGGACATCTGCCCGCCGAGCCTCCTCCCGTCGTTCGCGACGCCCGGCCGCCCCATGCGCTGGGTGCCCGGCAACCGCCAGCGGTCGCTGGAGCCGTGGATGTACACCAAGGGCGAGCGCCCCCGGATCTGCGTCACCTACGGCAGCTTCCGTACCGCCATGCCGCAGATCTTCGAGCACCTGTGCGCCCTGCTGTCCCGGCTCGTGGACCTGGACGCCGAGATCGTGGTCGCGGCGAACGAGGCCGCGACGGAGAAGCTGCGCGAGCGCTTCCCGCAGGTCCGCGCCGGCTGGGTGCCGCTGGAGTTCCTGCTGCGCACCTGCGACGGCATCGTGCACAGCGGCGGGCTGACCGCGCTGAACGCCATGTCCGCCGGCATCCCGCAGGTGGTGCTCAACCAGTTCGTCGCCTTCGAGCCGTCGCTGGCCCTGTTGCAGCAGCAGGGCTCCGCCGTCGTGCTGCACCGCGAGGAGGGCTCCCCCGACGGCACCTTCGAAGCCTGCCGCAAGGTCCTGTCCGACGGGAGCTACGGCCAGCAGGCCCGGGTCCTCGCCGACGAGCTCAACTCCCTGCCCACCCCGAACGACGTGGTGAAGGACCTGGAAGGACTGGTGCGCGGATGAGCACCCTCTCGGTGAGCCAGCCCGGCACGCCTCCCACGCCCGCCGACGTCGAGCAGGCGTACGGCGCCGAACACGCCGACGTCTACGACGCGATCTACCGCGGCCGGGGCCGTGACTACGCCGCCGAGGCGGACGCCTTCCTCGCCGTCCTGCGCACCCGGCGCCCCGAGATCACCAGCCTGCTCGACGTGGCCTGCGGCACCGGCGCGCACCTCGCGGCGCTGCGCGGCTCGGTCGACCACGTCGAGGGGGTGGAGCTGTCGCCGTGGATGCACACCCTGGCGACCCGCCAACTCCCCGGCGTCGCCGTCCACCAGGACGACATGCGCTCCTTCAACCTCAGCCGTCGGTTCTCCGCCGTCACCTGCCTGTTCAGCTCCGTCGGCTATCTGAAGTCGGTCGAGGACCTGCGGCGGACCCTGCGCACCTTCCGGGCGCACGTCGCGCCCGGCGGGGTCGCGCTCGTCGAGCCGTGGTGGTTCCCGGAGACGTTCCTCGACGGCTACGTCGGCAGCAGCCTGGTGGAGGTCGACGGCCGCACCATCGCCCGGGTCTCGCACACCGTGCGGGCCGGGAGCACCAGCCGGATGACCGTCGAGTACACCGTGGCGGAGCCCGTCAACGGCGTGCGCCGCTTCTCCGACCTGCACGTGCTCTCGCTCTTCACCCGCGAGCAGTACGAGGACGCCTTCGAGCGGGCCGGCTTCGCGGTCGAGTTCCTCAAGGACGGGCCTTCGGGCCGCGGGCTCTTCCTCGGCGTCGCGCCCGAGACGACCGACGGGGGACCGCGATGACCGACACGACCGCCGCGACCGGCACGACCGCCGGGACCGACGTCAGCCGGGTCGGCAAGGTCCGCCCGTGCGCGCTGATGAAGCTCCAGACGATCGGGGACCCGCGCGGCCAGTTGGCCGTCGTCGAGGGCGCCAAGGACATCGGCTTCCCGGTCAAGCGGCTGTTCTACCTGTACGACCTGCCGACGTCGTCGGTGCGCGGTGACCACGCCCACCGCAATCTGGAGCAGTTCGTCATCCCGATCAACGGCAGTTTCGACGTCGCCGTGGACGACACCGTCGACACCGCCGTCTGCCGGCTCGACGACCCCGGGCAGGGCCTGTACATCGGCCCGATGGTGTGGAACAGCCTGGTGAACTTCTCCGAGGGCGCCATCGCGCTGGTCCTGGCCTCCGAGCACTACGACGAGGCCGACTACTACCGCCGCTACGACGAGTTCCTCGCGGATGCCGGAGCGCGCCCATGAAGGTCCCCTATCTGGACCTGAAGGGGCCGCACACCGAGATCCGGGCCGAGTTGGACGCCGCGTACCACCGCGTCGTGGACTCCGGGTGGTTCGTGCTCGGCGAGGAGGTGCGCGCCTTCGAGGAGGAGTACGCCGCCTACTGCGGCGCCGCGCACTGCGTGAGCGTCGCCACCGGCTGCGACGCGCTGGAACTCGCGCTGCGGGCGCTGGACATCGGCCCCGGCGACGAGGTCGTGGTGCCCAGTGCCACCTACATCGCCACCTGGCTCGCGGTGTCGGAGACCGGCGCCGACGTGGTGCCCGTCGAGGTCGACCCGGACACCCACCTGCTGGATCCGGCCGCCGTCGAGGCGGCGGTCACGCCCGCGACCCGGGCCGTCATGCCCGTACACCTGTACGGGCAGCCGGCGGACCTGCCCGCGCTGCGGCGGGTCGCGGACCGGCACGGGCTCGCGCTGATCGACGACGCGGCGCAGGCCCACGGCGCACGGCTGAACGGCACCCGGGTCGGCGGCGGCGGGCTCGCGACCGCGACCGCGTTCAGCTTCTACCCCGGGAAGAACCTGGGGGCGCTCGGCGACGGCGGCGGCATCCTCACCGACGACGCCGAACTGGCCGAGAGGCTGCGGCTGCTGCGCAACTACGGCTCGCGCCGCAAGTACCACCACGAGCTGAAGTCCACCAACTCCAGGCTGGACGAGCTGCACGCAGCGGTGCTGCGGGCCAAGCTCCCGCACCTGGACCGCTGGAACGCCCGACGGGCCGAGATCGCCGAGCGCTACCGGGCCGCCTTCGCGGACCTGCCCGGGCTGCGGCCTACGGCCGTGCCCGAGGGCGCCGAGCCCTCCTGGCACCTGTACGTCGTGTGCTGCGACGACCGGGACGCGGTGCAGCGGAGCCTGACCGACGCGGGGGTGGGCACCCTGATCCACTACCCCGTGCCGGTCCACCTCTCCCCCGCGTACGCCGACGAGAAGCGCTGGCCGGCGGGTGCGTTCCCACGCGCGGAGGCCATCGCGGCGCAGGTGCTGAGCCTGCCGATGGGCCCCCATCTGAGCGATGCGGACGTCTCGTACGTCATCGAAGCGGTGCGCGCCGCGGTCTGAGCCGCCCACCCGGCACCGCACCGCACCGCCCCTCACCAGCACCGCTCCTCACCGCACCGCACCGCTCCTCACCCCGTTCCACCCCAGCACTCCCACCCGACCGCGACCGAAAGGGAACCGCGCGCCATGACCCCTCCTCCCCAGCTGCCGCCGTCCGTCCGGGTGCTCCAGCTCGCCACCGCCAGCTGGATGGCCGCGGCCGTCAGCGCGGCGGCCGAGCTCGGCATCGCCGACGCCCTCGCCGGCGGGCCCCGGACCTCGGACGAGATCGCCGACGCCGTGGACGCCCACCCGCCCACGCTCTACCGACTGCTGCGGGCGGGCACGGACGTCGGCCTCTTCGAGGAGCGCGCCGGCCGGGTGTTCGCCCTCACCGAGGTCGGCGAGGCCCTGCGCAGCGACTCGCCGACCTCCATGCGCAACTTCGCCCGCTGGGTCGGGCTCACCGCCGACCGCGCCACCTGGGCCGGGCTCGCCGACAGCGTGCGCACCGGCGCACCGGCCTTCGAGCGGATGCACGGCCAGGACGTGTGGGACTTCATGCGGGACCACACGGACGTCTCCGGGGTCTTCAACGACGCCATGACGGAGGCGTCCCGGCAGCTCATCGCGCCCGTCGTGGACGCGTTCGACTTCGGCGACATCGGGACCCTGGTGGACGTGGCCGGCGGGCGCGGCGCGCTGCTGTCCGCGGTCCTGAAGGCCAATCCGAAGACCCGGGGCGTGCTGTACGACCAGCCCGAGGTGGTCTCCGAGGCCCGGCAGAACTTCGCGCGGAGCGGGGTCGCGGACCGCGTGGAGATCATCGGCGGCGACTTCTTCTCCTCGGTGCCGCCGGCCGGTGACGCGTACCTGCTCTCCAACGTGCTGCACGACTGGGACGACGAGAGCTCCCTGAAGATCCTCGCCAACTGCCGTGCCGCGCTCGGCGACGGCGGGCGGGTGCTGCTGGTGGAGGCCGTGATGACGGACGGCGCCCGGCCCAACCCGACGGTCTCGCTGATGGACCTGAACATGCTGGTGCTCTGCGGCGGCCAGCAGCGCACCGAGGCCGAGTTCGCCGACCTCTTCGACCGCGCCGGGCTGCGGCTGACCCGGATCGTCGGGGCGGGCCTGCACAGCGTGGTCGAAGCCGTCCGGGCCTGACCCGCGATCCGCAGCCCCGAGGTCCCGAGCTCCCGGAGACCTCCGCGATCCCCGGGAGCTCTGCAATCCCAGCGCTCCCAGCGATCCCCGAGACGCTAGAGATGCCAGAGACGAAAGAGACGTCCAGATGCCCTTCATCACGCCGGACAACGGCTCGCTGACCGTCTTCAACCTGTTCGACACCCGCACCCGCGAGGACCAGACGACCCTGCTGGACACGATGCAGGGCATCATCCAGGGCGCCAACTACCCCGGCTGGCGCTCCTCCACGCTGCACGGCGGCATCGACCAGCCGTGCGCCGCCAACTACATCCAGTGGCGCAGCGTCGAGGACCTGCGGGACCGCTACGAGGGCGAGAGCTTCAAGCACAACACCGTTCCGTACTTCACCGATCTGACCACCTCCGTGCACCTGTTGAAGACCGAGGTCGTCGCCACCCACCTCCACCCTGAGCTGGAGCGGATCGAGATCTCCCCGGACCGCGACGACTTCACCGTCATCGTGATCATGGGCGTCGAGGAGGCGAACCAGGCGCGCCTGGTGGACCTGTTCGCCAAGCCCGACCCGTGGATGGAGGGCGTCGCCGGCTACCGCTCCCATTCGATCCTGCGCGGTCTGGAGGGCGACTTCGTCGTCAACTACGCGCAGTGGGAGAGCCGGGCGGCGTACGAGGCGTTCCACAACCTGCCGGAGGAGGAGCGGCCGGCGGACTCGCGCTCGATGCGCGCCGCCGCCCGCCCGCTGCTGACCTCGCGCTCGTCGAACACGTACGAGGTCGTCTTCTCCCGCTCGGCCGCGGACGATGCGGCGGGTGCGCAGTGACCGTGGAGTCCTCCGTGCCGGACCCGGTGGTGGTCCTGCCCACCGACCGGCGCTACGCCGAGTTCGTCCGCGGCGACAACTACCGCTTCACCGGCGAGCCCGACCGCGTCGTGCTCGTCCGCACCGCCGAGCAGGTCGCCGACGCGCTGGGGGCGGCCCTGGCGGAGGGCAAGCGGGTGGCCGTGCGCAGCGGCGGCCACTGCGGGGAGGCGTTCGTCGCCGACCCGGCCGTCGAGGTCGTCATCGACATGTCGCTGATGTCGGAGGTGTCGTACGACGCGGAACGGGGCGCCTTCGCCGTGGCGGCGGGCGCCAACGTGGGCCAGGTCTACAAGGAGCTGTACCGCAACTGGGGCGTGACCGTGCCCGCGGGCGTGTGCACCGCAGTGGGCATGGGCGGGCACGTGACGGGCGGCGGATACGGTCCGCTGGGCCGGCTGCACGGCCTGGTCGCGGACCACCTGTACGCGGTCGAGGTCGTCCACGTCGACGCCGACGGCCGGGTGTGCACCGTGGTCGCCACCCGTGAGGAGGACGACCCGCACCGCGAGCTGTGGTGGGCGCACACCGGTGGCGGCGGCGGCAACTTCGGCATCGTGACGCGCTTTTGGCTGCGCTCGCCCGGGGACGGGGGGCCGGCCCCGGAGCAGTTGTTGCCCAAGGCGCCGTCGTCGCTGCTGACCGCGATGGTGGCGTGGTCGTGGGAGAGCTGCGACCAGGCGGCGTTCACCCGGCTCGTGCGCAACTTCATGGCGTGGCACGTGGCGAACAGCGCGCCCGACTCCCGGTTCGCGCGCCTCTTCGCCTCGCTGTGGGTGCGACACCGCTCCGGCGGTGATCTGACGATGTACGTTCAGATAGCCAACGCCGCCGATGCCACCGAGGGCCCGAACGGCTGCGACGACCCGGAGTCGGGCGCCGACGCGCTGTTGGACGAGTTCCTGGCAGCCGTCGAAGAGGGCACCGGCGTCAGCCCCTTCGTCTTCCGCCACCGGCTGCCCTGGCTGACCGGCGTGCGCTACATGGGCCAGGGCGACTCCGGTCCGGTGCTGGGCGCCCGCAACAAGGCGAAGGCCGCGTACCTGCGCGGGGTGCACTCGGACGAGCAGATCGCCGCGCTGTACCGGTGGTTCCACCAGGAGGACTACTTCGGGCGCGAGTCGCTGATGATGCTCAACAGCTACGGCGGCGCCATCAACGCGGTCGCGCCCGGCGACACCGCGTCCGCCCAGCGCGACTCGGTGATCAAGGCCGCGTACTCCGCCGCCTGGCACGACCCCGCGGAGGACGAGGGGCACATCGCCTGGGTGCGCGGGCTGTACCGGGAGCTGTTCGCGTCGACCGGCGGCGCGCCCGTCTCCGGCGAGGTGGCGGACGGGTCGTACATCAACTACCCGGACGTCGACCTGACCGACCCCGCGGAGAACACCTCCGGCGTGCCCTGGCACGAGCTGTACTACAAGGACAACTACCCGGCGCTGCAGCGGGTGAAGGCCGCCTACGACCCGCGTGACGTGTTCCACCACGCGATGTCGGTGCGCCCGCCCGCCGACGACGCAGGGTCCGCCGACCGCCCCCACCCCCAGATTCCGGAGCAGAACGTGTCCTTCGCCGCTGACCACATCCCGGACCGATACGACTTCGTGAGCATGTATCAGGGCGACCAGGACGCTCCCCCGGTCCAGCCCTGGGACATCGGCCGTCCGCAGCCCGCGCTGGTGGACGCCCACAAGGCCGGGCTGATCACGGGCGACGTGCTCGACGTGGGCTGCGGCCTGGGCGACAACGCCGCCTTCCTGGCCTCCCAGGGCCACCGGGTCACCGCGGTCGACGTGTCGCAGATCGCGGTGGACGAGGCGAGCGCCCGGGCCTCGGCCAAGGGCGTGGAGGTGGAGTTCGCCGTCACCGACGCGACCCGGCTGACCGGCTTCGACGGCCGCTTCGACACGGTCGTGGACAGCGCCTGCTACCACTCGCTCGCCGAGGACGACCGGGTGCGCTACCTGGAGGCGCTGCACCGGGCGGCCCGACCGGGCGCGCGGCTGCACATCTTCTCCTTCGCCGAGGAGCTGCCGGCGCCGTTCCCCGGTCCGCACCGGCACAGCGCGCGGAGCCTGCGCGAGGTGGTGGGCGGCGTGTGGGACGTGGTGTCCGTCGAGGAGGCCACGTACGCGAGTTCGCTCGGCGCGGCCGACGTCGTCGAGATGACCCGGGCCGAGTACCCGGACCGGGACGTCGACGCGGACAGCCTGCCCGGTCTCGAACTGGACGAGTTCGGCAAGGCCACGATGCCGGTGTGGCACGTGGTGGCCGTGCGGCGCGACTGAGTCCGCCGCGGTGACGGCCGGTCCCCTTTCCTTCCGCGGGGAGGGGGCCGGCCGTTCTCGCGCGGCAGCCGGCAAATGAACGTTCCGGAAGGAGTACGCCATGCGCAACCCCGTCGACGCCCCGCCGGCGTCGTACACCGAGAGCGGCACCTGGCCCGACGGCCCGCTGACGGCCGACGCACCGCCCACCGCCCACGCCGGCCAGGCGCTGGCCCGCAGCCTGCGGGCGCTGATGCGGGCCCGCAGCCTCAGCGCCCGCGCGCTGGCCGCCCGTACGGGCACCACCCATCCCACGGTCCGGCGCATCCTCACGGGCGCGGGGCTGGTGGACGTGCGCACCGTCTTCCTGTTGGAGGTCGCCCTCCAGGCGCCGCTGTGGCCCGCCGACCTGTACGCCGACTTCCACCGCAGAAAGGGCACTTCGGGCGCTTCGAGCGCCGCGGCGACGCCGGCCGTCGACGAGGGGCAGAGGCGCGACTGACGCCCCCGCCGCCTCGGGCGGCCCGCAGGCGCCGCGGCGCGGCGCTGAGTCCGGCGGCCTCGTCCGCCTCGCGTCCAACCACCCTCCTCGCGTTCAATCTCCTACCTCAGATCCACTAAACTTCTACGCAGTGTAGTAGTTTGCGGAACGTGGATGCCGACCAGCGCGCAGCCGCGCTCCCCAGCCCTGCCCTCGGGGCCGCCCCGCCCCGCCTCCCCGTCCCCGCCGCACGCTCCCGCGCCGCCGCGGACGCCGGGCGCGCCGCAGCGCCCACCGCCGTGCGCACGATGACCGCGGACGACCTGCCGCACGTCGTCGCGGAGCACCTGACGCATTTCCCTGACGGCTTCTTCGCACGCCTCGGACCCGCCTTCTTGACCGCGTACTGCGGCACGTACCTGAACAATCCGTACGCGCGCGGCTACCTAGCGGAGACGGACCTGGGGCCGGCCGGCTATCTGCTCGGCGCCCTCGACCCGCCGGGCCACCGGGCCCACGTGCTGCGCTCCCACCGGCTCTCGCTGGCCGCGCGCGGCGCGCTCTCGCTCGCCGTGCGCCCCCGTGTCGCAGGGCACTTCCTGCGGACGCGAGCGGGGCGGTACGCCCGCACCCTCGCCCCGGGGCGCCGCGCGGCGCCGTCGACGGAGCCACCCGCACCGCCGGTGCCGGACGCCGGGGCCGAGCCCGCCCCCGAGCCCGCCGGCCCCACCGCGGTCCTCGCGTACGTGGCGGTGGCGGCCCGGGCCCGCTCGCTCGGCCTCGGCGCCGCCCTCATCGCACGGTTCGTCGCGGACGCCGCCGAGGCCGGGTGCGCCCGCGTCTGCCTCGTCACGCTCACCGGGGAGGGCGGCGCCGGCCCGTACTACGAGCGGCACGGCTGGCTGGCCCGCGGGGGCTCGACCACCCCCGACGGCCGGTCCTTCACCACGTACGAACTCCCGCTCACCATCGCCCCGAAGACCCCGCCCGACCTCCCGCCCGACGCCCCGGAACCAGACCCCGGTGTCCATCCACTGAAATACGAAAGGTAGGATTATTTACCGTTCGCTTACCCAGGTATCGGTAACGTCCTTAGCAGTGACCACCCTGGCCGGGCTGCGCCCGGCCAGCTTGTCGTTCCGGACATTTTTCGGGGGAGATCCATGCGTCGCCGAATACATCCCGCCGCTGTCGCGAGTGGCGCCGTCGTCTTGGGAGCCGGGGCGCTGTACGTCACCGGGCTCCTGGTGACGGGCGACGAGGTCCCGAAGGGGACCACCGTGCGGGGTGTCGACATCGGGGGCCTGAGTGAATCGGCCGCCAAGCAGAAGCTGGACCAGCAGCTCCAGGGCATAGCCAGCGCGCCGTTGCCAGTGAAAATTGGTGACAAGTCTGACAATGTCGACCCGGCCAAGGCCGGTCTGAGCTTCGACACCGCCGAGACGGCGGCGCTCGCCGCTCGCTCCGACAAGGACCCCCTCACGGTCGTGGGGAACCTCTTCACCTCCGGCGGCGGCAAGGTCGAACCGGTGGTGAACGCCGACGAGGACCGCACCCGCGCCGCCCTTGAGGAGCTGGCGAAGAAGCACGACCGCAAGGTCCGCGAGGGCTCGATCACCTTCGCCAAGGGCGAGGCGAAGCAGGTGGAGCCGCTCAGCGGCCAGTCGCTGGACGTGGCCGACTCCGTCGACGCGGTGCGCACGGCGTTCACCGGCAGCAAGCCCGGCCCCACCGCCCTGCCGGTCAAGGAGACCGCCGCGAAGATCGGCGCGGCCGAGATCGACCGCGCGATGAACGAGTTCGCCCGCCCGGCGATGTCCGGCTCCGTCACGCTCACCACGGCCAGCGGCCGGATCACCATCTCCCCGTCGACCCTCGGCAAGCATCTGACGATGGCCCCCGGCAAGGACGACCGGCTGGCACCCAAGCTGAACGGCGCGGCCCTGCTGAAGGACCCGCGCATCGCGCCGCAACTCGCCGCGGCCACGAACGAGGCCACCGACGCCACCCTGCGGCTGAACGGCGGCAAGGTCGAGGTGGTCGCCGACGGCAAGCCCGGCCAGGAGGTCAACGCCAAGAGCCTCGGCGACGCGGTCATGCCGCTGCTGACCAAGACCGGCTCCGCGGCCCGCACCGGCGCGGTGGCCACCGTCGAGACCCAGCCGAAGGTGACCGCCGAGAGCGTGGCCAAGCTGGGCATCACGGAGCAGGTGTCCTCCTACACCAGCACCTTCGAGCGCGCCGAGTACCGCACGAAGAACATCGGCCGGGCCGCGGAACTGATCAACGGCTCGACGATCATGCCCGGCGAGACCTGGAGCTTCAACGGCACCGTCGGCGAGCGGACGCCGGAGAACGGCTTCGTCGACGGCATCATCATCCTCAACGACAAGTACACGAAGGCGGCCGGCGGCGGCGTCTCCACGGTCGCCACCACCATGTTCAACGCGTTCTTCTTCGCCGGCCTGAAGCCGGTGGAGTACGGCGCCCACTCCTTCTACATCGAGCGCTACCCCGAGGGCCGCGAGGCGACGGTGGCCTGGGGCAGCCTCGACCTGCGGTTCAAGAACGACTCCGACAGCGCCATCCACATCCTGACCAGCGCCTCGGACACCGAGGTGACCGTGACCTTCCTCGGCACGAAGAAGTACGACGAGGTGAAGGCGGTCAAGGGCCCGCGGACCAACGTCAAGGAGCCCGGCACCCGCCCCGGCGCCACGAAGGACTGCCAGCCGCAGACGCCGCTGGAGGGCTTCGACGTCACGGTGGAGCGGATCTTCATGGACGGCGGCCAGGAAGTGAAGCGGGAGCCGTTCAAGACGCGCTACACGCCGCGCGACGAAGTCACCTGCGACTGATTCGACCCGGGGACGAACCCGCCGTAACGCTGCGGGAGCGTCGGTCTCCGCGGGTGCATCGTGGCTGTTCGCGCAGTTCCCCGCGCCCCTAAAAACCCCCACCCCCAGCGCTTGTAAGGGGGGGGGGATGAAGGGGGCGGGGGGAGGCGGGGCAAGCCCCAAAAAGGGCCGCGAGAAACAAAAC
>NZ_JBEYTZ010000020.1:0-173126 GCF_040643215.1 Streptomyces sp. NPDC047315 | reverse complement strand
CAGCCATCTGGCACAACCGGGCCAACGGAACACCGATCACCCGATCACTGATCGCCTACGACCACTGACCAAAAGCATCGGACTTACTCGTCTAGGGGTCCGAAGACCCCTGAGGAGGCGTCGTGGTGTGGTCCAGGGTTTCCCTGTTCCTGGTGGAGCAGTACGCGGAACTACGGTACGGCCCGATGCTGCTCGTCGGCGTGCTCCTCCTGACATTCGGCGCCAAGGCACGGTCGACCAACGCCCTCTGCGTCGGCGGGCTACTCGTCTTGCTACTCCTGCTGCGCTGAATCGTCTCGGCCTATCCGGAGCCGCTGCCGGTGGGGCTGCTGCTGGGGGTGGGGCCGCCCGGCGGTCGTCCTTGGAGGCGTGCGGCATCGCGGCCTCGGCGTCGGCCGCCACCTTTCGCCGCTGGGCGCGGCGGTCTTCGCGCCGGTCGTCGCACCGGGTATCGCTGCACTCCTGATGCTGCGGCAGACCGCGGGCCAGGAACCAGCCGACCGGGTCAGTGATCGGGCCGCCGGTGCGCAGCTGTTCGGCCGGGCGCCGGGCGAGATGGTCGGCGAGGACCTGCGGCGCGTCCGCTCGGCCCGCGAAGCCCTCGACTCGGGTCAGCTCGCTGCGGGTGGCGGTCTCCACCAGGCGTCGGGCGGCCGGACGGTTCAGCCGCGCCCACACCAGGTCGGGCGGCGGCAGAGGCACCCTCCCCCGCTGCTGCCTGCCCTGACCGCGACCGTCCCGACCCGCACCGGAGCGGTCGGCCACCGGCACGCGGCTGGCCTTCTCGCTGCTGATCGACGGGTACTTCTCCTGCTTTTCCCCGGATAATGGCGACTCTTTCGCGATCTTGCACGCTGTGTCATGATCACATTACTTTCGGGGAGGCGAGGGCGTCGGTATGGCGGTACAAGGAGTGCCTCTTTCCGTCACGAGCTGACCCGAATAGTCACTCATCACCCTTCCTGCCCCTTGCCCTCTTCGCGAGTAGAACAGGCGATCTACTAAGAGGCGGAGGCGTGTTGCGAAGACGAAGATTGCTGTCCAGGGGCATGTTGGGGACAGCGTTGGCGATGACGACGGCCGTCTTGGCAGGGCTGGTGTACGCGGTCCCTGCCGCCGCCGAGGAACCGGGCGACAACCCGGCTGATCCGTGGCAGCGCAGCCTCCGGATCAGCTTGGGCTCCCAAGCGCGCAATGACCGATGTCAGGTGGCGCGGGCGGTTCCCTATGGCGGTCCAGAAGTGAAGACGCTCGCCCGCGACGCCCTCACGGGGTCAGACGCGGACTTGAGAGGGCTGGTGGCCGAATGGAGCCTCGGCCGATTCTGGGAAGCCCACAACCGTGACATCGAGGCGGCCCAGGCCGCCGGAGCCGCGTACGGGGCGCGCCAGGACTGGCTTGCCAACGCGGACAAGACCTACCGGGACGCGAACACGGCTGGTGGTCGTGAGTTCCACGTTCCGGAGTTCGGGCTGGACGTCTTGTCGTTCACCTTTTCCAAGCAGCGTGACTACTACACGAAAATCTGGGAGAGCCCGAAGCCCAGACCAGGGCAGGCCCCCCTGGACCAGGCTCGGAAGGTGTTCGACGCCTTCGACACCGGCGAGGACCGCTGGGCCACCGCCTACAAGCCAGTTGCCGGGTACGAACTGTTCGGTGTCACGACCGGTACACCTGGTTCGGCCAACGACATCGCCACGTTCCTGCGGTTCGGAGGCTTCCCCGCCAAAGCGCCGGAGCCCAACACTCCGGAGTTCCGGGCAGAGGTCGAAGCGCTCAAGATGGCCTGGTCCGTCTGCGACAGCGATAACCCGGTCGACCACTACCGGGCGTTGACCGGACCGGTCCTGCAGGCGCACACGGAGTGGGAAGCGGAGTACGCCTCCCAAGCCACGCAGCGCAGGGAGATCGTGACCGCCGAGGCAGCCGCGGCGAAGGAAGTCCGCGTGGCGACCGACGCGATGATGGAGTCCATACGCCTGGCGTGGCTGTCCGACAGAATCCTGTTCTGGCAGAAGTACTGGGCCGACAACAAGGACTCCCTGTCCTACCCGAGCGGGCTGGAGTTGGCGCGGGCGCAAAGGATGCTCTCAACGAACCAGGGGTGGGCGGCTGCCGAGGTTCGGAAGGCCAACGAGGCCGTGGCCCGGGCGAAGGCGGCGTCGGAGCAGGCCGCAGGTCAGCAGACGGCAGCCTGGGCGATCGCGGATCAGACCAGGGTCCCGCGTGGGCGCGGGCTGATGCACGCACAGCAGTCGGTGCAGGTGGCCAAGGCTTCGTACGCGGCGACGCAGGCGGCGGCGAAGACGGCGGAGACGGCCGCGCAGGCCACCAACGCGACCGTCAGCACCAGTGCGACGCTGCTTGCGCTGGCTCAGACCCAGTCCCACGCTCTGGCGACCGAGTTCCGCAAGGCAGCTGCCCAGGAGGCCGCAACTCAGGCCAAGGCGGCGGCGGACTCCGCCGAGAAGCTGGCCAAGGAAGCGGCTGACAACGCGGCTACGGCGAAGAAGGCCCAGACCACGGCCGAGGCGGCCGAGCAGACTGCGAAGTCATCCGCGGCCGTGGCGAAGAAGCAACGGGACATCGCCGAGAAGGAGAAGGTCACCGCCGCAGCGGAGGCCGGCACGGCGGCCAATGAGCGCGCTAAGGCGCAGGCGGCGGAGAACCGGGCTCAAACCGAGCGGGCCACAGCCGGAGAGCAGCGTGCCGCCGCGGACACTGCCGGCGCCACGGCCGCAGCCAAGCGGCAGGAAGCCGAGAACGCCGAGCACCGCGCCTCCCAGGCACGCGACGCGGCCCGCCGGGCCGAGAAGCAGAAGAGCGCGGCAGAGTCCCGGGCGAAGGCACTCGAAGCCGCGGCAGCAGCAGCCGAAGGCAGCAGTGCGGCCGGGGAGACGCGTCAGGCCGCGACCGAGGCCCGCACCGCGGCGAACCAGGCGACCACAGCTGCGACCCGGGCCCGCACCGCGGCCAACGACGCCACCACCGCGGCGGTGAACGCGAGAGCGGCAGCGACCCGAGCACAGGCTGCGGCCTCCCGAGCCCAATCGGCCGCGGACAGCGCTTGGTCCGCGTATATGACGAGCTACTCCGCCGCGCAAACAGCGCACGCGGCTGCGGCCGAGGCCATCGACGCAGCCGCCGCGGCGCAGGAGAACGCCAAGGCCGCCGAAGCCGAAGCGAAGAAGGCTCAGACGGCCGCCGCCAAGGCCCGTACCGAAGCGACGGCCGCGCAGGAGGAAGCTGCCAAGACCAGGGACTGGGCGATCAAGACAGCGGGCTACGCTTACGCCACCGCCCAGTCGTCCCTGGCCGCCCGAGACGCGGCCGATGCCGTGGTCAAGGCCGCCGATCAGGCCATCTCCCTCGGCACGCCCTATCGGGAGGCGGATCTCTCCGCGGCTTTCGCGGTCCTCATCGGTCAGACGTCGAAGACGCTGGCGGAACAGCAGGCCGCTTCCGCCAAGGCGAAGTCCGACGAGGCTGGGAAAGCGGCAGCAGCGGCGAAAGCACTCGCCGACAAGGCCACCGGGGACGCCAAGATCGCGGCACAGGCCGCCTACGCTGCCGCGCTCGATGCCGAGCGGGCTCTACGGGCGATGGAAGCCGCCCGGGCATCCGCGGCCCAAGCTGCGGCATCCGCCACCGCTGCCCAGCAGGCGGGGGTGAGAGCGGGCAACTACAGCGCGCAAACCGGTGAGTACGCGGTCCAGGCTGCGACTGCGGCCAATGCGGCGGCGAACTCCGCCGCCGCGGCGGAACGTGACGCCACCGATGCCGAGAAGGACGCCACCCAAGCGCGGTCTGCGGCCACTGCGGCGGAGACCGACGCCACGAACGCGCGGAACACCGCGACCAAGGCCGAGACGGACGCGACAGCCGCCGAGACAGCGGCCAAGAACGCCGACACCGCCGCGAAGGACGCCGACGCCGCGGCCACCCGCGCCGAGGAAGAAGCCCGTAAGAGGACCGAGGCCCTCCACGCCGAATGGGTGCGGGCCGGGGCTCAGAACGCCGGCCCCGCCTTGGGCATCGACGACGAAACGCTTCTGCGTGGACTGTGCGGTCAGGTATGCGTGGACGAGTTCAACACCGCGAGGGCACTCGCCGCCGGAGACGTCATCGACTGGATCCGTGACAATGGTGGGGAAATCCTCATCGAGCTGTTCGGCGTCGACAACATCATCGCGTGCGTGTCCACCGGTGAAATCGAGAGCTGCCTGTGGGCGCTGGTCGACGCTGGCAGCATCGTTGTCGGCTTCCTCAAAGCGCCAGCGGTCGTCAAGGCGATCGAACGGATCGTCAGCGGAATCAACACCTTCTACAGCGACGCCAAAGACGCCAAGCGCACCCTTGAACGCTACCGGGAGAAGATCGAGGAAGCGAAGGGGAATACCGCTCCTAAGCCCCCCTGCATGACGGCTCTCGCCAAGACCGGCGCTAACGCCATGCAGGTTAACCTCGCTACCTCTTCGGCTGGAGGAGGCTTCGACGGTTGGCCCGGATGGGAGGGCTGGGCCAAATGTGTGTTCATTCCCACCGGCCAGAACCTCCCCGCGGGCGGCGCCGAAGTAGCCCTCGACACACTCGCGCTGAGATCGCTACGGGAGTTTCACTTTGCCGGCGGAGGCAAGGTCAGCGACAAGAAGGGAATCTTCAACTCTGACCTCACACTTGCCGACATGCGGAGCATCTTTGACAGGGCGATGAAGGACCAGGGCACCTGGAAGCAGGCCAGTGGCGGTCCCCTCTATCATGAGAAGAACGTCTGCCTTGACCCCAAAAAGAAGTTCGGCACATCCTCCAAAGAATCGGGAGAGCACCGTACCCACTGCCTCACCATCGTGGTGAGCGAGTACGGGGATCTCGTGACCATGTATCCGATCCGGTCAACTACCTGAAACGAGAGGGGAGCACCTCCATGGGTCTGGGAATACGGAGACTGAACCGCATGCAGGACACCCTGGAGGAGTTCGGTGATGACGCCGAGGACTCCTTCCGCGCCATGTGCGCACAGGCACCGGAGAACAGTCTCCGACGGGGCATCACACCGTACGACCTGACAATGTTCAACCCCCACCAGCTACTGCGCCTTGTCGCCGAGCTCGAGGAGCTGCCCGACGAGGAACAGACACCTGCGGTAAGGCGAGTCACCGAGGAAGCCCACAAGGCGATTCGCCACTCCGGCTACCTGCTCTTCATCGGAGACTGAGACGACTTCGTCGCGGTGATCCCATAACGGGCCACTAACAACGCGGGATGACCGCCGTTTCATCAGAAGCGGCGGTCATCCCGTAATCGGCCAGGCCCCGTCGCGCCCCGGGACAGTGACGCCGCCACTGCGGTAGCGCCTGATGGCGGGTCTCCTCGACCCCGGGCACGAGCTAGCCATGCAACTCCTCGAACGGGGGTGCGCCGGTGATCCGGCGCGCTCCGACGATGGCGCCGAGCCGCGAGGGGAGCAACCCGCCCCACAAGACTGTCATGGCCGCGACACAAAACGGGGGCGGGTGCAAACTCGGCGTTACACGGGGCCACATGAGCGTCGTCTTGCGTACGCACACCCCCGACCCGGCCAGGGCCGACCCGGCCCACCCCTCGGCGTCGTTCAGGCGGCGCGCCGGGCCGGCGCCACCGCTTCGCCGCCGGAGGCGCGGCGCGTCCAGGTCCGCCCGCAGGATCCCGTCGATCACTGCCGGCCGTGGCGGCAGTGGCTTGCGCTGCTCGGGCCAGGCCGAGTCTGCGCCGCAGGCCGTGCCCCGCCCACGCCGTACGCAGATCGACGCCACGATGCGCTCCACCATCGCCCACGACCCCTACGGCCACGGATCGACCGCGCCCCGGCCCCGTGAGCGGGACTACCGCGAGGTCGCCCTCCCCGGCGCCCAGGCGGTCGTCGCCTACTACGTCAGCGCCCCGGCCGCGCTCACCATCACCGCCGTCCGGCTCATCAGCCTCTGACAGCAGCCCATAGGCAACCGCACCGATCGAACTCGAGGGGGCTCATGCCACCTCACCGGGCGCCTGCGGGGACCCGGGGGGCCGAGAGCACGGTCGCCCCAGCCCGTTCAGCACGTGCCCGGCGCAGCGCGGCGGCCTCGGTGACCGCGGCCTGGCGGCGGCGCTCGGTGCGGGCCTGCTCGATCGGGGCCGGCGCGTCGTCCGCGACGGCGTCGTGCCCCGGCATCGGGGCAGAATGCAGGTCCGCGCTGTTCATCACGAAGGACAACATGCCGCCCGGGCCTTGTGGCACTGAGGCCGGGCGCACCGGGCGGTCTTTGCAGGACAGCCTTCAAGGAGGGAATAAATGGGACTGGGAATACATGTCAACGGTCTCGGAGGGCAGCCCCTTGAGTTCTTCACCGATGACCCCGACGACTCCTTCCGTAAGATGTGCCGCTGAGCACCGGACAGCATTCTGCGGCGTGGCGTCATGCAGTACGGGGACACGATGTTCAACTCGTACCAACTGCACCGTCTCGTGGCTGAACTAGGGCGTGTTGCGAAAGTGGCTGAAGATGCAGGGTGTCGTTCAAAGACTGCGGATGGCCTCGACCAGGTCAGATCCATAGGAGGCCCAGCAGATCACCGAGCCGTCATCGTCAAGCTGCCCCATGAACCACTCGCCGTCGTCCCTCACGAGGCACAACTCGTGGAACGCAAGAATCGCATCGGGCTGGAGCGGCTCGTAGTCGCCCTGACCGGCCGCTTCGACGACTACGAGCCGATCGAGGGAGAGCGGGACGGCGCTTGGGTCTCCGGAAAGAGCGCGTACGCGCTCAATCGTCCATCCGGCGGAGAGTCTTGAGTTCACCGACGCATGGTCCCAGCAGGGCACCTCTCACAGCCACTCGCTAAGGGCCGCGACCAGCACGGTCGCCTCGTACCGGACGGCGAGCTTGTCATAGCGCGTGGCGACAGCGCGATGTCTCTTGAGGCGGTTGATGCCACACTCGATCACATGGCGCTGGCGGTAGTCGACCGGGGCGAAATGTGGCGGCCGTCCGCCGCGGGAGCCGAGCTTCTGCCGGTTGCGCGCTTGGTCGGCCTTGTCCGGGATGGTGCAGCGGATCCCGCGTTGGCGCAGGTAGGCGCGGTTTTTGCGGGAGGCGTACGCCTTGTCGGCCCGCACGCGGTCGGGGCGGATGCGTGGTCGACCCGGCCCGATGCGGGGCACTCGGACCTTCTTCAGCACGGGTTCGAACTGCGGTGAGTCGCCGCGCTGGCCTGCCGTGACCACGATCGACATGGGTTTCTGCCCCTGCTCGACGGCCAGGTGAAGCTTGGTCGTGAACCCGCCGCGCGACCTCCCCAGTCCGTGATCACGGGGCTCGGTGAAGATGCCGCCCGGTGGTTCCTTCTGCAGGTCACACCCTGCTTGCGGGCCCCGGCCGCATGCTGGTGCGCGCGGCACACCGTGGAGTCGACATTCAGGTCCCACGTGATCGCACCCTTCGCGTCAGCCAGGGACTGCAGCCGGGTGAGGAGCCGGTGAAAGGTGCCGTCCCGCTGCCACCGGCGGAACACGTCGTAGACCCGGCCCCACGGCCCGTACTCCGCGGGCACGTCCCGCCACGGCACACCAGTACGGACCCGGAACCGTATGCCGTCGATCAGCCGCCGCCGGCACCAGACGGGCGGCCTCCCCGCCTTGATCCCCTTCGGCAACAACGGCTCCAGCACTGCCCACTGTTCATCGGTGAGATCACCCCGGCCCATGAGCCGTGATCATTCAGGGCTCAAGATCCACTTTCGACGCACGGCCTAGAAGCCCTCCCCGAGAACGAGGTGGCCCCAGTCATCCAACGGGTACGGGAGTGCGCCCACCTCGCCATCCAGAAGTCGGGCTGGCTCTACATCGTTGGTGACTGACACCCCACAGTGATCCCTCGTGGGTCCTGGAGCGTTCGCTGCTCCAGGACCCACCACGGGCATACAGCTCCTTCCCTACTCCCTCGCGGGTGTCTCGCCAGCCTTCACTGATGAACCGGGGTTTGCTCCAGCCGCGTCCCCAACCTCACTGGGCAATGGGCAATACACCTAGCGCAGGGTGTGTGGTGGGCGGGCGCCGCGATCCTCTGCTCCGGCACTCGCCGGCGGGCCGAAGACTCCGCGGGCCCGCAGCTCGGCGACTGCGATGTCCGGCCGGTACAGCGGCCTGTCGTCGATGTCGGCTGCTGTGGCGTTGATCCGGGCGGGTACCTCGTCGTGCTCCTAGTGGCCGGCTTCGTGCAGCACAAGGCCGTTGCCGAGGCGGCGTCGGGTCGTCATCCCCAGACCGTACGGCCGGAGGCAGCCGTGGCGGGGCCCGCCTTCACGGGCGCGGTCGCCAGGACGTTCAGGGCGGACATCCGCGGTCGGCACCCGTTCGTTGGCCGCCGCGATCAGCTCCGGCGCGCTCCAGCGCGCTTCGTGCTGACGGCCGGGGCGTCGGGGACGACGTCCAGGCGGCCGGTGTCCGCGTCGAACTTCACGGCCTTCACGCGTCCGGCGAGCTCGGGGACGGCCACGGCGAGGATGGTGTCGAAGTCGGCGAGGACGCTTCCGCCGGCGGCCGGGGCGACTAGGCCGCGCTCGGTCATCATCATCCCGATCTCCGTACCGAAGGCGAGCGGTTCGCGCCCGTAGCGCAGTACGACGGTGGTGGTGCGCCGCTTCGGCTGCATCGTCTGGGTGGCGCCGTTCCTTTTTGCCGCCTCCCGGGCCGCGATCAGGGCCTGGCGGGCGAGGTCGACACCGCTCAGCTCGCCGGTCATGTGATCACTGCCCCGGTGGCGTCGCCGTCCAGCGGGCGCGGCCAGTCCACGCAGGCGCTGCGCTCACGACGCAGGCCGGACCGGCTCGGGGCGGTCCTGGGTGCGCAGCTGCTCCAGCCGTACCGCGAGCAGGTACTCGGCGGTGCGGGTCTGGACCTTCGCGGCGGCGTCGGTCGCGGCGCGCAGGGCGTCGTCGCTGTCGGGCACAGCCCGGTGCCACGGCTTGGCGAGCTCGGTGGCGTACGCCTGGCGGGCCTCGGCCTGCGTATCCTCGCCGCGGCCGAGCATCACCAAGGCCTGCTGCCGGTACTCCGTGGCCGCGCTCTCGGCAGTCAGGAACGCGTTGTGCGCGGCGGCGTCCTCGACGGCGTCCGGGCCGGCTGCCTCCAGGGCGGCCGGGTCGGTGATCTCCTGGAACTGGGCCCACTCGGCGGCGATGGCGCCCTCGATGGTCGTACGGACCTCGGCCGCAACGGCCACGACCGTGGACGAGTCGGTCGGGTCGGCCGACCAGGTGGCCGCGAGGAGACCGGCCTCCCGATCAGGACCTCGACCTGACGCCGGTGGTCACACACCGCGCACAGCCCCACAGCCCCGCCGACGCCGACCGAGCACGACCGCAGTCCTCGCACGCCACGATCTACCGGGCCGCCGGAGAAGACCCGAGATTCCCCCGCCTTCGTGAGGGAACGCCCAACTACTTGCTCCACGCCCTGGCCACAAAGCTGGTCAACGGCCTCACCGTGGGCGCAGACGGCTGCCTACGTCGCGACGGCACGGCGTCCCGCGCCTGCAGGTTGTGCTGAAGCCAGCGTGCCCCCCATACGCCCGGCGAGCCTCGGTTTCGGCTATCTCGGTCCGCACCAGCGCACCGTGCGGCCATCAGATATCGCCGCTCTGTAGGGTGACCAGCACTGCCGGCATGGGCCTGGTGGCGACGTGCTCGCCGTGTTGCGATCCTCGGTCGCAGCGGAGGGTGACCGAGGATCGCAACACGATCAGCTGGAAGTCCATGCCCTCCAAGACGCCAGGGTGTCGTAGGCCTGCGGCGGTCACTTTGGCCAGGTCCTTGGAGTTCAGGACGGTGCTCACCGTGACCGGCGCAGGCGGCGGCAGTGGCCGTCCGCCGCTGACGTACGAAAGGCATGAAGGCTTGGTCCGAACAAGATGGTGGAGGAACTTGGCGAGGGTGTATTCGACGGCTTCAGCCGCTCGAGGCTACGAAGGTGAGGGCAACCAAGCGGAGGGGAGAATGACCGTTGTAGAAGCAGGAGGACCGGTCGGAGTAAGAAGTCCGCTGGGAGCCGGGCCTGTCGCGTTGGTGAAGTCCACCGTGCTGTCGGCGAACGTCACGTCGACGAAGTGCACCGTACCGTCTGAGAAGGCCGCGCTGTGGAAGTCCACCCTGCTGCCGGAGAATGTGGCGTTGGCGAAGTCCACCCTGCCGCTGGAGAACGTCGCGTCGACGAAGCCGACTGCGCCGCTGGAGAGCGTGGCGTCGTTGAAGTACATCGTGCTGCCAGAGAACGACGCGCCGCCGAAGTACACCGTGCCGCCGTCGAACGTCGCGCCGCCGAAGTACACGATGCCGCCCGAAAAGGTTGCGCCGCCGAAGGACACTTCGCCACCGGAAAAGGTTGCGCCGCCGAAGGACACTTCGCCACCGGCGAACGTCGCCTTACCGAAGGACACCTCGCCGCCGGAAAAGGTTGCGCCGCCGAAGGACACCACCCCGTCGCCGAACGTCGCGCCGCCGAAGTACACGATGCCGCCGGAAAATGTTGCCCTGCTGAAAGAAACGATGCTGCCGGAAAATGTTGCCCTGCTGAAGTTCAAGCTGCTGTCGATGGTGACGCCGGTGAGGTCGAGGTCGCAGCCCTGCCATGAGCGATGTCCGCCCTTGGGGACGCGGTAGTGGTCTCCGATCATGCGGAAGATCGTGTGCCGGACCTCGCGTAGTGCGTGGTATCGGTCTGTCTTGTCCTGGTGGGCTTCTCGTCGCTCATCGGTGGGTGAGGTGCCGTCGGGCAAGTCGCCGGGTTTGGCAGGGGAAGGCAGGCGGAGGTAGGCGCACAGAACGTCGATGCAGGTCTGGCGTAGGTCTTGCGTGGGGGCGTCGTCGGCGAGGCCGGCGAGGGCGTGGACGCCGCCTAGGCGGACGGCTGGGGAATCGGAGCCGAGTTGTTCGACGGCTTGGGAGAAGCGTTCGGTGTGAAGTCGGGTGGCTTCCCGGTGTGCGCCTGCCTCGTCGACGCGCTGGCGGCGGTAGGCGACGACCAAGGCGACGAGCGCACCGGCTCCCGCGACCACTCCGAAGGAGAGCTTAACCAGGTCGAAGAGCGTCTTCGCGTCAAGCTTCGTGGTGCTCTCGATCTCCCGGAAGCCCAGCAGAGCCACCAGGCCGAAGAAGACACCACCCGCGACCACGACTGCGGCGACGAAGGCGACGGTCAGGGCCCGACCGACCCTCCACAGCCGTAACTCCCGATCTGAGGTGGACCGAGCATCCGGGGCTGAACGTCGCCGTCGGTTGGCTGTCATGGAAGAGGAGACAGAACCTGGAGAATCACGGTTGCAGCAAAGCGCAAGTCTCCGACTCAGAGACCGGTATCGTGCCCTCGTGGGCTTGCCCCGCCCCGAACAGAAGGCATCCCTCACTTCCCGGCCGCCCTCGACGCGGTCGACGTCCGGTCCGAGGTCCAGGAGCGCAGGGCCAGAACTGGCGCAGGCTGAGAGTAGGAGCGCATCTTCACCGTGATCTGGCTGTAGCGGTCAACCCGCGGATGGAGGGTCATCGCCATCTCGAACGGGTCGGTTGGCAGCGGCAGTAGGTGTGCTGCTTCCTGGGCGAAGTCCTCGCCGATCGTGCGGATCCGTGAGCCGATGCGGCGGCCCGCCTCACTCTCCTCGAACTGGATGATGCGCAGGTTGAGTTCCTCCCGAGTCTGGACTTTCGGGACGAGCGTGAGGTAGTTGCGGCGGAATTAGCCGACCTGGCCTTCTTCCACTCCGCCTTTCTCATGGGCCTGTGAAGGCCCGGTTCGCAGTAGAAGGCGGTGAATCCGACCTTCCGTGGGTTCAGGAAATTCGAGGGCTCCGCATCGCGAACTCAGAGACGCGAAGGTGGCTTTGCCTCGTATGAAGGGTCGATTGAGACTGCGGAGGACGGGTACTGCGTGCACCGAGTCGAGGGCTCTCTGGGATGATGAGCTGCTGCATTCCTTCCCCCGCGAGGTGGTCTTTTGAAGAAGGTGGCACTGCGCCCCTACGCACTGTTGCCTCGGCAGTACGACGACCGTAAGGTCCTGGCTTCCACGGTAGACGCTTGGGGAAGGGCACTGTGGTTGATTTGCCCCGATGCGATCTTCCCACGGAATCCGTATGGGAGAGCCCGACCTCAGCCTCGGAGTCTACCTTTCGACGCTCTTGTTGTCGTCAACGAAGCGGGAAAAGTGCATGAGCAGGTATTGCGAGGCGTGACGTTGACGCCGTACCACCTTGACGCTTTGCCCAATGGTCGTGTTGTCCTGCAGGGCAGCGGTTCCTCAGGGGACCGCAATGCTCAGATTTTCGGTCGTGATGGCTGTCCCCGCCGCAGCTTCGCTATGGGTACTGCGGTCGAGTTCATGATGGCGGACCGTCGGAACAACCTCTGGAGCGCCTATTACGACGAAGGGGTCTACGTTGATCCCATCAGCGCGGCCGGTCTGGCCCGATGGGACAGCGGGGGTAACCACCTGTGGGGGTACTGGCCGCCCCAGAACGTCGCCCACATCGACACTGTCTACGCCCTCAACGTCGCCGACTCAGCTGCCTGGGCCGTCTACTGGCCTTCTTTCCCGCTGCTTGAGACACAGCCCAACGGGCGGCTCTGCGTGCGGAAGAACCCTGTTGGATCCCCTCTTGGCCTGGCGGTTCAGGGCGACCGGATTGTCTTCCTAGGCGGGGGTGCCCGTGACTCCGATCGAAGGGACAGGCTGCACTACTGCAGCATGACCGACGGTGAAGTCGTCGTGGCCGAGGAAGCTGTGCTCACGATGCCCAACGGATCACCGCTCCATGGGTATGCACGCCCCGTCGGCCGAGGTCGGCGCCTCTATCTGCGTGGCCGGTCCGTAAAACAGTGGTACGTGCTGAGTCTGTAGGGGCGAGAGCTTGGTCGGAGTACTGGCTCCGGTAGCGGCTACGGCGCCTCCGGTCCGGCGACCGCGTCGTTCAAGTCCTCTAGCGAGGTACAGCCGGAGAAGTCCCCGGCGCGCAGACGCTCGATGGCCGCCTCGATCTCGCCCCACACCTGCTGCGGCAGTACGTACGCCGCCAGGAACGCCGGGAGCTCCAGGGCCGGAGAACCACCCTGCTCCCGCTCGAACTGCGCCAGCCGCTCAGGACCATCGGCAAGGACCTGGCGGGCACCATCGATCGTCGCCGGGATCCACACCTCCCGCCCTTGGAGGTCATCTCATTTGGCAGGGTCAGTAGGCTTCGGTCTGTGGTGGGGATTGTTGAGCGGCTGGTGCCGGAGGCTCCGTCGCGGCCCCAGGGTGGTGACCGGCGGCGGCATGGTGACCGGGAGGTGCTGGCCGCGATCGTGTTCGTGGCCACGTCGGGCTGTACGCGGCAGCAGCTGCCGTCCGCGTCGTTCGGGCCGTCGGGAGCGACGGCCCACCGGCACTTCTCTGAGTGGACGAAGGCCAGGGTGTGGGCCAAGCTCTACCGCCTAGTCCTCGACGAGCTCGGGTCCCGAGGCGAGCTGGACCGGTCCCACTGCGCGATCGACTCGGTGAACATGCGGGCATTGAAACGGGGGACCTGACAGGTCCGAATCCTGTGGACCGGGGCAAGTACAGCTCGAAGATCCACTTGATCACCGAGCAGACAGGTCTGCCCATCTCTGTCGGGATCTCGGCGGCGAATCTGCACGACAGCCAGGCCCTGACCCCGCTGGTGAAAGGCATACCGCCGATCCGGTCCCGCCGCGGACGCAGGCGACGCAAGCCCGGCAAGCTCCACGGCGACAAGGGCTACGACTACTCCCACCTGCGGCAATGGTTACGCCAGCGTGGCATCACCCATCGCATCGCCCGTAAAGGTGTCGAGTCCTCGCAGAGGCTGGGCCGTCACCGATGGACCATCGAACGCGCCATGGCCTGGCTCGCCGGCTGTCGGCGCCTCCACCGACGCTACGAACGCAAGGCCGACCACTTCCTCGCCTTTACCAGCATCGTCTGCACCCTCATCTGCTACCGCAGGCTCAAGACGACTCCAGGCGTTGTGAAAGCTGCGCCATGATGGTCCGCGTGAGCGAAGAGACTGTGTTTGAGGCCGTATCACGCCTGTACCAAGAGTTCATGGAACTACCGTTTCCTCCCGGATTGGCCGGAGCAGACCGGGCCGGCTTCGACGTGGTGATGCTGGACTCGGACACCGCAGGCTGCGTTCTCACGTGGATCAAGAACGGCGGCGAGCTCGAGGCGCGGGGCCGAAGCATTCTGCTTCGCTGCATCGCCCGCCTAGACCAGGTCATACCTGTACTCGGCGAAGCGGACGCCCCTGCGTACTGGCACCGCCTGCATGAGATGGCTCGACTTGCCGCGGGCTCCCCACACGTAGCCACCAAATGAGATGACCTCTTAGACGAGCGTGCCCCAACTCCTCTTCTCATCCACGGCACTGCGCCCTCCCTCGTTGGCCGTTCACCGTACGCCGACCAAACGCACCGGGGCACCGGACCGGACCCGAGTTCACCCCCGCGGACGGCCAGGGGGATTCCGCGCCTGCCGTCGGCCGGCGGGTCGCACCGGAGAGAAGGGCGCGTTCCGCTACGGTGTCGGCCACGGCAAGGCGCGTACGCCGTTCACCGCCGCCACCAGGCCCACGCCGCCGGGTGTGCACCGTGGTCCAGGGCTTCCGAGTCCCGCGCATCAACCTTCGCACCACGGCTTGCCGTCGTGCCGACAGAGGGGTGGCTCTGCCTGCGGGAGAACGCCATGCCGAATGCACGGTCCACCCCGAACAACGTGCCAGCCGCGACGCCCGCCAAGGCGCCAAGTACACCACCGCGCTGCGCACCCACACCGGGGCGCACCCGCCGCGCGGACAGGTGATCCAGTTCCTCGCGCGCAGCCTGGATGAACACGTCTACGTCGTCGGAGGCATCGCCGCCGCCTGGGCCCGGGCCGGACTGCGCGTGCTCCTCCTGCGCGAGCGCAAGAACGAGATCCGCAGGCCGAAGATGCAGCGGGTCAAGGGACGGTAGGTCTCCGAGGACCCGCCCGCGCCGCCCGGCGCGTACTCGAAACTCCTTTGGAGTTCCGCTCCCGCCCCCAGCACGGGATACCTGGTCGAGCAGAACTTTGAGTGGTACACCGGGCGCACCAGGTCGGGTCCGCGGGAGGACACGCCGCTGAGGGACGGTCCGTCAAGGCCGGGACGCCTTCGACCTCGTGGTCCTGATCCCCAACTTCCTCCCTGACCTGTGGCGTCCCTACCGGTTCGTGGACCACTTCGTCGCTATCGCCGGCACCGCAGACCTCCCCCGCCACGAACGACGGCTGCGCATGGCCGGCACCCGTCAGGTGGTCCACGAGCCCCAACTCACCCCCCAGCAGAGCGCTGCCGTGCTCCGCGACCGGCACCTGCACTTCCTGTACCGCCACGACGTCGCCGTCCACGGCCTCGTCTGCCACGGCCGCGAGCCGGCCCGCTCCGCCGACCCCGTCTTCTACGCCGCGTTCACCCAGGACATGAGCACCAGTGGCGTCCCCCTGCTCGGCTGGATCACCCAGCCCAACCACCGCCTGGTCCCGTTCGGCACCACGCCTCCACAAGGTGACCTGGAGCGCGACGACTTCGTCGCGGCTCACGCCGCCACGGCGCTGAGCATCCTCGAGGTGCTGGCCGGCAACCGTCCACCGGCACCCACCTCACCCGGACGACCGAAGGAACCCTCCTCGCCGCGCGGGTGAGGTGGGAAACTCCAGGCTCGCGGCCGGTGATCACCGGCCGCCGACCAGGATGGAGTAGGTGGCAGCCCCGTCAGCACTGGGGTGGGCGGCGCAACGCGAGAGCGGCGCGTGCCGCCGGGGGCCGGGCCGGTCGGCAGGGCGCCGGGGCGGTGTGCGGCACTCGCGGGCGGCGGCCAGGTGGAACGCACCGAGCTCCGCCCGGCCCAGGGCGGCCAGCACGGCGGGGGCATCAGCGGTCCAGGTGGCCGCGCCGGCGGCGAGGCGGTGCAGCACGATCGCGTACCGTCGGCCTTGGCGTCCTCGGCGGTGGCCAGCGCGGCGGCGGTTTCGAGCGGGCCGGCCGCGGCAGCCAGCTCGAGCAGATCCTCCTCGGTGAGGGTGTACGACCACTACGACCCGCCAGGTTAGGTTGAATCGCCGAGAGCCCGCCTTGCCTCAGTCCACAGTCGCTCGAACTCCTCCTCGGAGATCTCGGCTGCCTCGGGCTGGTCCTGCCAGCCGTTCATGGGGCCTTCGGCGAGAACGCCGTACTGCCGTTCATAGCGGAACCTCGCCGCGAGATCGGCGTGATCACGCAAGTGCAGCACCTCTTCCAGAGAGGCCGCCGTCACCGGTCGCGAGTCCCTCCCTCGGACCTCAACCTGCCGCGTTGCCCAGCCGTCGTCAGCGGCCTCGAAGTACAGCAACAGATCTTCGTCCTCGTAGTAGGTGCGGAACCAGGTCGTCATGCCGCCATCCTGACCCACGACCTCGTATTCGAGGGCGGGTCCGGCGCAGCGCGGCTTGGTGGCGGCGTTGGTCTTGTCTGATCTCCACACGGTGCTTCACCATCTGTGATCAGACGGATACCGTCGAATGTGGGGGTGGGCGATGTCGTCAGGAACCAACGGAGATTACTGGGCAGATAAGTCTTTGCCTAGCGTTTTCAAGCATGAACTACTGCGGCGTTACCTGCCGCAGTTCGGTGGGATGACGGGCACGCAGTCGCACGACAAGCGCGTGGTCTACCTGGACGGATACGCAGGCGAGGGCCGGTACGAGAGCGGTGAGCCGGCGTCCGCGGAGATCGCACTGCGGGTGGCCTCGTACCTGCGTTCCCGGCCTGGTTTGACGCTGGAGTGCTTCTTCTCGGAGCCCCAAGGGAAGTCGTTCGACCGGTTGCGGGAGGTCGTCGAACAGTACTTGGCCCGTGGTGTGCGAGCGCACGCCCACCGCGGTGAGGTCGACAGCGTTCTCGACCAAGTCGTGGAGCGCGCGCGCCGGGAGCCGTTGTTCCTCTTCCTCGACCCGTGTGGGCTGGTCCTGCCGCAGGACCGTCTCGTAGAGGTGCTGGCCCGGCAGCGCCCACAGAGACGGCCGGCGACCGAACTGCTGATGAACTTCAGCATGATGGCCGTGTGGCGTCTGGGCGGTCACGTCCGGTCCCCGAAAGGCAACGAGAAGTCGCTGCAGCGGTTCGATGACGTGTGCGGCGGGACCTGGTGGCGGGAGTACTTCGCTGACGCGGTGGCCTCCCGCGACAAGGACGGCGCAGCCGAAGATGCGATCGACGCGGTGGCGGCCGAGTACGCCCTCCGGCTGGCGCAGCGCACCGGGATGCGCGTGCAGTCGGTGCCGGTTTCGCACTCCCCTCGAAAACGGGCCGTGTACCGCCTGGTGTTCGCCACCCGCAGCCCGTATGGCCTGTGGGTGTTCGGTGACACCGTTGCTCGAGCCCGGGCAACGTGGTGGGAGACCGTGGAGGAGCGGGAAGACGACGACGCGCTTTTCTCCGTGGCCTCGGTGGCCCGGAAGGACCCGAAAGAGGTCGAGGCTGAGGCTGTACCTCAGATCGCCGAGAACCTGGCGCGGCTGCTCGCGCGGACCCGGCGGCCGGTCAAGCTCGTCGACCACACGCTGGAGGTTTTCGGATCCTTCTACGGGCAGGTCACGGAGCCGGTGGTACGTCAGGCGGTCCAGCTTCTGCATGCGCAGGGCGTCACGCCCGACAACGGGGTGGGCGTGAGGAAGACCCGTGAGATCACCCTTTCTCCGGGGAACCTCGCGGCTTGACGTTGTGGCCGGGCCCGGGCAGGGCCGGCCACAACGAACGGCATGGTCAGGCCGCGACCGGCAGCGGCATCTGGTCCCAGGTGCGGCCTTCCAGCATGCGACCGCCGGCCTTCGGGGTACGGCCGCCCCACTGCTTGAAGAAGAAGGCAACGCCGGCGTCCTGGCAGGTGTCGCGGATCCCGGTCACCCAGGCTTCGTCCAGCGGGCGGTGGCGCGGGCCGGACTCGCCTCCGGTGATGACCCAGTGGATGCCGTCCAGCCGAAGGTCGGGCAGCGGCCCAAGAAGCGGCTCACAGGACAGGAACCGGACGGCCGCGGGGACGTGGCGGAGGTCGTCGACCCGGGGCAGCTCGTTCTCCGTCTCAACCGAGACGCCCATCCAGAGGTTGTCCGGCCAGTTCAGTTTCGGTGCGACCTGGCGCAGGCGACGAGCCCGCTTGGTGAGGACCTGGTACGTGTGCTGCGGTGTGTCCGCCATGACCTGGAAGACCTGACGGACGAAGTCGAGCGGGACACGGGCATGGAAGAGATCCGACATCGAGTTCACGAACACCACTCGCGGGCTCTTCCATCCGTATGGCACGTCCAGGGCGTCGGGGTGCAGCGTGACTCCGAACCCGGGCCCGGAGGTTCGGGGGTCACCGTCGTTCTGGTACTTCGCCGCCCCCATAGCCTTCAGACGTTTCGCCAAGGCGAGGGCGTAGCAGTTGTCGCATCCGGAAGAGACACGATCGCAGCCGGTGGTCGGGTTCCACGTCGCCTCGGTCCATTCGATGGCGCTACGGTCGCTCACCGGATTCCTCCTGCTGCTGTCGTGCACGCGGCCCCGCTGTCCACGGCGGCCACAGTGTGTTGGCTAACGATGCCGCCCCGCCAGGGACACCAGGGCCCGAACATCGGTATCGGCACGCATTCGATCGCATCTCGTAACCTCAAAATTCGAACCTCCGTTTGAGAACTTAGTAGTTGAGGTCCATCGCGTCGATGCCGACATCCGGTGTCCTGCCTGGCGCCACCGCCCTTGACCGGGCCCGGGCCGCCGGCCGGTTCACTCCTATGCACGACGACTGGTGGAAAGCCGCCGTCAAAGCCCACGGTGAACGCGACGGCACCCGGGCCCTGATCGAGGTTCTCCTCCTCAGCCGCCGCCTGCCCCACGACCACCTCGTCACCGGCCTCGCCGCAGCACTCAGGACGGGCGCCCTCACCGCCGATGCCGTCGCTCTCGAAGCCCGCAAGGCTGCCGACGCCGACACCGGGCCCGAAGATCCCTTGCAGCCGCCCTCCATTACCAGCCAGACCGCCATCGCCCCGCTGCCTGCGGCGTCAGGGTCAACCTGCCACCCGACAAGCACCCCCTGCCCTCCGTCGCCCCCTACGACCAGCTCCTGCGGCTCCGCCGACCCGACTACCTCCCCCCGTGAAAGAGGGAGAATGCCGGCCCCTTCCCCACCAGCGAGGACTCACCGAGCAGGCCGCCACCACCGCCGTCGACCAGGCATGCCGCATGCTCCGACTGCCCACCATCCGCTCCCAGTTCCCCGACCTCGCCGAGACCGCGAGCCGTGAGCAGATGTACTACCTCGGCTTCCTCGCCGAGCTCCTCCTGGCCGAGTGTGACGACCGGGCTCGTCGTCGCTCCGAGTGCCGCATCAAGGCCGCAGGCTTCCCTCGCGACAAGTCCTTGCGGAAGTTCGACTTCGAGGCCAACCCCAACATCGACGCAGCCGTGATCCACACTCTCGCCAAGCGCGGCTGGACCAAGACCTTCACCGACTCCCGCCTCTGCACGACCATCGCCGACCGCCTCACCTTCGGCGGCAACATCATCGAGACCGGCACCGACTCC
Organism: Streptomyces sp. NPDC047315; assembly: GCF_040643215.1. Classification (NCBI taxonomy): domain Bacteria; kingdom Bacillati; phylum Actinomycetota; class Actinomycetes; order Kitasatosporales; family Streptomycetaceae; genus Streptomyces; species Streptomyces sp. NPDC047315. Next base: position 153,501 of record NZ_JBEYTZ010000020.1, on the reverse strand, counting down.
TACCGCCTCGCCACCACCCGAGCCCGAGCCGAACAGCAAGCAGTCGTCTGAGTACCTCTTTCGGAAAAGGGCAGGTCATGAGGTGGCCCAGATGGGGGGTCACACGGTGAGAGCGCCGCCTACGAAGGTTCGTTCTGGCGGTGACGCCACGAGTTCGACCATGGTGCCGGCGCGGAGGTCATCGCCGACGACGCACGTGATCGCATCGGTGAGCGCGGCGCCGAGGCGCGCGGTGATCTGGGCGGCGTCGGGGCGGTCGAAGACGTCAGCTCGAACACCCAAGATCACCGAAGCGTTTGTGTCCACGGCCTTGCCGCCTTGCGCGAAACGGCCTGCGGGGACTCCGGCCAGGCGGACGCTTACGAGGTCGCGGGCCCATTCGCCATAGACGTCGACGATCGCGTCGGTCAGTGCGGCTACGAGCATGGGCTCCTTACCGGTCAGCCTGTTCTCCGGAAGGTGGAGGGTCAGATGCGGCATAGTGAACCTCGTTCCCTTTGAATCCAAAGCCTTTGTTTGTAAAGGTATCCGGGAGAGGTCGCTGATGTCCACGGAATCGGACGGCCCAGCCGTCGATGAGGCCGTCCGCACCCTGCTGTTGCTCATGCCACGGCTTGTCGGCCGCGCAAAGCGCCTGCCCATCCCTCCGGCGCTCCAGGGCCTGGACCTGGCACCGCGGCATCTCGCGCTGTTGGCCCACCTGGAGTACGACGGTCCCACCAGCGTCAACGACCTGGCCGCCCGGCTGGAGGTGGCCCCGACGACCGTCAGTCTCATGGTTAGCGACCTATCACGGCTGGGCGTCCTGCAGCGCACTGCCGATCCTGCCGACCGCCGCCGCCGCATCGTCGCCATCGCCCCCGCCTACGCCGCACCGATCGACGAATGGCTTTCTGGCAGTGCCTCTGCCTGGGAATGCGTCATGCGCGGTCTCGACCCCGCGGAACGCGCCACGGTCATCGCGGCCCTGCACGCTTACGAGGCCGCCTTGGAGCAGGCCGGAGAGAAGCAACGGAACGCGCAGCCGCGTTAAGGGCTGTCCCGTTACTCCCCTAGCGTGAGGGCTCGGCCCGGCTCCATGGAGCGTTACAGGAAGATCAGCTCAACGTCCTTCGCGATACAGAGCCGCAGAACGACCGCCAGCTGCTGGGCCGCATCGATGTGTGTTCGAGGGACGTCGGCCTCGCTCTGCCAGTGGTCGACGATCCCCTCGATCCGCGGCAGGATCGCTGCGCATTCGGTGGGTGAGAGCTCGCCTCCACCGTCGTCGGGGCGATCCAGGAGCGGTTCGAGCGAGGTGGAGACGTCACTCCAGCCGCGCTCTCCGCCGAAGCCCCACATCTCGTCGAGGTCGAAGCCCTCGGCTCGCGCCAGTTGCCGCCGGAACGCGGCGAAGCCGCTGTAGGGCCAGCCAACGTCCGGACTGCCCGCGTCTCCGTCTCCCGGGAACAGAATCAGCCCCCACGTCGAACTCCCTCAGATCGTCGGATGCGTAAAAGATCAGCCCGAACCGGCGATGCCTGCAACTGAGATGGTCCAGCGGTGGCTGGTGTGATCACGGCGTCGGAGCCGTCTTGGATATCCCCGTTCACCGGGCTGAGCCCGCGGCAGTTCGAGAAGCTGGTGACGGTGCTGCGGTGCGAGGGGCGGACTCGGTCCGCAGGGGCCGGCCGTGGGGTCTTCCGCTGGAGGACCGGGCACTGTTGGTTGCTGCCTACTGGCGCACGAACCTGACCATGCGGCAGCTCGCCCCGCTGTTCGGATTGTCGAAGTCGGCGGCGGACCGGATCATCGACCGCCTCGGGCCGCGGCTCGCACGCCAGCCACGCAAGCGGTTCGCCAAGGACACCGTGCTCATCGTGGACGGCACCCTGGTGCCCACCCGGGACCACACCATTGCCGCGCAGTCCAAGAACTAGGCGAGCCGACCACCGAGCGGCCTACTCGCCCGAGGACGCTCAGAGATCATTTATGGGACAACCCTTGGGAACCGCTTCAAGCACCCGCTGAAGGTTGCCCTACCAATCTCCGCGCAGGCGCCACACAGCGGAAGACGTAAGCCGATGCCATCGCGTGCGTCTGCACGTAAAGCCGGCGCGCCGGGCTAATTTTCAATCGGCTTGTTCTCCACGCTGCATCAAGTGATCCCGTGAAGCGGTCGTGAATTCATCTCCATATTCACTCAGCAATACCCCCCTGACCACGCCCTTTCACATGTCATCGACGTCAGGGAAAATGATCACCCAATGGCCTGATCGTTGCCTTGACCCCCCTTGTCTCATAATCCAGACTCGCAATCGGCACGCATGCACCAGAAGACACTGAAGCGTGCACATGCGCCGTTCACCTGCGAATGGCCCGGCGAGACCGATGTCGCACGGGGTGTGTGACGGGGGAAAATCGACAGAGAGCGCCCACACAAGTTTTACATATAAGCGCATTCCTTCACTTCCCCTCCTCATCTCTTGGTGCGCGAAGGGAATGGAGGGGGAATGCCGACGCACATGGGCTATCCCGGCGTTTACATCGAAGAGCTTCCCAGCAGCATCCGAACTGCCGCCCCCGTCACCACCTCGGTGACCGCATTCGTGGGGCACACCCGTCGGGGTCCGCTCAACCGACCCGTGCGGATCACCAGCTTCGCGGACTTCGAGCGCCGTTTCGGTGGACTCACGTCCCGTAGCGCCGTGGGCTACGCCGTTCACCAGTTCTTCGGCAACGGCGGCTCTGTGGCGGTGGTCGTGCGCGTGGCCAAGGCCGGCACCGGCGAAGAAGCCTGTGTCACGCTGGAGTCCACCGAGGGGCGCAGCCAGTGCCCGGTGCTTGAGGTTCGCGCGAAGGAGCCGGGTGTCTGGGGCTCGGGGCTGCGGGTGGTCGTCGATCACGACACGCCGACCCCGGACCGTACGTTCAACCTTCGCATTCTCGACGCGCGCGGCGGCGCCCGCGAGGCCTTCACCGGTCTGTCGATGGAGAGCGGCCACGGACGGTTCGTGGAGACCGTCGTCAACGCCGGGTCCTCCCTGGTCCGGGTCAAGGCGCTGGACGAGGGCAGGCCCGACCCCTCCGGCACCGTGTCCAAGCCCTTCGCGGCCGAGCTGCCCGATTTGAACGTCGAGCTCACGGTCAAGATCGGTGATGTGGAGCGCGAGTTCACGCTCTACGACCCGGACCAGGACGGCGAGGCGCCGAGCAGCGTCACGGAACTGGCCCTGCTGCTGGAGCGCAAGCTGCGTTCGCTGCCGGACGCCCCGGGCAAGCACGCCTTCGCCGGCGCCGAGGTCACCGCGTTCGGCCGTCGCATCCAGGTCGTCGCCGGGTCGGTCGACCCCGACGACGTGGTGCGCTTCGTCGGGGAGTGCGCCAATGATCTGGGGCTTGAGGCGTCGGTCAACCCCCCCGTCTTCGCCCTCAAGGGCGGCAAGGACGGCGATCCGCCCGGTCCGCGCGACCTCATCGGCAGCGAGGCGCGCAAGACCGGCGTGCAGGCGCTGCGCGACATCGACGACGTCAACCTACTGGCGCTGCCGGAGCTTTCGGCGTACGAGACCACCGAGGACATGGTCACGGTGCTCTCCGCGGCCGAGCGGCTGTGCCGGGAGCGGCGGATCTTCCTGCTCGTGGACGCGCCGTCCGCCTGGGGCAGCGTGGACGCCGCGCGCGCCGGCATCGGCGCCTTCGAGCCCGTACGCAGCGATCACGCCGCGCTGTACTTCCCGCACCTGCAGCTGACGGACCCGCTCACGGGGCGGCTGCGCTCCTTCCCGCCGTCGGGCGCCGTCGCCGGCGTCTTCGCCCGTACCGACGGCGAACGCGGCGTGTGGAAGGCACCGGCCGGCACCGAGGCGCGGCTGACCGGGGTGCGTTCACTCACGGTCAGGCTGACCGACCGCGAGAACGGACTGCTCAACCCCCTGGGGGTGAACTGCCTGCGCACCTTCCCGGTCGTCGGCCCGCTGGTGTGGGGCGCCCGTACCCTTCAGGGCGCCGACGGGCTCGACAGCGAGTGGAAATACGTGCCGGTGCGCCGGCTGGCGCTCTACGTCGAGGAGAGCCTCCACCGTGATCTCCAGTGGGTGGTCTTCGAGCCCAACACCGAACAGCTGTGGCAGCAGATCAGGTTGAAGACCTCGGCCTATCTCAATGATCTTTTCCGGCAGGGTGCTTTCCAGGGAAGTACGCCGCGCGAGGCGTACTTCGTCAAGTGCGACAAGGACACCACCACCGCAGCCGATGTGGCGCGTGGAGTGGTCAATGTCGTGATCGGCATCGCACCGGTGCGGCCCGCGGAGTTCGTGATCGTGAAGATCCAACAGGTCGCCGGACAGTTCGACCTTTCGTAACCGAGGAAGCGGAACACGAAGGAAACCGATGGCTGAGTTCCAGATCAACGCCCATCGCTTCGACCCTTACAAGAATTTCAAGTTCCTGGTTCTGTGGGACGGTCGGACGGTCGCGGGCGTCAGCAAGATCAGTCCGTTGAAGCGCACCACCGAGGTGGTCAAGCACCGGCACGGCGGTGATCCCAGTTCGCCGCGGAAGTCGCCGGGGCGCTCGGAGTTCGAAGGCGTGACGCTCGAACGCGGCGTCACCCACGACCCGGAGTTCGACCGGTGGGCCAACAAGGTCTGGCAGGTCGGGGCGGGGCTGGGAGCGGAGGTCTCCCTGCGGGACTTCCGCAAGGACATCATCATCCAGGTCCTCAACGAGGCCGGGCAGGTGGCCGTCTCCCACAAGCTCTATCGGGCCTGGGTGAGCGAGTACCAGGTGCTCGGCGAGTTGGACGCCAACGCCAACGCCGTCGCCATCCAGAGCGTGAAGCTCGAATGCGAGGGCTGGGAGCGGGACTACGAGGTGGAGGAGCCGGTCGAGCCGTCGTTCACGTACCCGGCCTGATCGACGCGGGCCCCCAGCGCCACCCGCGCCGTCGGCACCGAACGCACTGCCTGCACCACGCGCACACCGGAAGGATGAGGGATGACGCCGACGGGGCCGGTCGAACTGCTCGCCACCTGGGAAGCCGGGCTGACGCGGCACGACGCGGAACGGTCCCTGCTGCTGCACCGGGCGGCCCGTCCGGACGCCAGCACGGACGAGTTGCTGTCGATGCCGGTCGGCGCCCGCGAGGGCGACCTCCTCGCTCTGCGCCGGGCCCTGTTCGGCGAACGCATGCAGGTGTGCGTGGCGTGCACGTCGTGCAGGGAGGCGATGGAGTTCGACCTCGACGCGACGCTCCTGGACGTACGGGAGCGGGCCGGGTACGGGCCGCTGCGGATCGAGGAGGGCGACTGGACGGTGGAGTTCCGGCTGCCCACCGTCGCCGACCTCGCGGCGGTCGGCTCCGCTCCGGACGCGGCCCAGGCCCGTCGGCTGTTGGTGGCGCGCTGCACCGTCTCGGCCGTGCGCGGCGGCGAGCGCGTACCGCCCGAGCGGCTGGACGCGTTGCTGCCGGCGGAGGTCCGGCGGCGGTTGGCCGAGGCGGCGGCGGACGCCGACCCGGCGGCCGACGTGACACTGAACGTCACCTGCCCCGAGTGCGGCGCGGCCACGCCCGCGGACCTGGACATCACCTCGTACCTGTGGACCGAACTGGACACCTGGGCCCGGGACCTGCTGCTCGACGTCCATCTGCTCGCGAGCGCCTACGGGTGGAGCGAGCCGGAGATCCTGGCGCTCAGCCCACTGCGGCGTCGCTACTACCTGGAGCTGTGTGCGGATGCCTGACTACTTCGACCGGCTGCTCGCCCGGTACACGCCGGTGCCCGCGCCGGGCGGCGCCGAGGGCGCCGGATGCACCATCCGGGTCCGGCCGCGGCTGCCCGGTCCGTACGAGCGGGTGGAGGCGCTGCGGTCCGGCCCGCAGGAGCCTGACGAGCCCGCCTCCCTGCTCCCGTCCGCCCCGCATTCCGTTAGCCGGACGGCGGAGGTGGTGCACGAGGAACGTACGGTACGGACCGACCGGCACACCGTGGTGCGCACCGAGACGGTCCGTTCGGATCACGGGCCCGACGCCCCCGCCGACGCCGCTGCCACGCCGGGCAGGGGGGCACCGCTGCCGCCGCCGGCGCGCCGGGCTCCGGGGCCGCGTGCGGCGCCGGACCGCGGCCCGCACGCACCGTGGCGGCCCGCGGCGCCCTCCTCGGCAGCCGGCCCGCGGCCGGAAGCGGCCGACCCCGCGCCGCGCCCCGCCGTCCCCGCTCCCCCGGCCGCACCGGCGCCGCTCGGCCCGCGCGCCGCCGACGCCGCTGCCGCCCGGGGCGCTGCCCCGTACGGGGTGGGCCGTCGCGCGTCCAAGCAGGCCGAACGCGTCGTGCACGTGCAGATCGGCCGGCTCGAAGTGAGTGCGGCACCGATGGCCGACCGGGGCCGCTCCCCCGCCGCCGACCGCTTCGACCGCACCGGACGGCGCGCGCCCGCGCTGACGCTGGACGACTATCTGTCGCGCGGCGAGAAGGGGAACTGAGGACATGAGCAACGCCCTCGCCGTCGCCACGGTCACCCAGGCCCTGGCCCTGCTGATCGAGAGCAATCTCGGCCCGGAGATGGACATCGCGGTCAAGGTGGAGACTCGGAAACCGCCGACGGAACCGCCGGTCGAGCCGACCGTGAACGTGTTCCTCTACCAGGTCACCCCGAACGCGTCGATGCGCCACAGCGACCTACCGACCCGTGCGTCGGACGGCACGTTGCTCAAGCGGCCCGCGGCTCCGCTGGATCTGCACTATCTGATCAGCGCGTACGGGGAAGAGGCCGAGTTGGTCGGGCAGCGGCTGATCGGCTGCGTGGTCCGAACCCTGCACGAGATCCCCGTGCTGCCGAAGGAGATCATCGAACTGGCAGCCGCGCGCCCGCATCTGGCGGGCAGCGACCTGGCCGACTCCCCGCAGCGGGTGCGCTTCACCCAGACGCAGTTGGACATCGACGAGACGTCGAAGCTGTGGGGGATGCTCCACCACACCCCGTACACGATGTCGGTGGCGTATCAGGCGTCGCTGGTGCTGATCGATGGCCGCACGTCGCCCGCGCCGGTGAAGCCCGTGGAGCGGCGGACGGTGCGCGCCCTGCCGTTCGGGGCGCCGGGTGCGCCGACTCCTCCGACGGTGGAGGACCCACCGCCCGTGGGCGAGGCCGCCGCCGCGCCACAGGACTCGGCGCCGGAGCGATCCGCGCAGGCCACCACGACGACAGCCACCGCAGCCGCGAAGAAGCGCGCGACGAACAAGACGGCTGCCAAGGCCGCCAAGCCAGCTGCCAAGAAGGCCGCGTCCGCGAAGACCGCCGCCTCTCGTGCGCGTACCCGTAGGAAGCCCGCGGCGCCCGAAGACGGTACGGAGAGCTGAGGCGCCGTGCACGGGACGGGGGCGGACGAGGGCGTGGGTACGGGCCGGGGCGCGGCAGCCGGCGCCAGGGGGGACGCCCACGCGCTGGCCGCTGCCGTGGCGTCGGTCCTCGCGCGGATCGACGCCCATGCGCAGCACACCGACGGAGACCGCACGCGGCCCCCGGCCGACGATGCGTCCCAGGGCGCCGCCACCGGCCCCGCCGCTTTGACAGCGCTCGTCAGTTGCTTCGGGCTCAGTGCGTTCGAACGTGAGGTGGTCCTCCTCGCCGCCGCGGCGGAGCTGGACCCCACGACCGGCCCCCGGTGCGCAGCCGCGAGCGGCGACCCCGCGCGGACGCACCCCACCTTCTCGCTGGCCCTCGCCGCGCTGACCGAGCCGCACTGGAGCGCGCTGACGCCCGTCGCCCCGCTGCGCCACTGGCGGCTGGTCGAGTTGGACGACGAGACGCGGCTGACGAGCTGCCGACTGCGCCTGGACGAACGCATCCTGCACTTCCTCCTCGGCTCGCCGTACCTGGACGCCCGGCTCCACGGCCTGCTGCGCCGTACGACCGCGCCCGCGGACCTCCCCCCGTCGTACGAACGGGCGGCGCGGCGGGTGGCGGCGGCGCTGGCGGGCGGTGGCCCGTACGCCCCGCTCCGCGTCGAACTGGTCGGCGGGGACCTGCGTTCGCGGGCCGACATCGCGGCCGTCGCCGCCCACGGCTCGGGGCTCGGCTTGTACGCACTGGCCGCCGCCGACCTGCCCACCGATCCGGCGGAACGCGACCGGCTGGCCCGGCTCTGGCAGCGCGAGGCCGTCTTGCTGCCCGCGGCCCTGCTGGTGGAGGTCGACGAGTTGGATCGTGAGCAGGCCGTCGCCATGGACGCGTTCGTGGCGAGCGCGGGCGTGCCGCTCGTCGTCTCCAGTCTCGATCCACGGCCGAGCGCCCGACCGCGCGGCGAGCGGGTGAGCGTGCCCGCGCTTGACGCCGAGGAGCAGTTGGGGGTGTGGGCGGACGCCTTCCGGGACGTGCCGGCGTTGTCGGAGCACGACCTGCGGGAGCTGGTCGAGCAGTTCTCGTTGCCGCCCCATCTGGTCCGCTCGGTGGGCGCCGCGGTCGCCGGGGAACTGTCCGGCGGGGAGCTGGCCGGTGGGAACGGGTCGGACGCGGCCGGGCTCGCGTGGCGCGCCGGGCTCGCCGAGGCGCGGACGGGCATGGACGAGTTGGGCCGGCGCATCGAACCGGACGCGTCCTGGGACGACCTGGTGCTGGCGGAGCGGCAGTTGCGGATTCTGCGGGAGATCGTCGCGCACGTACGGCAGCGGGCCACCGTCTATCAGGAGTGGGGCTTCGAGGCGACGCTGCGCCGGGGCCTGGGCGTCACGGCCCTCTTCGCCGGCGGCTCCGGCACCGGGAAGACGCTCGCGGCCGAGGTGATGGCGCGGGAGCTGGGCCTGGACCTGTTCGTCATCGATCTGTCGCAGGTCGTCAGCAAGTACATCGGTGAGACGGAGAAGAACCTGCGCCGGGTCTTCGACGCGGCCGAACGCGGCGGCGCGCTGCTGCTGTTCGACGAGGCGGACGCGCTCTTCGGCAAGCGCAGCGAGGTCAAGGACAGCCACGACCGGTACGCGAACCTGGAGGTCAGCTATCTGCTGATGCGGATGGAGGCGTACCGGGGTCTGGCAGTCCTCACCACCAACATGAAGCAGGCGCTGGACACGGCGTTCCTGCGGCGCATCCGCTTCGTCGTCGACTTCCCCTTCCCCGGCGAGGCCGAGCGCGCGGAGATCTGGCGGCGCGTCCTGCCCGCGCGCGCCCCGACGAAGGGGATCGATCCGGCGCAGCTGGCCCGGTTGACGGTCGCCGGCGGTTCGATCCGCAACATCGCGCTGTCGGGCGCCTTCCTCGCCGCTGAGGAGGGCGGTCGGCTCCAGATGCGCCACATGCTGGAGGCGGCGCGCACCGAATACCTCAAGTTGGACCGCTCCTTGACCCCGTCGGAGGTGGACGGATGGGTCTGAACGAGCCAGCGCGCACCATCCGGGTGGACATCGGTGAACTGGTCCTGGACGGCTTCGAGCGGATCGACCGTGATCGGCTGTCGGCGGCGTTCCAGACGGAGTTGGCCCGGCTCGTACGGGACCGGGGAGTGCCGCTGGCCGCGGACGGCGGCCGGGCCGTCGACGCCATCGCCGGCCTGCCTGCGCTGCCGTCGACCACGTCGCCGCGCCGCCTGGGCGAGGCGTTGGCGCGCGCGGTGCACGCGGGCCTGTCGGGGCGGGGTGAGCCGCGATGAGCGCCCCTCACCCCGGAGCTCAGCACGACCCGTCGCAGCGGTCGGTGCGGGACAAGCGGCGCAAGCGGAAGGCGCGGGGCGCCGCCCGTACGCCGGAACCGAAGGACATCGTCAGTGGCGCGGGGCAGCCCCTGGACGTGAGCGTGCGCCGCGAGTTGGAGGAACGGCTCGGCCACGACTTCGGCCGGGTACGGCTGCACACCGACCGCGACGCGGGCGCGCTCACGGAGCTGTTGGGCGCGGACGCGGTCGCGGTCGGCCAGGACATCTTCTTCCGCCCCGGCGCCTATCGCCCGGGCACGGTCGACGGCCAGCGCCTGCTGGCCCATGAGCTGTTGCACACGGTGCAGAACCCGGACGGCCTGGGCGCCCTGCGCGCCGGGCGCGACCTGGGCGCGGTGAGCCTGCCGCAGCAGGCGATGGAGCGTGCGGCGGAGTCGGCGGCGCAGGACCTCGTACGGGACGCGGATTCGGCGCCCCGGGAGGTCGAGCCGAGCCCGGTCACCCCCGGGTGGCTGCGGTACGCCACCGTGGACGCGGACCAGCGTCGGATGGCGGAGCTGGACCCGGCGACGCTCGTCGACCGGTTGGCGAACGGGGTGCTGCGGTCCCTGCGCGGCGATCCCGAGGACCGGTCGGGTCGGGTACGGCTCCAGCTGGCGCGCCTGGCGCCGCAGGTGCAGGACGTCGTCCTGGACCGGTTGGAGCTGCGGCTGCCCAGCCCCGTACTCGACCATCTCCTGGATCTGGTGGAGGAGACGGAGCGGCAGGCGCCGCTGCCGCTGGAGGCCACCGGCGTTCCCCTGGCCGTGCCCGACGGGGCGGAGGACGTCGCACAGGAGCGGGAGGACGCGCGCAAACCGGCGAAGGGCGAAGGGAAGCCCGCCCCGCGGGACGAGCAGGACCGGCCCCGCGAAGGCGACGGACCACCGGCCGCCTCCGGCGATCGGGACGCTGCGGAGTCCTCGGCCGCGCAGGAGCAGGCGGAGGGGGCCGAGCGGCAGCAGGAACGGTCGCATTCCGAGCAGCAGGACCGCGACAGCGCCGCGCAGGAGGACAGGGATGCCGCGGCGCAGGAGGAGCGGCAGCAGGCCGAGGAGTCCGGGGAGAAGAAGGACGACGCGGGCGCGCCGGAAGGGGAACAAGAGGAGGGCGCGGAAGCGCAGGAAGAGGTCCCGCAGGAGCCGGAGCGGCAGGCGGGCGAGCGGGAGCCACGGCAGGAAGACGCCGCTGCGGTCGCCGGCCCGGCGGCGGCGCCGGCGGGGGTGGACCGGAGCGGTGCCGACCCCGGTGAGAAGCTCCGTACTGGCGACGACCTGCGCCGGTCCCGTACCCGGGGCGACCCGGAGAACGAACAGGACGCGGACGACGAGCCGTTGGGGCTGGAGGCGGAACCTGCGGAGCAGGAGCCGACGCGCGACGAGGACCCGGCGGGAACGGCAGGTTCCGGTGCGGGCGCGGCCGACGGCGGGGCCCGGGAGTCGGACACCACGGACGACCCCCGGCTGTTCCAACGCCGCAAGAGGGGCGAGGCCCGAACGCCCGGTATCTCGTCCACCGAAGGCGACACGGAGCCGGCCGCCCCCCAGGACGCGACAGGGCCCGAGGGGTCCCGGGCCGCCGCCGACCGGAGCGACGAGGAGGACTCGGAGAGCCACACCCTCCAGGAGATGTGGGAGGTGTTGTCCGGCGAGCAGGAGTCCGGTCCGGCGGGCGACGCCGGGGCGTTGGCCTCGTCGGGTTCCACGATGGTGGACGGCAACACCCAACGGGACTGGGCCGGGCGGCAGCCGGCGCAGGACGGCCGGGGCGGGGACGAGGCGACGGCGCGGCAGCGCGCCGAAGAGGCCCTCGCCGCCGACGGCGCAGGCCCGGCCGCTGCCGTCGACACCTCGGCCGGCCCCGACCAACTGTCCAAGGCGGACGAGGACGCCCGTACCCAAGGGGCCGCCGCGGCGCCGGCCCGCGAATCAGCCGCTGAGTCCCGGACCGAGGGTTCCGGGAAGGCGGAGACGGCGGGGAAGGGCGGCCCGGGCGGTGGGAAGGAGCCGGAGTCGGCCACCGTCGCGGCGAAGGAGTCCAAGGAGCCGAAGGAGTCGGAGCAGCCGAAGGGGTCCGAGGGGAAGGCCGGGGAGGCGGGGGGACGGGCTGATGGCCCACAGCAGGGCGCACCGGCATCCGATGCGGCCCCGAAGGACCAGGGTGGCCCGGGCGCGTCGCCCGCTCCGCCGGCCGGTCCGGCCGCGACTTCGGCCCCGGCTCCTGGGGCCGGCAAGGCCCCCGCGCCGGCGGCCGGCCGGGGCGAGAAGAGCGACGCACCCGGTGCCGCGGGGCCACGGCCGCGGCAGAAGCCGACGGGCGGCAAGCGGCAGGCGGCGCGGCAGGCCGCCAAGAACGTCCGCAGGCGCGGCGGCGGGGCGGGCGGTCGCGGCGGCCCGGCCCCGGCGCCCGCCCGCGGTGGGCGCGGTGGCGGCGCCGGCCGGGCCGGTGGGTCAGGGCCCGGGGCCGCGAAGGAGGCTCCGGCCCCCGACGTCTCGAACGCCACGCCCGAGGCGGGACTGTCCATCGCGGCGGGGCTCAAGCCACATCAGGCCCTGAAGACGCTGAAGGGCGTCGACGGCGCCGTGGGCCGTTCGGTCAACAAGGAACGAACGGCGCTGCGCAAGGCACCGCCGAAGGCCCAACGTCCCTCGGGCTCGCCCAAGACCGTGCCCGGCGGCCCGACGGTGGCGGCCCCCGGTACGTACACCAACGCCAAGGTGGCCCGCACCGAAGCCGACGGGGGCAACACCCCCGAGGTCACCGGCGAGCAGAAGCCGCAGGGCGAGATTCCCGTCGCGAACGCGCCGGAGCCCGGTTGGTGGGACATCACGGTGACGATCGGCGCCGCGTTGTTCGGCAAGCTCCTCAAGGAGATCCTCCCGGTCGACGACCTCATCGACTCGATCCTGAACCTCCCCACCGAGGACAAGGGGCTCGACAACAACCGTGTGGGCGACGCACCCAAGTTGCCGATGGAGAAGGACTCCAACCCGCAGCGCACGGACGAGCAGGGCCAGAAGTTCGACGAGCGGAAGATCGAACTGCACCGGGCGGGCCGCGTGGACGCGGGCCTGCCGATGGGTGAGGACCAGATCTACCCGGACGTCCCCAAGGAAACCCTGACCGGCAAGGTGCCCGGCGGGAAGGGCGCCGTACAGGCCGGTGGTCCCCGGACGGTGACCGGGGGCGTCCCGATCGAGTCCGCCTCCGCCGTGGCCGAGCACGAGCGCGGCCCGCAGCTCCGGGCGGGCTTCACCGAGGGCCGCGGCAAGATGACCAAGGAGCGCCGCGCCAAGGACGACAGGGCGCAGCAGGACAGGGAGAAGTACGACCGGGACCTCCAGCGTGAGGTCTTGGCCAGCGGCAAGAAGCAGGCGGACACACGCGACAAGGGCCGCTCCGACGTCTCCGCCTCCCGCGCCGATTGGATCAAGGAGCAGGACACCAAGGTCGCGGAGATCGACGGGAAGAAGGGCAAGAAGTACGAGAAGGTCCGTCATGACATCGATGAGAAGCAGCAGAAGACCGATGAGCATGTCGAAGATCGCACCTTCAAGGACAACGAAAAGATCACGAAGGAGCAGGGCAACGCCGAGCGGGAGGCGGAGCAGAAGCAGAAGGACGGCGAGAGCGACGCCGACAACTGGATCGAAGAGGCCCTGGAGAAGCTGAAGGAACTCTTCGAGGAGCTCAAGAACGCGATCAAGGACGTCTTCGAGAAGGCCCGGAAGTTCGTCACCGACGTCATCGACAGGTTCAAGAAGGAGATCTTCGAGCTCATCGACGACGCCCGCAAGTGGGTCGTCACCCAGATCAACGACTTCGCCGATGAACTGATCGCCCTCGGCGACGAACTGCTCGCCGAGTACCCGGCGATGCGCGACAAGTGGCGCAGGGGCATCAACGGCGCGCGCGACTGGGCCGTGAAGAGGGTCAACGAGTTGGCCGACGGTCTGAAGAAGGTCGCCGGCGGCCTGCTCGACGTCTTCGGCGGCGCGCTGCTCGCCGGGCTCGACCTGATGGAGTCCCAACTGCTGGCGGCCGTCGACATCGCCGAGTTCGCCACGGTCGGCGCCCTTGAGTTCGGCATCGCCTTCGTCCAGGGCCTCGGCGAGTGGGCGGCCGTCTTCAACGACATCGTCTCCGACCCGGGTGACTGGATCAGCAAGGCGGGCGCCGCCGTCGACACCGGTTCCAGGGAATACCTCTTCGATGAGATCAAGACCGCCATCCGGGCCTGGTTCAACCAGAAGATCCAAGAGATCGTCGGCATTGCTCCGGAGATGTTCCAGGAACTCCTCGACGGCGGGGTCACCGCGGAGCAGATGGGCCAGATGGCGTGGGACGCCGCCCTGCAACAACTGCCGCTCATCATCGGCACCGTGGTCTTCGAGAAGGTCGCCACCAGGCTCATTCCGGGCCCCGGGTGGGTGATGGCCATCATCGACGCCCTCAAGGCGGCCTGGGGAGCGCTCAGCGAAATCCTCGCCGCCTACGGACTCTTCATGGACTTCCTGAAGTCGGTCAAGAGCGGCAACGGGGCACAGCCCTTCGCGAAGGCGGTCGCGGCGGGGGTCGTCGCACTGCTCGCGTTCGTCTATGAACTCCTGCTCGAACGGCTGAGCCTCTTCATGGGCGGTGTGGGCAGGCGGCTCGAAGACATGCTCACGGACATCCGCAAGAAGAAGACCCCGGAACGGCCCGACGCACCGGACAAGCCGGATCAGCCCGTCGCGCCCGACAGGCCCAAGGACGACAAGCCGAAGGACGACGAGTCGAAGCCTGCCGACCGTCCGGTACCGCGCGAGCCGACGGCGGACCAGAAGTCCCGCCCCACTCCGAAGCCGCGCCCCTCCAAGCGCCCCACCCCGGAGCGGAAGCCGCGCCCCGCGCACACCACGCGCCCGAAGAAGCGTCGTGACGACGAGGAGCGCCGGGCGGAGGGCCGCGAGGTGAACGCGGCGAGGCGGCGGGCGCGGGACGCGGAGCGCCGAACCCGCGACGAGGACCGGGACACCCGCCCCGCGGGCGAGCCGAAGCGCCACGGCCCCGCCCGCGACACGCTCCGCCCCGACCGGAGCAGGCCCGATCGGAGCGGACCGGGCACGGACCGTCCGAAGGACCGCGACCGCTCTGGCGACCAGCGCGCGGACCGGCCGGCTGACAGGAAGGACACCGACGACCGTCGCCGGAACGAAAACCGCGACCGCCGCCCCGCCAACCGCACCCGCCGGGCCCGCCAGACCGTCAGGTCCGCGCAACGCAGGGCGAAGCGCGCGACGCACAACCTCCGCGGCAAGGCCCGCCGCAAGGTGGGCAGCCGCCTCAACGACCGCTTGCGCCGGCTGCGGGACCTGTGGCGCCGCCGCAAGGACCGCTTGCGCGACGATCGCGCGCGCCGGCCGGGGCCGGACCGTCGCCGGGATCGGCAGGGTGACACCACGGAGCCGGTGGACCTACCGAAGGTGCGGTACGCGGACGCGGACGACGGCGAGCGGCACACGTTGATGTTCCACGGGCGGGGGCCGCGCGCACGGCTGTACATCCACAGCACGCCGGAGGAGGCAGAGCCGTTCCTGGAGTCCTGGGGCAAGGACCTCCTGCGGAGGGAAGCCGGGCCGCACTGGACGACTCAGGTTCGCTACCTGGCCGCAGCGAAGGAAAAGCATAAAGAAGCGATGGGAATCAAGTCTCAAATTCCCGCAAAAACAACGAACGAGCAAGAGAAAAAGGAGGCAGATGAGAAGAAGAATGAACTTAGAGCGAAAATGAGAGAATTCGCCAAGGAAGCACGCCATCGAATCTACCTCGATGTTCCCGATGAAGTTCTATACCCCTCCCACGACCTCAGTCTCGGCCCACGGGACAGGCGGCAGGAAGAGCAGCAGAAGTCCCACTACATCAGCACGCGATCGAAGACCGTTTTCGGTGGCGGTGGAAAGATTGCGAGCAACGCAAAGTGGGGGCAACCACCCGGTTGGAACGAAGTACTAACGCGAGGGCTTGCCGAGGCCGCTCGATGGGTCCGGATGCACCTCCTGCCGGAGCGAATCGGCGGCAAGGCCAAGGGAAGCAATCTCGTACCTGCGCGTGGCCCGGAGACGAACATCGCCGCCCTCAACGGAGTCGAAAATCAAGCATACGAAGCCATCCCTGACCCACATGCCATTATTTGGTACGAAGCGGGCGCAAAATTCGACCATGTCGATTGGCCCCACTTGCCGAGCTATATCTATGCAAGGTATGGGGGGTACGAAAAAGTCGGCGGCACAGGAAAAAGGCCAGAAGACTGGGAAGAGCAGGGGCAGGAGAAGATCTGGGATCAGAACACCGCCCCTATCGCCGACAATGAGAAGGCTCTTCTCTTTATGAACTCGGTCGGCCGGGACACTGTTCGGAGCAGACTTCTCGGGGGCAATCACCCACGCCTGGCGGAGCACTTCACCAAGGCCAGAGAGAAGATGTTCGAGAATGGCGGAAAATTCACACGAGATGGGGGAACAGTCCAACTCAGGCAGGTCATCAGAGATTACGCAAAGGGCACCAAGATCTCCCTGGAGGGGCTGGACACCATGGTGAGTAGCTACGAAAAGTTAATCGATGACGGCGACGTGAACTGGGACATGGGCGAACAATGACAGGTAACGATGACGTAGAATTTCGATACCCCTTCGAGAAACGCTGCGCAAGGGCCCTCCAGGAGATCAGCGAGACGGCAGAGTTCGATGTGCACCGAGCTCACCTCGGAGAGCCTCCCTACGCCATGGATGACGCTGATACCGTCTTCGAGAGCCTCACCGAGTATGACAGCCTACCGCTCAGCAGAATTATCCAGGACTACTTCTTCAGGTATGGCTCGATCGAGGCGGCGTGGCGCTTACGGCAACCTGATTCCGAACTGGTCGGCGAGTTCAAGTTGAGCCATATCATGAGCGCGCTCGTCAACAAGCGCATGGACAAAGTCTGGAAAGGCGAGGACGGCCGGCAGCGCGCGCTCTACAGCGAACTTCGGGTCTTCGACGACACTCCGCAGACCGGTTCCGGGTATATGGCGCTGATGCGTGCAACCCCGGGTGTTTCCGATCCCGAGATCTGGTTCTTCGACATGCGGCATGGCGCCATGCCGATGGAGTTGGATTACCCCGGATATCTGGAAGCCCTACTCGCCACCAAAGGTGTGATCGGCTGGCAGTTCTTGTACTGCCCGCCCGAGCTATCCGGTTCGGGGCTGGCCCCTCTCGCGAGAGGGCTCAAGGAAATGCTGGAGGTCTTCCCCCGGCTCTTCCCCGACCACGACTACTCCGACCTCCAGACCCGCCTCCAGGAGCGCTTGTGACCCGCTACGCCGACATCCCCAAGCCCATTCGCTCCGGCATCGTCATCGTCGACCCCGAGCGCGGCACCCCGCAGCGCATCATCGTGCTCCAGTTCAATCCGGACACGCTCGAACGCTCCGTTGCGCCGCAGGCCGCCGGTGGCAGTGGGGATTCCGGGGGTGGGGGGAGCGGGAGCGGGGATCGGAATGAGGCGTTGCGGCTGAAGGGGCCGGCGCAGGAGACGTGGAAGTTCACCGCGGAGATCGACGCGACCGATCAGTTGGAGGTCGCGGCGCCCGACGGGATTCATCCGCAGCTCGCCGTGTTGGAGATGCTGGTGCAGCCCACCACCGCGCAGCTGCGCGCCGCCTCGCGGCTGGCGAAGAACGGGACCATCGAGATCAGCCCGATCGAGACGCCGTTGACCTTGTTCACCTGGGGGAGCAAGCGGGTGATGCCCGTGCGGCTGACGGAGTTGTCGGTCAACGAGTCGGCGTTCGACGTGAATCTGAATCCCATCCGGGCCTCGCTCAGCATCGGACTCAAGGTGCTGACGGTCAGCGATCTGCCCGCGGGACACCGGGGCGCCGAGTTGTACCTCGCGCACCTCGCGCAGAAGGAACGGCTCGCCGCCCGGGTCGCCACCGGACACCTCGGAGTGCTGGGGCTGAGCGGCGGCTTGGGTGGCGGCATCGAGACGGGGAGGTAGAGCGCAGTGATCGAGCCGTATGAGAGTGCGTTGGACGGGGTGCCCGGGGCGCATCCGTATCCGCGGTCCAGTCGGTACCACGACGTCGAGATCGGGGTGCACCGGCAGCCGGACGGGACCGAGGTGCGGTACGCGAAGCGGCGGTTGCTGCCGCCGCTGGAAGACGGCCGGTCGGATGCGTCGCACGTCGTCGGTGCCGGGGAGCGGCCGGACCAGTTGGCGCAGCGGTACTTCGGCGACCCGGGTCAGTGGTGGCAGCTGGCCGATGCCAACCCCGTACTCGATCCCCGTGAACTGACCGCCGGGCCGGGGCGGGTGATCGGGGTTCCGCTGCCCGGTGGGGCCGGGGAGCAGGGCCGTGGCTGACGAGCCGATCGGGGCCGGGCCCGTACACCTCACCCTGCGCATGGGGCCGAAGCTGACCCGGCCGGTGCCCGTCGAGGTGTCCGAGGCGTTGTTGTCCGCGCAGATCACGACGACGGCCGGGGAGCGCAGCGGCTTCCAGCTCGCGTTCGATCTGACGAAGAAGGGGGTCATCGCGCGGCGGTTGCTGCCGGAGGGGTTCTTCGATCCGCGGACGCGGGTGATCGCCGCGGTGGCGGTGAAGGGGACGACGACCGTGCTGTTCGACGGGTTGATCGTGCGGCAGGAGGTGGGGGCGAGCAATCAGCCGGGGCAGACGACGCTCACGGTCACCGGTGAGGACCTGACGCTGTTGATGGACCTGGAGGAGCGGACGGACCGGTATCCCAATCTGGCGCCGTCGCAGCGCGTGGAGCGGATCTTGGCGAAGTACGCCGACTACGGCATCGACGGCCGGGTGATCCGTGAGCAGATCCAGCAGCCGGCGCGCGAGCGGTACCGCGTCGACTACCAGACGGGGACGGATCTGCAGTACGTGAACGAGTTGGCGAAGGCCAACGGGTACACGTTCTATCTCGACCCCGGTCCGGTGCCGGGTCGGTCCAGTGCGTACTGGGGGCCCGAGCAGCGGCTCGGGCAGCGTCAGCACGCGCTGAACGTGAACATGGACAGCAACTCGACGGTGGACCAGTTGACGTTCGCGTACGACGGGACGGCCCGCGAGGAGCCGCAGGCGCGCGTGCAGGACCCCGCGTCCCGTGACTCCCGGCTGCTCGCCCAGCCCGACATCGGCCCGTTGCGGCCACCGCTGGGGCGGCGGGCCACGCCGGCGCTCAAGCGCAGGACGCTCTCCGGGACCGCGAAGAAGGACCTCGGGCAGGCCAGCGCCGAAGCGCTCGCGAGGGCCGCGACGTCGGCGGACGCGATCTCCGGTTCGGGGTCGCTGGACGTCAACCGGCACGGGTACGTGCTGCGGCCCCGGGAGTTGGTCGGAGTGCGGGGGTCCGGGGTGACCTACGACGGCGACTACTACGTCAAGAGCGTCACCCACACCCTGCGGCCCGGCTCGTACCAGCAGAACTTCACGCTCTCCCGCGAGGGCCTGATCGCCCGCAGCTCGACCGTGCGCCCCTAGGAACCCCGCGAGGCCCCCGTGGGGCGTTCGTCAGGACAAGGACCAGGAGACCTCCGTATGCCGGCACCGAACAACCGCTTCCTCGGCAAGTTCCGGGGCCGCGTGATCGACAACAGGGATCCGCTGCGGATCGGCAGGATCACGGCCCAGGTGCCGGACGTGCTGGGTGACGAGGCGTCCACCTGGGCGCTGCCGTGCCTGCCGTTCACCGGGCGGCGGTCGGGTCAGTACGCCGTCCCGGAGATCGGCGCCGGGGTGTGGGTGGAGTTCGAGCAGGGGGACGCCAGCTTCCCGGTCTGGACGGGGTGTTGGTACGGGGACGTCGCCGAGTTGCCGCCGCGGGCGAGCGCGGAGTTGCCCGGCTCGCAGCCGGTGGTGATCCAGACGCCAGGCGATCACAAGCTGGTGCTGTCGGACGTGCCCGGCGGCGACGGAATCCTGCTGGAGGCCAGGGGCGGGGCGTACGTCCAGATCGACGAGAGGGGCGTGACCATCGGTAACGGCAAGGGGGCGTCGATCGTGCTGATCGGCGACGAGGTCAGCATCAACGAGGGCCGGCTGGTCGTGCCGAGGAAGCGCTAGCGATGGCGATGGCGATGCGGAGAACGGAAACCGAACGGAACGCGCAACACGGAACGGGGAGAGGTCTGTTGTCCGGGAACTCTGGGAACTCCGGGAACTCCGGGAATGTGCTCAACAGCGGGTCCACGATCAGGTGCCCGCACGGCGGTCGCGTCCAGCCCGTCGCCGCCCCGTCGTCCGCGGTGCGGATCGACGGCCTGCCGGTGCCCACCGCCGACGACGTGTTCACCGTCAGCGGCTGCCCGCACTTCGTCGACGGCGTGCCGCAGCCGTGCGTCACGGTCCGCTGGACGCCGGAGCGCGGCGGGGTGCTGCTCGACGGCGCGCCCGTGCTGCTCGACACCGCGTCCGCGCTGTGCTTCAGCGCCGCGCTGCTGCCGCAGGGCCCGCCGGTGGTTGCGCCCGCGCCGCGGGGGGTGCGCGGCCGATGAGGAGCGACATCGCCTTTCCGTTCCGCATCGACCGCCGGGGGCGCACCGCGCACGCCGACTACGACGACCACGTACGGGATCTGGTCGAGCAGTTGCTCTTCACCAGCCCCGGTGAGCGCGTGATGCGGCCCGACTTCGGCTGCGGCCTGCTCGATCTGGTCTTCACGCCGAACAGCCCCGAACTGGCGTCGGCCCTGGAGCTGTCCGTGCAGGCGTCGCTCCAGCGCTGGCTCGGCGAACTGATCGAGGTGGAGGCGTTGGACGTGGTGAGCGAGGAGAACGTGGTGCGGGTGCAGCTGCGCTATGTGGTGCGCTCCACCGCGAGCCGGCGCGACGAGGTGTTCGAGGGGAGCGGCCCGGCATGAGCGAGCCGAGGTACCAGCAGGTGTGCCGTACGGACGCGAGGCGTACCAAGGTCCGGGCCGCGCGGCTCGGTGGTGTGGACGCGGTCGAGGTCGGGGACGACGGGCTCACCCTCACCGTCACCTTCCTCGGCAAGGCGCCGCGCGGGCTGTGTCCGGAAAACGTCCGGATCGACGGCGGTCGGCGGATCACCGGTGTCGAGGCCGTGGAGGTGTCGGTCGAGCGGGAGGAGGACCCGGAGCTGGACGACCGGCTGCTCGTCACGCTCGACCGCACCGGCGACACCTCCCGCTACCGGCTGTCCGTCGTCGCGACGGACCCTTACGGACGGCCGGGCACCGAACCGTTCCCCGGTTTCGACCAGCGGTACTTCTGGGCAGACTTCGACTTCCGGGCGGCCTGTGCCCCCTCGGTCCCGTCCTTCGACTGTGCGGACCGGCGCCCCGAGTGCCCGCCCGCGTACCCGCCCGCGCCGCTCGTCAACTATCTGGCGCGGGACTACGACACGATCCGCCAGCTGATCCTTGACCGGTTGGCGTTGACGACGCCGGGGTGGGTCGAGCGCAGTGCGGCCGACCTCGGGACGACGCTCGTCGAGTTGCTGGCGCACACCGCCGACCTGATCAGCTACCAACAGGACGCGGTCGCCACCGAGGCGTACCTCGACACGGCGCGGCGCCGGGTCTCGGTGCGTCGGCACGTGCGGCTCATCGACTATTCCATGCACGACGGGGTGAACGCCCGCGCCTTCGTCACGGTGGAGGTCGCGCGCCGGCTGACGCTGCCGCCCGGTGGGTTCCGCTTCGCCGCTGTCGACGTCCGTACCCTCGGGCCGCGCGACCGGCCCGAGGTCGGTACGGTCATCGACGAACGCGACCTGGCCGTCCTGGATGAACGCGGCTCGGTGGAGGTCTTCGAACCGATCGCCGTCGACGATCCGTTGGCGCTCACGCCCGCGCACAACGCCATCCGCTTTTGGACGTGGGGCGACGAGGCGTGCGCACTGCCCCGGGGGGCCACCGCCGCCACGCTGCGGGACGGGTGGGCCGACGAGGCGTGCGAGGTGCGGGAGTTGGAGCTCGCGCCGGGGGACCTGCTGCTGATCGAGGAGGTGCGGGGGCCGCGGTCCGGTACGCCCGGCGACGCCGACCCGGCGCATCGGCAGGTGGTCCGTCTCGCCTCCGTCACGCCCGGCGTGGACCGGCTGCTCGACCAGCCCGTCCTGGACGTCACCTGGGCTCGGGAGGACGCACTCGTCTTTCCCGTGTGTCTGTCCACGCTCGGCGGCCCGGGCTGCGCACTGGTCGAGGACGTGAGCGTGGCGCGGGGGAACGTGGTGCTCGTCGACCACGGCCGGTCCCTGACGTGGCACGGCGGCGCGGCGCAAGCGGTCGTCGTCCCGCCGGCTCCGGCCGTCGTCGGTTCCTGCGAGCCGACGGGGTTCGGCTGCTCGGGCGGGAGTACGGGCAACGCGACGGCCGAGTTGATCCACAGCCGTATCGAGCAGACCCGGTGCGGCCGGGCGCTCACCGCCGACCAGGTGCGCGAGTTGGACACCGTCGTCGGTGCGGAGGCTACGGCGCGGGCCGGCATCGGTCTGGAGTCGGCCGGGCGGCGCGCGGAGCAGGTCGTCCCCGGTACCGCGTACGCGCAGGCGGACGCCTTGGCGACCCTGCTGGCCCAGGTCGGCTATCCCGCCGTCCCGGCCCGGTTCCGTCCGGTGCTGGACCGCTCCCCCGTCGTCCAGTCCGTCCCCTTTCCGCAGCCGCGGCACGTCTCGGCCGGTCAGGCCGCCCGGCTGGCGGCCATCGAGGGCCGGGTGCGGGAGCGGCTGGTGGCGTTGTGGCGCAGCGCCCGCGACCACGACGGGCTGACGGATCAGGAGATCGACGAGCTGACCGTGCTGTTCGGGCTGCGGGTCCTGGAGCGGCTGGAGTTGCGGCGCCACCCGGTGCGCGCGCTGCGTGCGTTGCTGCACGACAGCCGGCGGCTGCTGGCCGCCAAGCTGCGCCGGCTCGGGGTGCTGGGTGCCCGGGCGCGCGGCGGGGCGGTGCTGGACGCCTCCGTGGCCTGGGAGGTCGCGCACAGTTGGGGGCCCGGGTACGCGGTCGGGCTGCACCCTGACGACGCCGTGCTCCGGGGGCCCGCCGCGGACCTGGTGCAGGACCCGAGGGCCGCGTTGCCCGCGGTGCGGATCACGGACGGCGACACGTCCTGGGCACCCCGCCGGGACCTGCTCTCCAGCGGCCCGCGCGATCGGCACGTCGTCGGCGAGTTGGCGGACGACGGGCGGCTCGCCCTGCGTTTCGGTGACGGGCGGCACGGCGGCCGACCGCGGCCGGGCGCCCGGCTGGAGGTGCACTACCGGCTCGGGGGCGGGCCGGCGGGCAACGTGGGCGCGGAGGCCATCAACCATCTGGTGCTGCACCGGGACGACGACGCGTCCGACGTCGGGGAGCCGATGCCGGTGGCGGGCGTGCGCAATCCGCTGCCGGCCGTCGGCGGCGTCGAGCCCGAACCCATCGAGCAGGTACGGCAGTTGGCGCCGCTCGACCTGAAGCGGACCCAGCTGCGTGCGGTGACGGCCGAGGACTACGCGGCGCTGGCCGCCGGGCTGCCGGGGGTGCAGCGGGCGGCGGCCGAGATCCGCTGGACGGGCAGCGTCCAGGAGGCGCACGTCGCCGTGGACGCGCTCGGCGTCGGCGATCCCCCGCCGGAACTGCTCGACTCGGTGGCGTACGCCCTGGAGGGCTGTCGCAGGATCGGCCACGACCTGATCGTGGGCCCGGCCCGGAGCGTACCGCTGGACATCGCGATCGCGGTGTGCGCCGCACCCGGCCACCAGCACGGGCAGATCCTGGCCGAGCTGTACGGGCTGCTGGGCAGCGGACGGCTGTCCGGCGGCCGGCTCGGGTTCTTCCACCCCGACGCGCTGACCTTCGGCGAACCGGTGCGGCTGAGCCGGCTGGTGGCGGTGGCGGCGGGCGTACCGGGCGTGGAGAGCGTCACCGTGACCCGGTTGGGCCGGCTGTTCTCCGCGTCGCCGTCGCGCGACGCGGACGTGGACGACTCGGCACGGCAGACCGGGCTGCTGCGGCTCGGCCCGCTGGAGATCGCGCGCTGCGACAACGACCCCGACCGGCCCGAGAACGGCCGGCTCTCGATCGAACTGCGCGGAGGCACGCGATGAACACCACCAGCGGTCACGGCTCCCCGCACCCCGACTCCGGCGGTTGCGCGTGCGGCTGCGGTGGGCACGACGAGCGGCATCCCCCCGCGGCGCCGTACAACCCGCCGGGGCGCACGTCCCTCGACTACCGGGTCGGCGACTACGGCTCGTTCCTCGCGGCGATGGTCGACCGGCTCGCCTCGCCCGCCTATCCCGCGCTGCGCGCCCTGACCGCCCGCGCGCCGGACGACCCGGCGATCGGGCTGTTGGACTCCTGGGCGGTCGTCGGCGACCTGCTCACCTTCCACTCCGAGCGGATCGCCGAGGAGGGGTACCTGCGAACGGCCCGTGAACACCGGTCGCTGACCCTGCTGGGGCGGCTGGTCGGGCACCGGCCACGGCCCGGCATCGCGGCCGACACCCACCTCGCGTACACCTTGGATCGCGATCCGCACGCCGGGGACCTGCCGGTGCTGATCCCCCGCGGCGCGCGCAGCAACAGCGTGCCCGCGTCGGTCGACGAGGAGTCGAGCACCTTCGAGACCGATGAGGACCTGACGGCGCGGTGGACGTGGAACACCCTGCCGGTGCGTCGGCGCCGGCCCACCCTGCTCACCCCGGATGACCTGCGCAAGCGCTCCGAGATCCAGGTCCTGGGGACGGGCCCGTCGCTGCGCGTGGGCGACCGGCTGCTGTTCGTCTTCGGCGCGGACGGGAACACGGGCGGGCAGCGGCTGCTGCTGCCGATCGCCCGGGTGCGGATCGACCAGGAGGACGGGGTCACGGCGGTCGGCCTGGCCCGGTCCGCGCCGCCGTCGCTGGCGGAGCTGGTGGCGGAGCTGCGCCGGTGGATCACCAAGGACGGGCGGGAGGCGGAGGAGGCCGACCCCACCCCGGAGAACCCCAACCCGCGCCCCGTCAGCCTGCACATCGACGAGTTCGACCGGCAGGTGCTGGCGCCGCTGCGCGCCGATCTGGACGACGTCTCCTCACCGGCGGCGCTCGCCCGACGGCTCGCCGACCCGCACGAGCGGCTGGCGGAGGCGCAGGCCGTCGCAGCCGCGTACGAGGCGGTCGCGGCCTGGTTCGAGCAGTTGGAGGCGGTGGTCGGCGAGGTGATCGAGAGCGCCGACGAGTTGGAGCCCTCGCGGCCCGTACCCCCGGACCCGGCTCACGCCGGTGCGGCGGACTCGGCGGCCCTGCGGGCGCTCGGCGCCGTACTGCCCGCGCTGCGCACCCGCGTCGTCAAGCACCCGTCGGGTGCGCTCGCCCACGACCCGGCGCGGCTCCTCGCACCCGGCTCCGACCTCGGCGCGCAGTTGCTGTCCGCACTCGATCCGCGGATCGCGGACGGCATGTACGCGGCGTGGCGCGGTGCGGCCCCCACCGCGCCAGCGCTGCTGCGCGAGCTCCAGGCGATGCGGGTGACCGCGGCGCCGTTCGGGGCGACGGCGCCGCTCAAACCCGTACAGGACGAGCGGGGGCGCGTCATCCGGCAGGCCGACTGGCCCCTGGGCGGTGCGTCGCTGACCACGATGCGGGTCGTGTTCGACGCGGCGGGCCGGGTGCCGGTGCGCGCCGAGTTCCTGCACACGCAGGCGGGGGCGTCGGTGCAGCGGTCGGAGCAGTTGCCCGTGGAGACCACGTTCGAGCTGGCGCCCGGCCGGGTGTCGCTGGTGACCCGAACCGCTCAGGACCGCGATCTGAGCTGGCTGTCCCGGCGCCCCGCCGACTCCCAGGAGCCCGGGGTGACGGCCCGGTTGCTGCCCGAGCTGCCGGAGCGGACGCTGTTCGTGTCCCGGCCGGGCGAGGACGGCCGGGTCCACGTCGCGGTGCACAACGGCGAGGCCCGGGAGTGGTGGCTCGCGCCCGGCGAACACCAGCAGGTCACCCACGGCGGGCTGGAGCTGACGGTGCGCTACGCCGTCGGCAGCGAACCGGCGAACGTGGAGATCGGCATCGCGACCGTCCCCGAGCAGGCCAACCGGCACGTGCTGCCGCTGGACTCCGTCGAGGACGGCATCACGGTCGGCAGCTGGGTCGCGGTCGAACGCCCCCGCAAGGGCGCCGAGGGGGCGGACGGCATCCCGGGTGACAAGAAGCTCGCGTTCCTGACCACCCGGGTGACCGCGGTGCGCACCGCCGTGTACACCGACTACGGCATCACCGGCCGCGGCACCGAACTGACGCTCGCCGACCCGTGGCTCGACGAACACGACGTCCTGCTCTCCACCATCCGCGACACCACCGTGCACGCGGGCGGCGAGGCGCTGCGGCTGGCCGGCGAACCGCTGGGCGAGGACGTCCACGGCAACGAGATCGAACTGGCCGAGCTCTACGACGGCCTGCGGCCGGGCCGCCGCCTGATCGTGTCGGGCGAGCGCACCGACATCCCCCGCACGAGCGGTGTGCGCGGCACCGAACTGGTGGTGATCGCCGCCGTGGAGCAGGTCCTCGACCCCCAGTTGCCCGGGGACCACGTCCACACCCGGCTCACGCTCACCACGGACCTGGCCCACCGGTACCGTCGGGACACCGTGCGCGTCCAGGGGAACGTGGTGGCCGCGTCGCACGGCGAGAGCCGCGACGAGCCGATCGGCAGCGGCGACACCGAGCGGACCAACCAGACGTTCGCCCTGTGGCAGTCGCCGCTGACGTGGCTGCCCGCCGACGGTCCGCTGGGCGCCGCGCCCACCTTGGAGGTACGGGTCGACGGCCTGCTGTGGCACGCGGTGGACAGTCTGGCCGGCCGCGGGCCGGGCGAGCGGGTGTACGTCATCGGCACGGCCGCAGACGGGCGGACGACGGTCACCTTCGGCGACGGGGTGTTCGGCGCCCGGCTGCCGTCCGGGCACGAGAACGTGCGGGCCCGGTACCGCTTCGGCACCGGCGGCGCCGCCAACGTGGCGGCGGATCGGATCACCCAGGCCGTCACCCGTCCGCTCGGCGTCACCGCCGTCACCAATCCGCAGCCCGCTTCGGGCGGTGCGGACGCCGACGGCCCCGCGTTGACGCGGCGCACGATCCCGCTCGCCGCCTCCGCCCTGGACCGGCTGGTGTCCGTGCGGGACTACGAGGACTTCGCCCGCTCCCGGGCGGGCATCGGCCGGGCCGCGGCCCGCGAGGTCTTCGACGGGCGGCGCCCGGTGCTGCACGTGACGGTCGCCGGGGTCGACGACGGCGCGATCACCGAGGACTCCGAGGTGCTGCGGGCCCTGCGGTCCTCGCTCGCCCGGTACGGCGACGCGCGGCTGCCGGTGCGGGTGGACGTGCGCGCGCTGGTGCTGCTGCTGCTCGCCGCGCGGGTCGCGGTGGCGCGTGACCACGCCTGGAGCGTGGTCGAGCCGCGGCTGCGCCGGGCGCTGCTCGACGCGTTCGGCAGCGGCAGCCGCGAGTTGGGCCAGCCCGCCCGGCTCTCGGACGTGCTCGCGACGGCCCACCGGGTGCCGGGGGTGGACCACGTCGACGTCGACGTGTTCACCGGGGTGCCCGCGTCCGTGACCCCCGAGGGGCTGCGGGCGCTCGCGGACGAACTGGACGGCCCGCGCCCGACGGTCCCCGCCCGGCTCGCCACGTACGACGAGGACGTGCATGTGGTCGCCGACCCGGACGGCGAGACGCTCACCCGGATCAGCGTCCGCTACGGCGTCCCCCTGGCCGAGCTGCTGCGGCTGAACCCGGACGTCGTCGACACCCGGCGGCTGGCGAAGGGCCGGGCGGTGTGCGTGTTCCGGGGCGTCCGGCCGGCCGAGCTCGCCCTGCTGTCACCGCACGTACCCGAATCGCTGATGCTGACGGAGGTCACCCGATGAGCAGGGAACCCGACGGGCTCGCGGAGCTGCTGCCGCAGTGGCACCGGCTGCGCGACGCCGACGGCGGGGAGCCGCTGCGCGCGCTCCTCGCGGTGATCGCGGAGCAGGTCGACCGGGTCCGCGACGGGGTCGAACAGAGCTATGAGGACTGGTTCGTGGAGACGGCGGCGCCCTGGGTGCTGCCGTATCTCGGCGATCTGGTCGGCTACACCCCGCTGCCCGGGTACGAGCGGACCCTCACCCGGGGGCTGGGCGGCAGCGGGAGCGCCGAGGAGGCCCGGGACCGGCTCGCCGAAGCCCTCGCGCCGCGACGCGACGTCGCCGCCACCATCGCCAACCGGCGCCGCAAGGGCACCCTGGCGCTGCTGGAGGAGCTGGCCCGGGACGTGGCGGGGTGGCCGGCAAGGGCCGTGGAGTTCTCCCGGCTCCTCGCGCACCACCAACCGGTCAAGCTGTACGGATCGGGGACCGCGGCCGGGCACGCGCGGCGCCTGGAGCGCGGCCGGCTCGTGGACCTGCGGGACGGCGGGGCGCTGGATCTGGCGGGCGGGCCGTTCGGCACCGTCGCGCGGTCGGTGGACGTGCGGCGGGCCGCTTCGGCGCGTACGCAGGGCGGTCAGTCCCCGGCGGGGGTGGGCCTGTTCGTGTGGCGGCTCAAGCCGTACCGGCTGAGCGAGTCGCCCGCGTACTGCGTCGACCGGGCCCGCAACCTCTTCACGTTCTCGATCCTGGGCCATGACACCCAGCTGGTGACCCGGCCGGTGCCGGAGCCGTCCGCCACCCATGTGGCGGCCCTGGACAACGTGCCCGCCGCCATCCGCCGCAGACAGCTCGCGGACCGGCTCGCGGACTACTACGGCCCCGGCAGGAGCTTCACGATCTGGCGGGACGGCCTGGAGGAGCCGGTGGCGCCGGCGGATCTGGTGGTCGCCGACCTGTCGGACTGGCGCTATCGCCCACGGCGCGGACAGGTCGCCGTCGACCCCGAGTCGGGTCGGCTCGCCTTCGGGTCGCGCTGCGCGCCGCGCCAGGGCGTCTGGGTCACCTACCACCACGCGTTCTCGGACGACACGGGCGGCGGCGAGTACCCGCGCGAGCGCGACACTCCCCGGTCCACGGCGCTGTACCGGGTCGGCCCCGACGAGCCGTACCAGCGGATCACGGACGCGTACGAGCAGTGGCGCGCAGATCGACGCGCGGGGCGCTGCGGGCCGGACGGGCTGATCGAGATCGCGCACAGCGGCGCCTATCAGGAACAGCTCGACTTCGAGCTGGACGCCGGGGACCGGCTTGAGGTGCGGGCCGCGGAGGGCACCCGGCCGGTGATCCGGCTGCTCGACTGGTACAGCAACCGGCCCGACGCGCTCAACATCCGGGCCCGCGACCACGAAAGGGGCGACGGCGCCGGCGGCGGCGCGAACGAGGCGCCCCGGATCGTGCTGGACGGCCTGCTGATCACCGGGCGGGGGCTGCACGTCGCCGGCCCCGTGGGCGCGGTGGTGCTGCGCCACTGCACGCTCGTCCCCGGCTGGTCGCTGCAGCCGCACTGCGAGCCGCAGTCGCCCGAGGAGCCGAGCCTGGTCCTGGAGCGCACGACGGCCTGCGTCGAGATCGATCGCTGCGTCCTCGGCACCATCGAGGTGATCGGTGACGAGGTGGCGCACGATCCGCTGCCGATCCACCTCCGCGACAGCGTCCTGGACGCCACCGGACACGACCGGGCCGCGCTGTCCGCGCCGGACTGCCGGCACGCCCACGCCGTGCTGTTGGCGCACCGGACCACCGTCATCGGCGAGGTCCACACCCATGCGGTGGCGATCGCGGAGAACTCCCTGTTCACCGGGGTGCTCAGGGTGGCCAGACGGGGCGTCGGCTGTCTGCGGTTCTGCTACGTGCCGCCCGGCTCGCGCACGCCGCGCCGGCACCGCTGCCAACCGGACCTGGTGGGCGGCGACGAGGCGGCTCGGGTGCGGCCGTTGTTCACCAGCGAGCGGTACGGCACCGCGGCGTACGGGCAGTTGGCGGCCGGCTGCGCCGAGGAGATCACGCGGGGCGCCGACGACGGGTCCGAGCTGGGCTCCTTCCACGACCTCCACCAGCCGCAGCGCCTGGACAGCCTGCGGGCGCGGCTCGCCGAGTACACCCCGGCAGGCACCGACGCGGGGATCGTGATCGTGAACTGAGCCCGTTTTCCCCGTGCCGTACCGACCGCAGCCCCCAGCTTCCACTCCTCAACCCTCCGCCCTCCGCCCTCCGCCCTCAGCCCGCGCGACCGAATGCCGAACTTCCGAGGGGACGCCTTTCCCATGCACGCAGACATCTCCCGCACCACCTTCCGACCCGAGCGGCACTACTCGGCGGTGATCGCCCAGCAGGGCCGCGTGCAGGTCGACGCGGACGCGAACGAGCAGGCCGCGATCCAGCTGCACCAGGCCCGTACCATCGCCGCCGACCTGATCGGGCAGCACGGCGGCCCGCGCGGCGCCACCGGGTTCGCGCTGGACTTCGTGGGCGGCGGCCGTGAGCTGGACGACCTGTCCATCGCGGGCGGCCGGTACTACGTCGACGGCATCCTGGTGGACGCCACGCGCCCGGCGCCCGGGGTGCCCGTCGAGGACGACGCGGCGGCCAAGGACGGTGACGAGGACGCCCCGCAGGCGCCGAAGCCGCCGGCCACCTGGACGTACTGGGACCAGCCCGACGCGTTCCGCGACCCGGAGCGCCCCGGTGACCGGCTGCCCACCCACTTCCCGTACCTGGCCTATCTGAAGGTGTGGGAGCGCTCGGTCTCGGCGGCCGAGGACCCGCTGCTGCGGGAGGTCGCCCTCGGTTCGGCGCTGCCGGACACCGCGGCCAGGCTCAAGGTCGTCTGGCAGGTGCTGCCGCTCCCCGGCGAGCGGCTGGAGTTGGACTCCGCGGACGGCACGCCGCAGGAGCAGGTCCGGGCGGCGTTCAGCCGGTGGGTGGCCGCGCAGGCGCCCACGGCGCGGCTGGCGGCGCGCAGCCGCCGCCCGGACCACGCGGACGAGGACCCGTGCCTGGTGCGGCCGGACGCCCGGTACCGGGGGCCGGAGAACCAGATGTACCGGGTGGAGATCCACTCGGGCGGCGCGGCGAAGGACGCGACGTTCAAGTGGTCCAGGGAGAACGGCTCGGTCACCTTCCCTGTGGACGGCCTCGACGGCACCTGGGTGGAGCTGGCCTCGCTCGGCAGCGACGACAAGCTCGATCTGAACGTGGGCGACCTGGTCGAGTTCGCCGACACCGCGTACCTGAGCCGGGGCGAGCCGCTGCCGCTGCTGCGGGTGGAGGAGGTCGACCTGCCGGGGCGGCGCGTACGGCTGTCCGCCGAGCCGGACCCGGCCGTCGGGCGGCG
This sequence comes from Streptomyces sp. NPDC047315, assembly GCF_040643215.1. Taxonomy (NCBI): domain Bacteria; kingdom Bacillati; phylum Actinomycetota; class Actinomycetes; order Kitasatosporales; family Streptomycetaceae; genus Streptomyces; species Streptomyces sp. NPDC047315. The sequence continues at coordinate 122,578 of NZ_JBEYTZ010000020.1, read as the reverse complement.
CCCCGAACTGCACCCGTTCCTGCGCCGCTGGGATCACCGGCCCGGCACTCGGCACCAGGGCGGTTCGGCGCACGGGAAGCGGGGCGCGCCCCAGCCGCGTGACGGCGCGCTGCGCGTCGATGAGGGCGGCTGGCTGCCGCTGGAGGACGGCGTCCACGTGTACTTCGAGCCGGGCGGGACCTATCGCTCCGGGGACTTCTGGGCCGTGCCCGCACGGGTCGCCACCGGGGACGTCGAGTGGCCGACCGACGCGGCCCGCAGGCCGCTGCTGCGGGCCCCGAGCGGTGTCCAGGTCCACTACGCGCCACTGGCGTGGGTGCTCGGCGAAGGGTCCGCCGCCGATCTGCGGTTGACGTTCGCGCCGCTGGCCGGCGCGATGCCCGCGGCGAACGCGGCGGAGTTGGCGGCGGAGGAATTGGCCGAGCAGGAGGCCGTGGGCGCCGAACTCGCCGCGGCGCAGGAAGCCGCCCAGCCCCCGGCCGAGGGCGGCAGCGCCGAAGGAACCGAGAACTGAAAGCAGCGCCAGACGATCGAAGGAGCACCACGATGGCAACGCCCCTGTCCGCCGCGAAACTGCTACAGGCCCTGCGCAACGAAGGGCTGCACGTCGTCGAGCACCGGAGCTGGCGCACGCACAACCGCAACCACAAGGGTTCCTGGGGACCGGTGCACGGAGTGATGATCCATCACACGGTGTCGTCGGGCACGCAGAGCTCCGTGGAGCTCTGCTACAACGGCCACACGACTCTGCCGGGACCGCTGTGCCACGGTGTGATCGCCAAGGACGGCTCGGTCCACCTGGTCGGCAACGGCCGGGCGAACCACGCCGGATCCGGCGACGACGACGTGCTGCGCGCGGTGATCAACGAATCGGCGCTGCCCGCCGACAACGAGGCCAACACCGATGGCAACCGCTACTTCTACGGCTTCGAGTGCGTGAACCTGGGCAACGGAAAGGACCCTTGGCCGGCCGCCCAGTTGGAGGCGATCGAGAGGGCGGCGGCGGCCGTCTGCCGGGCGCACGGCTGGACCCAGCGCTCGGTGATCGGCCACAAGGAGTGGCAGCCCGGGAAGGTCGACCCGCGCGGCTTCACGATGGACTCCATGCGCCAGCGGGTGGGCAAACGGCTCGGCGGCAAGCCGGACGGCCCGTCAAAGCCGCCGCAGAAGCCGCCGACGGCGTACGAGCCGTTCCCCGGGGCCGCCTTCTTCGCGGCCGGCCGGCGCAGCGCCGTGATCACGGCGATGGGCAAGCGGCTCGTGGCGGAGGGCTGCGGACGGTACGAAGTGGGCCCGGGCCCGAACTGGACGGAGGCGGACCGCACGTCGTACGCCGCCTGGCAGCGCAAGCTCGGCTACTTGGGGAGCGACGCCGACGGGATACCGGGGAAGACGAGCTGGGACAAGCTCAAGGTGCCCAACGTGTGAGCCGGCGCTGGTGTGAACGTGCAGGCCACCACGGCGCGTTGGACACCTGTGCCGCTGTTCCGGTGGCTCGACGGCATCCGTCAGGAAGATCCGGATCACCTCGACAGCGCGGAACCCGAGCGCGCCGGCGGCTTCCGGTCCTTCGCCCATCCAGGTACGGGTCAGCCGCTCGGCCGCGACCACGACGTCCCCTCGTGATCCGTACGGCGTCGCCGCCACGACCACCGCAGTCGCCGCCTCCGCCGCACGCCACAGGGAACAGCACGAGTCCCACCGAAGCGGCTGCTGCCCGGATGCGCCGCCACGACGACAGCCGCACGGGCCAGGTGCGGCAGGATCCGACACCGCCGTGCTATTCGGGGGGCTCATCCTCGTCGTGGCCCGGGCCGGTGGCCACCGAGTGCTCGCGGAAGGCGGCGAGTTCGGCGAGGACCGCTTCGCGATAGCGCGCGTGGTGTTCGCCCTCGGTCAGCTCCATGGCCCGCTGGATGTAGGAGTACGCCTGCGCGAGGTGGTCCTGGAGCCGCAGCACGCGGGCGATGCCGATCAGGCTGTACGCCTCGGTGCGGCGATTGGCTCCGGAGCGGGCCTGGGTGAGGGCCCGCTCGAAGACCACGAGCGCCTTCGGCAGGTCGCCTTGGCTGAGATGCATCTGCGCGAGCGTCTCCAGGACTTCCGCGCTGCGCGCGTGGTCACCGTCCGCGGCATACCAGTTGGCGGCCCGTGTCACCATCCGGAGCCCCTCGTCGATCCGGCCGACCCGGTGGTAGACGAGGCCGAGCAACGTCAGGGCGTACCTCTCCGTCACCACGGTGCCGGTGGCGCGCGCCAGGGCCAGTTGTCGTTCCAGGTAGTGGATGGCGTCGTCCGGACGGTCCGCCATGTAGTGGTTGGCACCCAGATTGCCGAGGGCCCGCTGCTGGCTGAAGGAGTCCTTGACGCGTTCGCTCAGCTCCAGCTCCAGCGTGTGGTGATGGATCGCGTCGTCCCATCGCCCGACCACGGTGAGCGCGTTCCCATAGCTGCCGTGGGCATCCGCCCGGGCCCTTGGATCGTCCAGCAGCCCTACCGCGTCGACGGCCCTGCTCGCCACATCCAGGTGGGCTCCGCCGTGGCCGGCATGGCTCAGGAACCAGTGCAGGGAGAGCGCGAGGGCGGCTGCCGGGCGGGCGAGGGCAGGCCTATCGGGCAGGCACTGGCGCACCAGTGCGACCATGTTGGCCCACTCCTGGTCCAGCCAGGCGCGGGCGGGCCCGGGACCGGTCAGCACGGCGTCCACGGTGGGCACCGCGGCGTCGGGCGCCGGGACGTCGGGGCCGACGTAGTGCACACGCTGCGGATACAGCAGGGCGCAGGCCCGTCGGGCGGCGCCCAGGAAGTATGTCAGGACGCGGTGGAGCGCCCGGTCGCCGTGGGCGCGGTCGAGTTCGGTGTGGGCCCGTTCCTGCGCGTACAGGCGTACCAGGTCGTGCATCTCGTAACGGCCGGGATGGGGTTCCTCCACGAGGTGGAGGTCGAGCAGCTCGCCGAGGACGTCGTCGGTGTCGTCCGTCGTCGAGCCGAGCAGGGCCGCCGCCGCGTGCAATTCGACCCGGGGCAGGCCGAGCGTCCCCAGCAGGACCAGGGCACGGCCGGCCGTCCGCTCGGCCGGGCTCTCGCTGGCGACCAGCGAGGCGTGGCTGACGTGGAGGCTGCCGCGTACGGCGAGGTCGTCGACGGACAGTTCGGTCAGGCGTCGCTGCTCGTCCGTCAGGCGCTGCACGAGGTGGCTGACGGGCCAACTCGTACGGGCCTGTAGCCGGGACGCCGCGATCTTCAGCCCCAGCGGCATGTGCTCGCACAGCTCGGCGAGCCGCCCCGTGCCCGACGGATCGACGATCAATCTGCTGTCCCCGACCAGGTGCTCCAGCATGGTGCGCGACGCCGTCGCGTCGAGCGGTCCCACGAGGAGGTGGGTGGCGCCGTCCAGCGTCGTCAGCCGGCGCCTGCTGGTGACCAGGACGGCGGACGTGCCTGCGCCGGGGAGCAGCGTCCGCACCTGGGTCGCGTCGGCCGCGTCGTCGAGCACGGTCAACAACCGGAGCCCGGCCGTGCGGCTACGGAAGAGGGCCGCGCGTTCCTCGGCGTCCTGGGGGATGTCACCGGAGGGCGTCCCGAGGGCGCGCAGGAAGCTTCCGAGCACGTCGGCGGGGGCCAGCGGGGTGATGCGCGGAGTGGCTCCGTGGAGGTTGACGTACAGCTGTCCGTCCGGGAACCGGTCCGACCACCGGGTGGCCGCGTGCACGGCGAGGGCGGACTTGCCCATGCCCGCCGCACCGTGGAGAACGACCACGGGCGCCGGCGGCTCCGTACCCGAGGTGGGGGCGAGGAGGTCGTCCAGTGCCGCGAGCACGTCCGCGCGCCCAACGAACAGCGGGATGTCCCTGGGGATTTGCCGTGGTCGGGGCGGAGGCTCAGCACACTCATCGGTGCCGGTGCCGGTGCCGGTGCCGGTGCCGGTGCCGGTGCCGTGGTCGGTGCCGTGGTCGGTGCCGTGGTCGGGTGCGGTGCCGGTGGTGTTCACCGGCGAGCGTAGGTCCGGGTCGTCCTTGAGGATCCCATGATGCAGGCGTCGCAGCTCGGGGCCCGGGTCCGTGCCCAACTCCTCGGCGAGGCGCAGTGCCACGCGCCGGTAGTGGTCGAGGGCGTCGGCCGCACGTCCGCAGCGGTACAGCGCCAGCAGGTACTGGCCCGCCAGGCGTTCGTCCAGGAGCTGCTCCTCCACGGAGACGGCGAGCCGCGCGACGATCTCCCCGTGCCGTCCCGACCTCAGCAGGCAGTCGTTGCGGTCCAGTTCGGCGGAGGTGCGCTCGTGCAGCAACCCGTGGCGCTGGGCGTCGAACCACGGGGTGTCGCAACCGCTGAAGGGCGTGCCCCGCCACAGGCCCAGGGCCTGCTCGTACAGCGCCGCCGCATCGGCGACCGCCGCGGCGGCGCGTGCCCGGGCGGTGAGGGCGCGGAAGCGGTGCACGTCCAGCGATTCGGGTGCGACGAGCAGTGCGTAGCCGCCGGAGCGCCGGTCGATCAGGGCGTCGGGACCGGCCGGGGCGAGGGAGTTCCGCAGTCGGGAGAGGTAGCTGTACAGCGTCGCCCTGACCCGCTGTGGTGCGCGGTCTCCCCAGGCGCGGCTGATGAGTTCGTCCACCGGTACGACCCGGGGCGCGTCGACCGCGAGGGCGGCGAACACGGAGCGCTGGAGCGGAGGTCCGAGGTTCACGGGCTCGGTTCCGGCATATGCCGTGATCTCGCCGAGCAGGTGTAACCGAACCTCCATCATGTCTCCTGACTCCCCGTACCGACGTCCGCCGCGAACGGCGCCGTCCACCAGCGGGTTCAACGTTACGCCAAGGTCCCGGCAAGGTGGGCCGGGCATGCTCTGACCGCTGCCCGACGCGGAGTTCGGGGGCGCCCTCTCAGCTCCAGCACCTCACCTCGCGCAGGCGCTCCACCCGTCTCACGTCTCATGTCTCAGGAGGTCCCATGGCCATCGGTCACGCCGAGCACCCGGACGCCGCGTCGTCGCCCGCCGATCTGATCCGCCAGTTGCACCGCATGAAGCACGAGGCGGGTCTGACCTACCGGGAGATCGCGGTCCGTGCAAGGGAATCGGGCGACTTCCTGCCGTCGAGCACGATCGCCGGCGCGCTCGCCCGGGACACCCTTCCGCGCGAGGAAGTCCTGGTGGCCTTCGTCCGTGCGTGCACCCGCGACGAGGAGGCGGTCGAGTCGTGGGCCCGGGCGCGGGGCGCGATCGCCGCCCGGGCTCAGTCGGCTCCGTCCCCCGCCCCGCCGTCCCCGGTGCCGCCGCCGACGCGTTCCGAGTCGGCGCCCGGCTCCTCGGCCGCTCGCCGCCGCTGGCGACGACCGCTGCTCGCGGCGGCCGTGGGCACCACGTGCGTGACGACGGCGTGGTGGTTCGCCATCCGTGGCACGTGTGACGAGTGCGGTGGCGCACGGCGAACGCTTCCGCCCCTGCTCACCCTGGTCGCTCAGGACCGGTAGGCCGGAAGGGCGCCTGAGGGCGCCGGCGGTAGGTGGCCGCGGGAGACGGCTGGCGCGTCCGCGGTCACGCCGGGAGTTCCGCGACGAAGACGAACTCGCGGCCCGGGCGGTCCGGGGCGTCGCGGACCTCGGGGGTGCGGAAGCCCGCCGCCAGGAGGTCCGTGGCGACCTCGTCGCGGGTGCGGAAGCGGAGCGTCGAATCCGAGGTCAGAACAGCTCCCGAGGTGCGGAAGACACAGGTGTGACGGAACGTCACCAAGGGTTCTTCGACGGCCAGGACGTCGAACCAGTTCTCGATCTCACCGGCACCGGGGACGTCCACGACCTCGTACGACTCCGCCCGCGTCCAGGACTCCCAACCCCGGCGGGCCGGGTCGCGGGTCTCGAAGACCAGCCGACCGCCCGGACGCAGGGCGTCGCGGGCGGCCCGGAGCGTGGCGGTCCACTCCGTGGAGGAGGTGATCTGCTGGGCGACGTTCGCCGTCATCGTCGCCAGGTCGAACTCCGGTGGCGGCGAGGTCGGGACCGCGGTCGCGTCGCCGTGGATCCAACGCACCCGGTCAGCGCCCGGCTTCGCCCGGGCCACGTCCAGCGACGCCCGCGCCGGGTCGACGCCCGTCACCTCGATCCCGCGGTCCGCGAGCAGCAGGGCGAACACTCCCGTACCGCAGCCGATGTCCAACACCCGGCGCGCCCCGAACGTGGTCGCCATCGCGAGATAGGCGTCGAGATCGCTCCGGTCCGGGTGGAGCGGGTCGTAGATCGCGGCGAGTCGGTGGTCCCGGAAGATCTCGTTGGCCATGGGGCCGACCGTACAGCGGCGCGGTGCGGGAGCGCGTGCGGTTTTCGGTTCGCGAGGTACGCAGGGGTGTGCGCGCTGCCCTTTCGAGCTGGCCGGCCCCGCTCACGTGTCCTTCATCGGGCCCGCGGGTTCGTGGCCGTCCTCAACCGAGGTGGACGCTGCCGGAGAAGAGGGAGCGGATGTTGGAGTGCTTCTCCAGGTAGTACTGGTACGGACTGCCGCCGACGTAGATGCCCTGCATGTGGAGCCGGCCGTTGCTGTTGTTCACGAAGTACACCGGGCCGCCCGAGTCGCCGTACCCGGCCATCTGGCTCTGGCTGCCGCGCGAGAACGTGGCGAGGCCGTTGGTGCACTGACCTTGGACGCACAGCGTCGCGTTCAGGTTGCGTATCGAGGCGCCGCACCTCTCCTCGGTCGCGTAACCTCCTCCGCTGACGCAGATGCCCGTCTGGCCGGGGTGGCCGAGCGTGGGATCGGAGGCGCCGGACACCTGGGTGGCGGTGAACTCGGACCGGTACACGGCGCTCAGGTACTGGGAACCGGTGATCTTCGCCAGGTCCCAGATGGGGTACTGGGCGTTGTCGATCTGTCCGTAGAAGTGGGAGAAGCCGAACTGGTGCGTCGGTTGCTTGCCCGCGAAGGACCTGATGTCCGCGGCGACGGCTTCGACGTCGGCCTTCTTCATGCTGCTGCGCCGTACGGTGAAGGGGACGCCCACCGAGGCGGTGGACGCCTTCGCGAGGTCCGCGGCGGACGCGCCGGGCGGGAGGGCGACGGAGTATCCCGTCGTGTCGTCGAAGGACATCCCGACGGCGTCGTGGTCCTTGCCCCAGGCTTCGACCTTGGCCCCGGGCAGGTCCTTGCGCCGAGTGTCCGTCGCCTTCAACTCAACTACGGAAAGCCCTCGTTGGCCGTCCGTCAACTCGACGCCCGGGGGCAGGTCCGGTGTGCCGGTACCGTCCGTGGCGGCCTGCATCGCTCCGTTCGGCACCACGACGGCGCCGAGAGCCAGGCACACGGCGGCGGCGTACAGGGGCCATCGTTTGGTGGTGCGTGGGAGCGTGCCCACGCATCCGTCTCCTCTTCGGTCGCGCGGATGCGGCGTCCGCGAGCGCCGTGGCGCTGATGTCCACGGGACCTTGCCCTGGCGCTCCGTCGGACTTCGGACCTCCACGCGGATGCCGAGTTCGCCGGCCCCGGGGTGGCGGACTCGGTTGCTGACCGGCCGTCGCGACGCGACCGGGTGGGCCGCCCAGCGCGCCGCGAACTCGGGAACCGCGCGCATGTCGTCGAGCAGTTCGCGGAACGCGCCGTCGCGGCCCCAGCCCTGTTCCGCGGCCCGCAGCCACCCGACGCATTGGTCGGCCGTGGCCGACCAGGACGCCGCGTCAAGGAGCGGCACGGCGTGCTGCGACGCGGCGAGGCGGGCCAGGTGCCGCTTCTCCTCCACCGTCAGAGGCAGGGCACCTGCGAGCGCGGCGAGCACCGTGCTGGACGGATTGGTGCCCCGGCCCTGCTCAAGGCGTTCCAGATGCTCGACGCTCAGGTCGGCGAGCGTGGCGAACTCCGCGCGGCGCAAACCGGGAGTTCGCCGTCGGCCCAGCGAAGACAGCCCCACCTGTTCGGGGCTGAGCCGTTCCCGGCGCGAGCGGAGGAACTCGGCCAAGCCGCCTCTCTGGGGCGTCATGCGGGCGCGACCTCCTGTTCCCGCTCCACGGTCGGGTACAGCGCGCTGGGCAGCTCACACGATCAGCATCGTCGTCCGCTGGCAGGACGTACATCCAGGTGCTTTCCCGCCGAAGAAGGAACCGAGGCAGGGGCTACCGGCCGCGGACCGCCGGTTGCGTTGCCGGCGGCGTCGACGACCTTGAGCGGACGGCCGACCTTGGCCGTGGCGGTGTCGAAGGGGATCCGGGCCAGGGGGTGCTCCGGCAGGATTCGAACGTGCGCGCACGGCTCCGGAGGTCGGCACCGGCAACGGCCGCGTCAGCAACGCCCTGAAGAACGACGCACGGCCGGGCTCGGCATCCGCGCCGCCACCGCCCACGGCGACATCGCCGCCCGCAGCCTCTGCCCCGTCCCCTTCGGCGAGTCCCGGCCGGGCGCGTCACCAGAGTGCACCGGCATGGCGGGCGATGGACGGGAAGTCACGCGTTCCCTGTCACATCGGTTGATCGACGTAGAGGTGAGCCCCGCAGAAGAAGTCCGAGGCTCGCCCGTCCCTCGAAGGAGCCCGCCGTGACCACCACCACCCGTCTTCCGCGTACCGGAGCCGCCACCGGCCGGACCCGTGCCGCCGCCCCGCGCGGCGCGACCGGCACCCGTACGCTGCTCGCCTGCGCCGCCGTCGCGGGTCCGCTGTGGGTGGCCGTGTCGGTCGCCCAGGCACTCACCCGCGAAGGCTTCGAGCCGACCCGGCACCCGCTCAGCCAGTTGGCCACCGGCTCACTCGGCTGGCTGCAGATCACGAACTTCGTGATCGCCGGCATTCTGGCCACCGGGGGCGCGACCGGGCTGCGCCGGGTCATGAGGGGAACGGCCGGCGGCGTCGCGGTGCCGTGGCTGGTCCGGGTGATCGGCATCGGCATGGTCACAGCCGGACTGCTGACGATGGACCCCGCGGACGGTTTCCCCGTGGGCACACCGAAGGGCGTCCCGGAGTCGATGAGCTGGCACGCGTACGGGCACATGATCGCCGGCTCGGTCACCTTCGCCTCACTGATCGCTGCCGGCTATCTGCTCGGCCGGCACTTCTCCCGGCTCGGGAACCAGCGGCTGGCCGTCGTCTCCCGCGTCGCCGCCACCGTGAAGCTGACCGGCGACGCGTGGGCGATGGGCGGCGGCCCGGCCGGCGCGTTGACCATAGCCACCGGCACGACCGTCATGTTCGCGCTCCTCGCGTTCGTGTCCGTGCACTACCGGCGCACCGTCTGAGGAACACCACCGCCGGCCCCGGGACGCCCCGGGCCGGCGGGCACAGCCCTCGGGCAAGCCCGCGCGCGTTCACCGAGCGGGCCGAAGCGCCCCGGGCTCCGGTGAGCGGGGGCAGCCACTGCCCGGTTGCGATCGACGCCGCGTTGACGCACTCGTCGTCGGAAGCGGGCGGCTGAAGATCACCTGCTGTGGTGCTCACCGGAAGAGAGCGCCGGAACCGATGAATCCCCAACGACTTGACGAACCTGATGACCAGCTACAACCAAGCAAGGAAGCGAGACAGTTCGATGCGCATTGTGATAGGTGAATTCGTCAGCCTGGACGGCGTCATGCAGGCGCCGGGCGGCCCGGAGGAGGACACCGACGGCGGGTTCGCCCACGGTGGCTGGACGCACCCCTTCTTCGACCCGAAGGTGATGGGCGGCGCCCTCGCCGAGTGGGCCGCCGATACCGAAGCCCTGCTTTTCGGGCGCCGCACGTGGCAGATCATGGCCGCAGCATGGCCCGGCCGGGCCGGTGACCCCTTCGCCGACCACATGAACTCGGTCGACAAGTACGTCGTCTCCAGCACACTGGGCGAACCCGACTTGACTTGGAACAACACCACCCGCATCCCCGGGGACCGGGCTCTGGACCAGATCCGGGAGCTGCACGGAACCGAGGGCCGGGACCTGATGGTGATGGGCAGCCTCTCGCTCGCCCGCACCCTCCTGACGGAGGGACTGGTCGACGAGCTGCGGCTCATGATCATGCCAGTGCTCCTCGGCGGCGGAAAGACGATCTACCCGGCCGACGCTGGACTGCGCACGCTTGAGCTGGTCTCGACCGAGGTCAGCAGCACGGGTGTGCATGTGTGCACTTACCGGCCGGTGGCCGAGGCGTAGTCCACGCCCGGGACCGGGTTTGCACGGCGCGGCCGGAAACGCATCTGGCCGCGCCGGTCAGGCACGAGGGTGCGGGTACCGGACCCGCACCGGGCGACGACTCCGGGCACGGAGGCGCACTTCCGAAGCCGCCCCCGCAGGAGTGAGGCCCCCGCAGGAGTTCGGCCAACGGCACAGAACCATCGACGCCGCCGAGCCTCCCGCTGACACCACGCCCCCAGCGGGCCGTGGGCGCGCCCGGCCAGACAGCGGGAAGTGCTCCCCGGGCTGCCCGTACGGACCTTGCCGGTGATCCGCCGGACACGCTTTTCTGACGGTGCGCAGTCTCCGAAAGGAACGCAGTTGTCGTCACGCAAGCACCGTTCCGATCAGGCCACCGGGAAGCGGTCCCCGGCACCCGTCAAGCCTGCTCCCCCGGACCGGACGGGAATCTTCGCCCTTCAGCGCACCGCGGGCAACGCCGCTGTGGTGCGCATGCTCCAGCTCTCCGGTTACTCCTACGCCCAGGGCAGGGACCAGCACGCCCACGGCGCGGGCTGCGGTCATCAGCAGCAGGCCGCCGGGCGTGCACCGGCCGTCCAGCGCTCCGCCGTCCACGACGTCCTGTCCGGCACCGGCCGCCCGCTCGACACCGGTCTCCGCGAGGAGATGGAGTCCCGCCTGGGCTCGGACTTCTCCGATGTCCGCATCCACGACGACCAGGCCGCTCGTGCCTCCGCCGCCGGGATCGGCGCCCGCGCCTACACCAGCGGCAGCGACGTCGTCCTCGGTGACGGGGGAAGCGACAAGCACACCCTCGCCCATGAACTCACCCATGTCATCCAGCAGCGCCGGGGTCCCGTCGCGGGCACGGACCGCGGCGACGGCCTCAGCCTCTCCCACCCGGACGACCGCTTCGAGCGGGAGGCCGAGGCCAACGCGACCCGAGTGATGCGCGGGCCTGCCGTCTCCCCGTCCGTGCCGGTCCAGGAGTTCGCCGAGGCCGGCGGGGGGCACGATGCCGGGCAGCCGACGGTCCAGCGGGTGATCATGGAAGTGGACCCCGAGACCAAGGACCCGCTCTTCGGGCTGATGGAGCCGGAGGAGGCCGACGAGCACTTCGCGGGGCAAGGTCTGCCTGAAGAGATCATGCAGGGACTGCGGGACGCGGCCGGATCCGAGGAGGAGTACTACACGGTTGCCGAGGCGATGGCGCGAGCACGCCACACGATCACCGGCGCGGTCAACCTCATCACCCCGAACGAGGGTCAGCTCATCGCTGACCTGGCGCGCAAACGCGGAAGTGTAGGGGTCTACGACCCGGACATGATGCCGCTGGCGACGTCGGTCCTGCAACGTGCAGGGGTGCCCGACGGTGCGGTAGAGGTGACCAAGGGGTCCATCACCGAATTCGGTCACCACAGGTCACACACCGACATCTTCGTGCCGCACCCGGGACCGTGGGTCACGAGGACCCCGCCGGACGATCTCGCTTCCTGCCTGGAGCATGTCATGGGGACGGCGAGCAGGGCCTATGTACTGACCGACAACGAGCCCTTCCAGGGGTTCGCGGAGCACCTCACCGCGAGGATCAAGAAGATCAACACGGAGAACGGCCAGACGCAGGGCTACATCCCCCTGACCTTCACCGTGGAGGAGCTTGAATCGCATGAGGACCAGCCGGTGGAACTGACGAAACCCGGCCTCAACGTCCATGGCGGCACCGACTCCACCAGCGTCCGGTACAAGCCCACCCACCGCCCCGACTTCAACGTCATCCGGGTGTCCCGCGCATGAGGTGGTCACTTCGCGTCACGGAGACTCCGCTGTCCGGCCGTGCCCAGGCGGCACCCGGCCGGCCGAGCGCCCGCCCGAAGCCGGGGCCCGGCGGGGGCCGCAGACCGAGCGAGCGCCTCGGCTTCGGCTGGTAGCCCCCCCTCCCCCGGGGTGCGGTGCGGGCGTCCGGCCGGCGCGGGCCGAGGGCGGCCGAGAGTCGGGAGGCTGCGGCCTCGCCGTCGGCACGACAGCCAAGAGGCCGTCCACTGACCTTCGACATGACGCCGCAGCAACTGTGGCGGGACGCCGACGATCAGGATGGACGCGGCACGGATACCACGACCGGCGCGACCTGGACAGCGGGCAGCTGCGCGGCTCGGCGCTGTCTGCTGGACGGGGGAGTTGCTCCTACCCGGATTGATCGGGTCAACGGCGTTGGGTGAGCGTGTTTGTGGCCCTTCACGTCGTGTCGGTGTCGCCGTCCAGTGAACGCCAGTCCAGATATCCTGCGTGATCCACTTGCATCTGCCACTCGCCCCAGATTTCCATGGTCCCCTTGTTGAGGCCGTCCGCGACGGCCTTGAGCAGTGCTTCGAGTGACGCGAATACAGGGTGCTGATTGAGCGATCCGCCCCCGTCCTTCTCGTGGACGCCTACCCTGCCGTTTGTTTCATCGGCAGCGAGGCTGATGAACAGGGAGTTTCCGCTCTCGTCGTAGCCGAAGGGGATCCAGTGGGGGTTCCAGTAGTAGTGGCCCTCTTCGGGAGGCAGGACGGCTTCCCCAGATGTTGCTCCATGCCGGCCTGCGGCTTGCTGGTGGCGTTCACGCTCCACGAGGCACAATCGCTGGTATTCGTCCGCCACCGTGCGGGCGCTGCTCAGGCGGTGGAACACGGGCAGGATGAATTCGCCGGAACCGTCGTGACGTGAGAGCGATATGACGAGTTCCTCGGGGAAGGTGAGGCCTGTGGTGTCCTGCGCTGACCTGATTGCGTCCGGGTCCGCCGGGGCAGGGAGAGACGCATAGCTCGCCGGTGCATAGGTTTGGAGCCAAGACTCGATCTGATCCCAGGAATCGAGCAGGGACATGCCGGACATCCTTTCCGGTGCGCTCACGCCCCGTAAGGCAGAACCACAGTGACGAGGTCGACCTTAAGCTAAGGGCTGTCCCGTAATCCCTGGTGGATCAGCGCGCGGCGTCAGATACGGTGCATCGCAAGGCGGAGGGGGCACCGCACACCGGATGTATGTGGTGATTCCGACAACGCGGCGTGGGGGTCCCACCATGCCCGACAGGGGGAGTGCCGTAGCTGTCGTCGCGCGCCCGCCAGGGATTACGGGACAGCCCTTAGGTACTGCACTTGGATCGAGGACGACGGGATTCCGCTGCTATACCAGAACAGCGAGGGGCCGCGGCCCGTGGTCGCTGCCCGTGACACAGGAGTTGGCGGGGATCCGTCCAAAAGCAGCACAGTCCGGTCAGGCAGTTCGCTCGGCACCGTAGGAGCCGTGGCGCATCCTGAACCTCATGGGGTCGGTGCCGTCTGCCTGGATGTGCCTGATCAGCATCGACCGCAGCGGCTCGGGCAGGTCCGTGCCGTGCGCTCCGGTCCATTCGAGGGACCCGAAGAGTTGGGCCGCGCCGTCGAGCTGAGCCGGGCTCGGCGAGCCCGTGGCGAGCGAGGCGAGGACGAGGTCGGGATCCTCGGCGAGCAGTAGCTCCTCGACCACCAGGTCGTACCACTTCAGGCCGCCAGTGGACTCCCTGGCGGAAACCCCGGCCCATGCCAGCAGGGCACGGATCCGCTCGATCCCGTCGGGACAGCCGTCTCGGACGAGCTTGGCGAGCCGTGCCTTGGCCTCGCGAAGCCGATCCGACCAGGCTTCCCGGTCCCGCCCCGGCGGGTTGGATACGTCCATGGCCGCGTCGCGCAACCCGGCGGGTGCGGCCTGGAGCCAACGCAGTCGGCGCCGGTCCTCCTCGGCCTCCTGCACCGCCAGCTCTGCCTGAACCTCCCGTGATCCGGTCAGGCCGCGCTCCGCCAGCCACTCGGTGAGTGCCAGACCATCCTGAAGTTCGGCATCGCAGTCACCGATGCCTCGCAGACCGGATTGATGGTGCAGCGTCCAGCAGGCGATCAGTTCCCCCTTGACGTCGTGCACCATGATCGTCGGCCAGCCGTTGCACAGGCACCGGTCGCCGGTACCGCCATCCACGATGGCCAACACCTGGGCCAGGTCTGCGATCTCAGCACCGGTCACCATGATCCGCGCCACGCTGGCGGAGTCCGCCTCGTCAGGAGGTCCCTCGGCGATCACGACACGCCCAGCACGGTCGAGTACATCGCGGAGGCGCGCCGTTGTCGGAGCGCCCTCATCCATACCTATCGTTCCCTCATAGATCACGTCCGCGAGGATATCGACGCCGGCCCACAGTGATGGCCCGCACCGTCAGGCGTCGTTCACGCCGAAGAGAGAGGTGTCGGCAGCGGCAGGCGGCTTGCCCATAGGGTCCCCTGGGGTCCGGTCAACGGAGACAGGCGTTCACCGCGGAAGAGGGTTCACACCTTCGGCAGTGCTCCCGGTGCAGCTGCGTGTCCGGCTTGCTGGCCAACGCTTCGGCCACCGCTTGGCCCAACCCTCAGCCACTCTGGGAAGTCGTCCTGTCATCCGGCGACCGACGGCGGAGCGTGGAGAACACCACTCGCCTGGAGGAGGCGCCGGCGACCTTGGGGTGGGCCGTGAACGCGGCCACCGCACCTCGGCACTCCTGGTGGGTGCGGCGGCGCGAGGGCGGCTGACGGCCCGTTCTGCCCGCTTCGAGCCGGCCAGACCCCGTAGTCGAACGGCGGATGCGCGAGCGAGTCCAGGCCAATTGGTTACGTCACCACCCGTGCGGCGCCGAGCCGTGGCGGGCGTCGCTTCAGCCGGTCACAGACCAGAGACGTCCCGAGCCCTCTTCAGCACGGAACCGAGCGTGTCCACTACAGCACCGTGCTGCCTCGCGCGCGCTGCCCGGTCCGCCGGCACCAGTCGGGCCGCAGCCTGCACGGCATAGGCGTCCGGGTCGCCGAACGCAGTCCGCGGGTCCTCTCCCGTATCCGCGCAGTGTGTCGTGACTTCCTTGACCGCCTGGAGCACCACTGCTCGGTCCACTCCCGGCTGCATGGCCAGCCGTACCTGGAAACGAGCCAGCCACTTCTCGCGGTCCTTCTCCCTCGACGCGTCCGTCCGGTCCTTCTTCGCCACGTGCCCTCCCGGGGGATCGACCGCCGCCCGCCCAGGAGCCGGACGCCTACGGCTTCCAGCCCCGCCTACCCGGAAGTCCTGATGACAGACCTCCCGCCTCGGTGAAGTCTATGGCCGTTCGCCGTGAGCTGGCGCATCACCGTGTTCAGCAGCGATGCGGTGGTGTCTGGTGGCCACAGGACGACAAGTGACGGCGGCCGATCGCTCACTGAGTCGGCGCCCGGCACCCTCGTGTCGAGGGACGTGGTGGCTGAGCGAACTGGCTGTTGACGTGCGGGCCGCAACGGAGACGGAGCCCGCGGTTCGTCCTCGCGGGCCCCTCTGCTGTCCTGCCGTTACTTGTGGTGGCAGCCGTGCTTGTTGTGTTTGACGGTGGTGGGGTCGGTGGCGGTGTGGGTGGCTGGGTCACCGCCTCCGGTGACGGTGGCGGTGTTGGTGACCTCTTCGCGAACCTTGCAGGAGACGTCGACCGTGAAGGTGCTGTTCACGCTTCACAACGGCGCACTGTTCCACACCTGGCAGGTCAACCCCGCCGACGTCTGGACGCCCGTGGTGCAGATCCCAGGCCCGGCCATGTCAGGCCAACTGGCCGCCGCCGTGGCCTGGAACGGCACGATGTCGGTCTTCGGCTCCGACAGCGCCGGGCGACTCGTCCAGTACTGGCAGACGGTTCCCGGCGGCACGAGCCCGGCGACGGCGAACCCGGGGGCAAGGTGGCGGACCAGCCGACGGAGACCCCGGTCCTCGTCGCACGCAACGCCGTCACGGGAGCGCCCTTCGCCGTCCTGGCCGGACACTCCTGCCACCCCGTCCGCGACGGCGGCGATGGATTAAGGAGCCGCGAGCGCTATCGGGTCAGCGCCGACTACTGCGGTCACGCCGCCGAACGCGTCCAACAAGCCCTGGGCGCACCGACACTGTTCTTCCAGGGCACGGCAGGGGGCCTCAACCCCGAGGTCGATCCGGGCATGGCCGGAACACGCCTGGCGCACGCGATCACCGCCATCGTCCGCAACCGCGCCCATCTCCCGGTGACCGGTGGCATCTCCTGCCAGCTGGCGCGCGTCGCCCTGCCTCTCGCCCTGGACAACAGCGACCCCGGACTGCAGGCGCTGCGTGACATCTGCCAAAGGCGCTGCACAGATTGGATGGACAAGCCGGACGGGGAAGGAGCGGCGGCCCGGCACGCCGAGCGGATGCTTCCCCTCATCCACCCCGAACGGCTGCCGATGTTCGTGCCGATGTGGCTCCAGCGGTGGCCCCTGGGCGGCCTGACCATCCTCACCATGAACCACGAGGTGGTCAGCCGCTACCACCTCGCGATGAAGCAGCGTTTTCCCGGGGCACTGCGGGTGATGGCCCACAGCAACGGCACCGATTGCTACGTGCCCTCCGACCACATGCTGCGCCGGGAGGCTACGAAGCCGGTTGGAACATCATCGATGGGGGCCGCGCAGTGGCCGGCGTCGGAACCGCCGCGGTGTCGTACTCCTGGCCCGCGCCCTTCTATGCCCCGCCCGCAGACGGTCCGCGCGACCCGCGTAGCCCCGAGTTCCTGGTCCTGCAGGCCGCAGGCGGACTGCAGGGCCTCAACCTGCTCTGACGAGAAGGCTGAGCGCGCCGCAAGGCGTGGACGCGCACACGATCGCGTGGAGGAAGACCGGTTCGGCTCCTCCTGGGCCGATGGCCATCGTTACGGTGGCTCCTGCGGCTTCTTCGCCGTAGCACTGGCCGTCAGGGAGAGGACCATGGAGACGGAGCCGTTCTGGAGCATTCCCCTGGCAGGGGGCACGGTCAGGGTGCCCTCGACCCCGGCTGGGGTTCGGGCCCGCCTAGACCCCGGGGAACTGCCCGCGTTTGAGGAGAGGCTCGAACGAACCCCGGGGCAGCGCCTGGTCTTTATTGTTCTCGACGCGGGGCTGCCGCCCGCCGTCCGGCAACGGGACCCAGACACCATGGCGCGGCTGATGGAGGGGGACTTCACCGGCGTCACGGACGAGACCGGCGAGCAGGTTCACCTGCCCGAGATCGACGGTGACTCTCCGGTCTGGTTCATCCCCTACACCGGCCAGGGCACCGTGGAGGTCCCCGCCACCATCGCCGGCGTCCACGAACGCCTCGACGGCACCCGGCGGGCCGCGTTCGACGCCGAGGTCGCCTCCACCCCGGCGCACCAGCTCCCCTTCACGATCCTCCAGCACGCCACCCCCGCCGAGGTCGCGGCGGAGACCGACGCCGTCGTGGCCCAGCTCCGGCCCACCGCGGGTGGGCACGGCGACGAGGCGGTGGCCTGACGTGGCCGCGTACCGGATCCAGTACGCCGGGCAGGCCGAGAAGGTCCACGCCGGAATGGACAGCGACTATCGGAAGCGCTTCGACACGGCGATGCGGCGCAGCCTGGGGCAGGAGCCGTACGGCCACGGCTCCAGCCCCGTCCGCCGCGGCCAGGAGGAACACCGAAGGCAGGCCACCGTCGCGGGCTCGATCGTGCAGTACTACGTGTCCGACTCCGTGACCACGGTCACGGCGGTCCAGATCGTGCGCGGCCTCTGAGGCTGACACCGCTCTCACGCGGCCGGGAAGCACCACCACAGGCGAACGTCACCCGAAAGTGGCCTACGTGGCGTCGCAGGCGCGGGGGTTCGTCCACAGCTCCTGGAACTGGTTGATGTAGCGGTTGACGACCCATCCGTTGATGATCCGCAGCATGGTGTCGTTGGAGTTGCGGAGCGAGTTCTGGGTGATGTTGTACGAGCCGACGAACACGGCCTTGCGCCACTGGCTGGCGTAGAACGCGTCGATCAGCAGGAGCTTGTTGTGATGCTGGCCGTCGCATTGGATCCGGCTCGTGGGGAATCCGTGGTTCTCCAGCTGGGCGCGGCCGGGCTCCTTCTGGAGGACGACCTTGACGTCGCAGCCGATCCCGCGCAGCCGGTTCAGCTCCCTGGCCACCTCGGCGGAGAAGCTGCTGCTGTCGAAGAGGCTGGCCTCCAGCCAGACGCGGTCGTTGCCGGCCGCGCAGGCGGTGACGTTCTGGAGGACGCCGACCAGCGGGGTCTTGGTCGGCATGGGGTAGAAGTAGGCGCGGGACAGATCGTTGGTGCCGGCCCGGGCCCGCTGCTCCTCGCCCCAGGTCACGCCGCCCCAGGTCCAGTCCCGGTCGTACAGCCGGCGCCAGTAGTTGACGTAGTGCGAGAACAGTTCGGGGTCGTCCCGGCTGATGAGCAGGTTCTGCGCGTGCTTCATCTGGCTGTCGGTGAGGTTGGTGGAGGTCTGGAGCACCAGCTTGGTGGTGCCCTTCTGGATCAGGAAGAACTTGTTGTGCATCGAGCCGGTCTCGCCGGTGCAGGCGTTGACGCACTCCTGGACGTCGATGCCGGCAGCCGTGAACCGGTTCTTGATCGTGGTGTTCTCGCCGCCGAGGACCACCCGGACGCTGACGCCGTTCTGGGCGGCCCGGATCAGCGAGGAAGCGATCTCATCTCCCTGACCGTCGACCCGCCACATGTACATGGCGACCCGGATGTAGTCGTCGGGACCCGGGGTGGTGGCGGTTGCGTCGATCTTGGCCTTGATCTTGCGGGCGATGAGATCGTCGGGGGTTCCGTTGTCGGCGTAGGTGAAGCAGACCTCGTAGTTCCCGCTCTCCTCGCAAGTCCCCGGCCTCGCCGCCGCCGCGACCGGGGCCGCGACGGCGGACGGTGCGGTAAGCGCCGTGGTCACCAAGGCCATGACGGATAACAGCGTGGCGTAGAGGGGGCGGTGGCGTAGGGCTCCCTTGCTCCTCGTGGTCATGGCCGGAGGCTAGTAGAGGCTGCATCGGCATGGCGAGGCCCTGTCGCACGCGATCACTGGCGCGGTTGCGGTGGGCCCGTTCGTCGTAGCGACGGTGGAGTCGTCGACGTTGTTCGGTGTGACGACGACGGTCCGGGGTCAGTCCCCGGCCGTCGCAGGTCTGACGGACCTTGGTGGTCAGCACCGGGTCATGACGCGAGCGATCCACCGACGTGCGTCGTGGGTGGATCCGAAGATGGAGTTCTGCTGCGGAGACGTGCCGCGCGAGACTACTCCGTGCACGGTCCAGGTACCGTCGTCCTCGGTCAGCAGCGGGCCGCCGGAATCGCCGGCGCGGGTGGTCTGCGGCCACTTGCCCTTGCCGGGCAGGGCAGCCGCGCACAGTTCGTTCGGGGCCATCGGCTCGCCGCTGAACCCCTTGCAGCGCTCTGGGGTGGTGATGTGGGTGTCGAGCTGTCGCAGCAGGGTCGGGAACGGCGGCCAGGGTTCGCCCGGCTCCGGGATCTCATGGTCGCCCCAGCCGATCGTGCGCACCGCATCGCCGGGGGTCAGTTCGCTCCGGGGCAGCGCCGCGGGGGCGGCTTTGGCTCGGGAGTCGAGCTTGATCAGCGCCACTTCCTGCCCGGAGATATCGGCTCCCGGCGTGGTCTCGAACCGCACCGCACGACGGACCTCGCCTCCCTGGGTGCGGTTGTTGCTGCCCAGCCGCACCTGGACGGCCCTGGGGTCCTTGCGGGTTCCGTCGGCGTCCACCAGGCAGTGCTTGGCGGTGACGATCCACTGTGGATGGATGAGCGTGCCGCCGCAGAAGTGCTCGCCATCGGCGCGTTCCTGCAACGACGCCATGAACGGATACACCTCGGTGGCCTGTTCGCCGCCGCTGATGGCCGACGCGGGCGCCGCCGAAGCCATCACCACCGCCACTCCGACCCCTGCGACCAGCCGCGCCCGAAGACGACGCCCTGCTCCTGCTCCTGCTCTCCACTTCGATGCAGACTTCATGCGCCGAAGCCAACCGCACAGAACATTGCAGCGAGATAAACCCGAGCCCCGACCCTGCAGGCGCACGGCTGGAGGCCGGTGGCCGGGTGCGCTCGATGCGCGCGCGGTAGTTGTGCATGGACGAGATGAACGCGTCGTCCTAGCCCGGAGGGGGTTGCTCGACGCGTTGTCAGTGGCGGCGCCTACGATCCGGCCATGAGCATGTTTGGACAGTACGCCCGCCTCGCCCCCGCGGAGCTGGAGCGGGCGATCCAGGACCCCGACTGGGCCTGGGACTTCGTCGAGGAACACCTGGCGGCGGTTCCGGGCGACGGCACGCCCGTCGCCGGCGGCCGTCTCCACAGCACCGGGAAGATGTGGCACGCACTGGAGTACCTGCTCAAGCTCCGTGGGGTCGAGGTGAACGTGGTGCACGGCGAGGAAGAGCTTCCCGGCGCGGACGACTGGGGGTACGGCCCGCCTCGCGCCATCAGCCCGGAGCAGGTGCAGGCAGCTGCCCGGGCGATGGCTGCGATCACCCCGGAGGGGCTCGTCGAGGGAGTCGCACCGGCTGAGCTCGCGGATGCGGGGATCTACCCGTACTCCGGTTCGGACCCGGAGGGACGGCTGGACGACGCGGCGCTCGCGTACCAGGATCTCCAAGCCTTCTTCCAGACGACGGCCCGTCTGAGGCAGGGGCTCCTCGTCTGGATCGCCTGACGGGCCGCCCGGACTTCTGACGAGCCTCTCGCGGGGGCAGTCACGCCGCTGGGACCGCTCACCGGGCGCAGAGCGCGTTGTCGATCAGGGCGCTCGCCGCGTTCTCCTGCTCCAGGATGTGCTCAAGGGTGTCGCCGCGCGCTTCGGACATGGAGACCACGGCGCTTTGCCTGCCGTCTTCGGTGACTCCGTTGAGGGTGACGTAGCCGCCGTCCCCGCCCTCGTGGCTCCAGTATGTTCCGCCACAGGTCAGGGGGCGCTCGACCAGGCCGAGGCCGTATCGGCCGCCGGGCCACATCTGCTCGGTCTCCTTGTCGACGGGGACGGTCCGTTTCATCTCGGCCAACTGCCGGGCCGGGAGCAGGCGGCCGGAGAGCAGTGCGCGGAAGAGGTCGTTCACGTCCCGCGTGGTGGTGACCCACGACAGCTTCTCGGGGGCCACCGGAATCTGGCGGGTGACGTCCACCCGGGAGCCGGGGCCGAAGAGTTGGTACGCCCGGGCATGTGGGTGGGGCAGGGTCGGGGAAGTGCCCATCCAATGGGTTTGGTCGAGGTCGAGCGGGCGCAGGACGCGGTCTTCGATCTGCTGGTGGGCGGGGCGCCCGGTGGCCTTCTCGATGAGCATGCCGAGGAGGACGTATCCGGTGTTGGAGTACTTCCAGCGTTCGCCGGGCGGGAAGTCCGGTGCGTGGGCCATGGCGCGGGCGACGAGTTGTTCGGGGGTGTGGAGGTCGTAGCGCTGCTGGTAGTACTCCTCGGGGGTGGTGTAGCCCGGGAGGTCGTCGTGGATGCCGCTGGTGTGCTGGAGCAGGTGCCGGATCGTGATCTTGCTGCCGTCGTTGCCGTTGCCCCGGACCACTCCCGGCAGCCACTGGTCCACCGTGTCGTCCAGGGACAGCCGGCGCTCGGCCTCCAGTTGGAGGACGACGGTGGCGATGAGGGTCTTGGACGTGCTGGCCATGCGGAAGTAGCCGTCGGGGCGGACCGGGCGGCCGGTCCTCAGGTCGGCGGTGCCGCTGGTGGCGACGTGGTGGCGGCCGGTGGGCGTGAGCATGCGGGCCTGCACCCCGCTGACGCCGAGAGCGTGGATCGCTGCGGCGTCCTGCTTCAGCCGTTCCGCGGGGGACGGCGTCGCCGGGTGGGCGGCGGCAGTGGTCACGTGGGCGGCGAGCAGTGTGGCGACGCCAAGCGCCGTGGCGAAGTGGAGAGTCGAGGCCATGGCCGAGACGCTAGTTTCGGCGGACGGGGGCGCGCGATCCGATGCTCCCCCAAAGACGAAGGGGGTTATCCCCCGGGTGAGCCTCCGGGCCGCCACCGGCGGGGTGGTTGGCGTTGCGGTGTGTCCTGGGAGGGCGCATGCCTGGTGGGGGCGATGTGTCTGGAACGACACCGTCACCGTGGTGCCTGCCGCATGCTGTTGATCCCGACGGGCCCCCGGTGGCCCGAGTGTCGCTCCTTCTCCCTCTCGGAGGACCCATGACGGACAACAGCCCTCGGCGACGCATCGACACTTCTGTCGCCCACTCCGCCCGCGTCTGGAACTACTGGCTCGGCGGGAAGGACAACTACGCCGCCGACCAGATAGCCGGAGAAGCCTACGAAAGGACGTTCCCTCCGTCCCGCGCCTTCGCGCAGGAGTCCCGGCACTTCCTGCGGCGCATGATCGCCTATCTCGCAGGAGAGGCAGGAATGCGCCAATTCCTCGACCTGGGAGCCGGTCTACCAACGGTCGACAACACCCACGAGGTGGCCCAGCGCATCGCGCCCGACGCCCGCATCGTCTACGTCGACCACGACCCCGTCGTCATCCGACATGTCGACGCACTCCTCGACAGCACGCCCGAAGGAGCCACCCACTACGTCGAATCCGACATGCAGGACACGGAGAAGGTCCTCGCAGGAGCGGCCGTGACACTGGATCTGACCCAGCCCGTCGCCCTGGTCTGTTGCGACGTCCTGGGACACATCGTCGACTTCGACGAAGCACTCGGGCTGATCGACCGGCTCGTCCAGCAATTACCCTCCGGAAGCCACCTGGCCCTCAGCCACTGCACAGCCGACGGACCCGAACACATCGCAGCCCAGGACGCGTACAACGCGACCGGCGCCATCCCCTACATCCTGCGTCCACCCGAGCAGATCGCCCGCTTCTTCGACGGACTGGACCTGATCGAACCAGGGCTGGTGTCGTGGCCGAACTGGCGACCGGACTCCACCACCGGCACCGCGACCAAACGAGCAGGCTGGGGAGCGATCGGCCGCAAACCGTAAGCAAGCCAACCACCACCCCAACCAACCGCCAGCGAACCCTCGCCGAGTTCCTCCGCGCCCTGGCCGAAGCCCTCACCCGAGGCATCGGTCCGCTCACGGGCGATGCCCCCCCGGGCTACACCAAGGGGCACTCGTGTGGGGACCGCTGCCGCGCGACGGCGCTCCGTAGGCAACATCACACAGGCGTCACGGAGCAGGCTTGTGCTCTTCGGCGTAGCGGGCGAGTCCTTCCGCCATGCCCTGCATGAACTTCTGGAGGTAGCGCGGCATGATCCAACCCATCAGCCAACTCGTGTCGTATTCGCCGTGCCAATGGATGACGGTGCCTGAGGTCGCCGTCGGGGTGAGTTCGATGCGGGCGCGATAGTTGTGCATCGACGCGATGAACGCGTCCTCGTAGGCGAGGAGGCGATGTTCGACCTTCTCGGTCAGTCGCTCCCCGGTCACGGTGCGGCCCGTGCGGAACGCCCGGACGGCGCCGACGCCGTCGTCGCCGTCCGGGTCGAGGCCGCTCGACCGTGCCGTGTCCAGGCTGTCCACCTTGGACCACAGCGGCCAGCTCGCGGCATCGACCAGCAGCTTCCAAACGACTTCGGGCGGAGCGCTCGTGGTCACGGTGACATCGTATGAGTGCATAACAGGGTGCTCCTTGGAGTGGACGCGGGCGAGAACGTGGTCAGTAAGCGAACGAGATGGTGACGACCGGTTGTGGGGGCCTTCCGCCCGGGTGGCGCGGTCATCCGTCGAGGAAGCGCAGCAACTCGGTCGTGACGAACCGGGGATTCTCCTCGACGAGCCAGTGGCCGGCCTTCGGCACGTCCACCGCCTGCACGATGTTGGTCATGCGTGGGGCCACCGTGCCGCGGATCGCGTCGAGTTGTCCTTGGGCGGTCATGAGCAGGGCCGGGACTTTCGTCGGTGCTGCCGCGACGGTGTCGCGGACGTCCTTGTCGAGGGCTCGGTAGAGCTCGAAGCCGCCCGACAGGGCCGTGGGCCGGCTGTAGGTCCGTGCGTACTCGTTGACTTCGGCGTCGGTGAAGGGGGATCGGTCGGACGTGCCGCCGAACGCGGTGCCACCGAACGACACTTGGGGGTAGAACAGCGCCAGGTAATCGCGGACGTCGTCGCTGACGACCGCCTCCGGAACCCGTCGCTGGGAGTGGAAGGCGATGTGCCAGCTCAGTGATCGGTAGGTGGGTGCGTCGATGGCGGGCCCCGGCAGCGGCAGGTCGAGGTAGCCGAGGCGGGCGGTGTCGTCGGGGAACTGGCTGGCGTACTGGAAGGCCACCGCGGCGCCGAAGTCGTGCCCGATGACACGGGCGTCGCGCACCCCGAGCTGTTCGGCGATCAGCTTGTGCACGTACCGCGCCAGCGTGGCCTTGTCGTAGCCGGTCGGCTTACCCGTGCTGTCGCCCAGCCCGGGGAGGTCCACGGCGTAGACGGTGTGGTGCTTGGCGAGTTCGGGCATGATCGGCCACCAGCCGTACCAGGTCTGCGGCCAACCGTGGAGCAGGACGACCGGCGAGCCGCTGCCGCCGGTCACGTAGTGCATGCGGACGCCGTCGACGTCCGCGAACTCGTGCTCAAAGGTGTTCGCGAACCGGGGATCGTCCTGGGTGACGGCGGCATGGGCGGGAACGTCGTTGTCGGCCGTCGGCGCGGCACAGGCGGCGGTGCCGATCGTCAGCAGGAGGGCGAGGAGGACGGTGGTCACCGTGTGCGCGGGACGGAGGAAGCGGCGCGGCTGCAGCCTTGGTGCTGTGATCATGTGTTCCCGTCCTGGAGGAGGTGGATCAGCGGCCGGTCGAGCCGTCGACGAGTCCCGGAGGATGTCCACGTGGCTTGCGCGACGGCCGGTCCTGCCGAGTCTCACCAGGCACCGCACGGCTGGCACGGAATCTTGCGGTTACGGCAAGATGGGCCTCATGGACCCCATGACCGACGACGACGTGCTCGACGCGGTGGGCCCCCGCCTCCGTGGGCTCCGTCGAGACCGCGGCATCACCCTCGCCCACCTCGCGGCGACGACCGGCGTGTCGGAGAGCACGCTGTCCCGGCTGGAGAGCGGACAACGGCGACCGACCCTCGAACTCCTGCTCCCCCTCGCTCGTATCTACGACGTCCCGCTGGACGACCTCGTCGGCGCCCCGCGCACCGGCGACCCCCGGATCCACCTCAAGCCGATCAAGCGGTTCGGGATGACCTTCGTGCCCTTGTCCCGGCGGCCGGGCGGGATCCACGCCTTCAAGATGATCATTCCCGCGCTGCCGAAACCACTCGAACCGACCCCGCAGACGCACGAAGGCTTCGAATGGCTCTACGTGCTCAGCGGACGCCTACGGCTCGTCATCGGCGAGCGCGACCTCACACTCCCTCCCGGTGAGGCAGCCGAATTCGACACGTCCCTGCCCCACTGGCTGGGCAGCGCCGACGGCGGCGCGGTCGAGCTCCTCATCCTGTTCGGCCTGCAAGGAGTACGTAGCCACGTACGCACCAACCCCCACCAGCACACCCCCGACGCCTAGGGGGCTTCCAGGCGCTCCAGGCGCTCCAGGCGAACAACGAACCCGAGCCGAGCCAGCCGAGCGCCAACGGACCCCATCGAGGAACCCGTGCGGGCCGTCCTCGGACGGCGGCCCAGGTGGCGGCGGAAGCCACCAAGGCCCACAGCCCGAGGACGCCGGACAGCACATGCCAGTCCGGGGTGCGCTCGCCGCGGTGGGCGATGCCCGTGGTGCCGCCGGCCGCCCAGTACAGCCAGCTGAGGCCGACAGCGCCGCCGACCACAGCCATCCACGGCGGCGTCTTCGGGGAGCCCGCTCCGCTGTCTCCGAGGCGGCCGGCGAACGCGTCCGGCCAGCGCCGTCGTGCGTACACGGGCAGCGCGACGGCGAGACCCAACCCCATGCCCACGAACCCGATCTGAACCAACGCGGCCTCCCAGGCCGGCATCGACGGGCCCGCGTCGCTTCCGCCGTCTCGATGGTCGTCCGCCGAACCCAGCAGCGAGCTGAGAACGGCGTACGGCAGCACCGGGACGAGGAACCCCGTCCCCACCCAGGCGCAGAAGGCCAACGGCCATGCCGGTATGCGCATCCCCCACGGCCTCACGAGCGCGAACGCGACCGTGATCCCGCCCCCTGCCATGCCGATCGTCGCGCTGTTCAGCACCGCCCACTCCACCTTGCCGAATCCAGTCCCGACCGGCAGCAGCCCCACGAGTGATCCGACCACCCATGACACCTTGATCAGCCCACACGGCATCAGTGCCAGCGCCGCCCCGTATGCCGCGACCCGCCCGGCCTGATCCCATCGATCCACGGGAACTCCCACTTCGCGCAACGGAGTTCAAGCCTGATCCACCACCGAGGCCGCTCGCGTCGACCGCCGGGGGTATCCCTCCCCGCTCTTTGGGGGAGTGAGCATCAGCACTCAGGAGGAGTGGAAGGAGCCGAAGAGGTTCGAGGTACTGACGACGACCGGCGAACCGGAGTTGTCCACGACGGACGTACCGGCGCCGTGGTTGGAGAGCCGCTTCGCGGCGTCGCCGCTGCCCCAGCGCCCGCTGTCGCGCGTGGTCGACCACGCCGCGCTCGACATCGAGATCCCCTCGGGACAGACGAGCGTGGAGGTCCAGGTGCCCACGGTGGGCGACGGCGTCAGCGAGCCCGCGGAGACCCTGCGGCTGCGCTTGGCGAGCTATTGGGCCCCTCGGAGGGACCGGTGGTGACCGGAACCGTACGCGACGCGTCCTGACGCAAGGCCCTGACCGCCGTCCAGGATGGCGCCATGCGCTCACTCATCACCTGATCATGGCAGTGTGCCCCAAGGGCACACCCCCATGATCAGCCGGCGTCGAGTCCGCTGGAACCGAGTGATCGGCATGTGCTCTTCGGGACATGTGGTGAACGGCTGGATTGTCGTCTTGATGCACCTCATCGAGGCTCCGATCCTTCTGGCGTGAGCCATCGGTGCGAAGATGATCCTGCCTGTCCCAGCGGTCAGCTGACCGTACTGCAGTACGTAGCGGCGCTCAGGGACTTACGTGATTGGTCGGGCCTTACCTATCGCCAGCTCTCGGCCAAGGCCATGGCGGCTGGCGAGGTGCTGCCGACGAGCACTCTTGCGTCCGCGCTCCGTCGTGACACGCTGCCCCGGCCGGAGTTGGTCGCGTCCTTGGTGCGGGGCGTGGGTCTGGACGAGGATGCGGTCGCCTGCTGGCTGCGGGCCCGGCAGCAGGTGCGGGAGGCAGTCGCAGCGACGGTCCTGGCCGGGGAAGGCAGCCAGGGGGCATCGGCAGTGGATGACGTCGCGGAGGGGCACAGCGCTCCCGCAACGGGCGGCTCCGGCCCCCGGGGCGGAACGCGCCGCCGTGGACTGTGGCTGTCGGTTGCCGGTGCGGTGGTCCTTGCGGTCATTGTGGCGATCGGCACGACGTCCATGCTCTCGGAGGAGCGCGACACCCCGTCGGTGGAATCCCTCCCCTCCGCTGGCTGGTACCAGATGCGACCCCAGCACGTCCTGGAACAGCGGCTGTGCATCGGCGAAGGACGCGAACGCAACGGCAAAACGCAACGGCCGCTCGCGGTGCAGCGTCCATGCCGATCAGTGAAGCCTGCCATGTATCTGGAACGGGTCAGTGAGGGCGTGTACCAGATCCAGTGGCACGACCCTCACAACGGCGTCGGATGCCTGACCGTGGATCTCGCCTACAGGGTCTCCGGTGCGCTGCTGGCCCCGCTCGATTGCAAGGGGGCGACTCATCAGCGATTTGCGATGGAGTCGGCCCGGCCCGGAAAGGGAAATGTGTACCGCCTGAGGCCCCTGCACTCCAGCCTGTGTCTGGGCTCCCTCGGGGGAGAGGCTGACACGGACAACGGCGCCGAGCTCTCCCAGAAGGACTGCGACGGCGGCGAGGACCAGGAGTTCAGCTTTGAGCCCAGTCGGCCGCCTTCGCCAGACGCCTGAATCACGGGCTGCCCGCGTCGTCGGGGTGCGGGACTCCGACGAGATGACCTCCCCGGACTTCGGAGGCACCATGAAGATGACTGCCCCTACCGCCCGCGTCCGTTTCTCCTTCGCGCTGTCCCTCGCCGGGCTACTCGTCGCCACGCTCGCCGTCGGGCAAGCAACCGCCTCAGGACGCACCACCCCGGCGGTGGCGAGAGGCTTGAGCGGGACGACCTACTACGTGGACGCCGTGACCGGCCACGACGGCAACGGCGGAACGACCGCTGCTGCCTCGTGGAAGAGCCTGGACCGGGTCAACTCCGCGGCCCTGCTCCCCGGAGACACCGTCGCCTTCCGTCGCGGCCGGACGTGGACGGGTTCGCTGGTGCTGTCCGCCAGCGGCACGCCTTCCGCACCCATCACCATCACCGCGTACGGCGGCAACCCGGCTTCGCCGCCCGTCATCGGCGGCGCTGTTCCCGAGTGCGTCCGCGTCACCGGTTCCTACTGGCGCATCGGCGCCATCCGCGCGAGCAACTGCCTGTGGGCGGGGTTCGAGGTCCAGGGCAGCCACAACGTCCTGACCTCGGTATGGGCGGACAACAACGTCGCAGGCGTATCCGTCCTCCCTGACGCCCACCACAACACCCTGCAGAACAGCACCCTCACGGACAACAACAAGATGAGCATCAACACCCCGGGCGGCTACGACGACTCCGGCGCCTTCGGTGTCCTGCTGAACGGGGACGACAACGTCGTGACGCGGAATCTGATCACCGGCTCCCGCGCCACGAGCTACGACTTCGGCCACGACGGCGCGGCAGTCGAGGTCTTCAACGGCGACCGCAACCGGGTCGAGTACAACACCGCCCGCGACAACAACACCTTCACCGAACTCGGCCGAGGGCCGGGCCGAACCGCCGACGGCAACACCTTCGCCTTCAACGCCGTCACATCGGTCCACCCTGCCAGCACCTTCCTGGTCACCCGGGGAGCGGGAACCGAAACGGGTCCCGTGAACGGCACTCAGGCGATCAACAACTCCGTGAACCTGACCGGACTGCGGAGCGAAGGCTGGGTCTGCTACGCGGGGTGCGCACCGACTGTCCTCACCCTTCGCAACAACATCATCAAAGCGGTCGGAAAGACCGGTTACGAAGACGGAACCGGGGCGGACGAGGACGCGGGCGTCCACTTCGGCGCCCAAACGCAGTTCCAGCCCGGTCCCCTGTCCGTCCACGCCGACCCGGCCTTCGTCTCCGCCACCGATCTCCGGCTGACCGGTGCCAGCCCCGCGATCGCCCGTGGTGTACCTGTCGCGTACACCACGGACCTCGCGGGGGACCCCGTGTCCAGCACAAGGCCCGACGCGGGCGCGTACCAGTTCGCCCCCTAGCTCAGAGCTACCGGAACCGGTGCCCGTCCGTCACCAGGAGGCTGGGATTGCCTTCGGGCGGCGGAAGAAGAGTCCCTCGTGCCAGGGGATCTCCTCGGGGCCCACGGTCAGGCGGAGTCCGGGGCGGTGGGCCACCGCTCGCACCATCGCGTCGACGAGGCAGCGGGCGAGGCGATTGCCGGGGCAGAAGTTCGGGCCGTGGCCGAAGCCGAGGTGGCCCGGGCCCTGTCGCTGGAGGATGAAGCTGTCGGGGTCGTCGAAGGCGTCGGGGTCGTGGTTGGCGGCCTCCAGCGAGACCATCGCGACCTCTCCGGCCCGGATCGGCACGCCGTCGATGTCCGCGTCCTCGGTGGCCATCCGCTTGGCGGCGCCGGTCGACAGGGGTGTGTGGCGCAGGAGTTCCTCGACGGCGTCCGGAATCAGCGCGGGGTCGCGGTGCAGTCGCGCGACGGCTTCCGGGTGACGCAGCAGGGTGATCAGGGCGCCGCACAGGAAACCTGAGGACGTGGGGTATCCGGCGATCAGCAGCAGCGCGGCGATCTCGGACAGCGCGGTGTCGCCGAGCGGGCCGCCTTCGGCCGGGGCTTCGGCGAGTCGCTTCAGCAGGTGGTCGCCGGGCCCTTCGGCAAGCCGGCGGGCGTGGGTGGTGAAGAACCGGTGGATGTCGATGAGACCTTGGCGCTGCTCGTCGGCGGTCGCGCCGCAGAACTGGAGGGCGAGGTCGGTCCGGTCGCGGAGCAGCGCGGCCTCTTCGGGCTTGAGTTCGCCGAGCAGGACGCGGGAGGTCATCGCCACCGCCAGCGGCTGTGCGAAGCCGGCCGCGAGGTCGAGGGGGCCCTCGTGCTCGGTGAGGTCGCGCAGCAGCGCGTCGGCACGGTTGCGGAGCCACTTCTCGTGGCGTCGGGCCGCACGCGGTCCGAGACCTTCGGTGAAGACCGAGCGCAGGCCGGCTTGGCGCAGCACCGACACTCCGTCGCCGGTCGTGCCGGGGGCACGCAGCTCCACGGGCTCCTGGCGGGGAGCGCCGGGGGCCATCGCGGCGGTCGAGCTGAACCTCGGGTCCTCCAGCAGCCGCTTCGCGGTGGCGTACCGGGTGACGAGCCACAACTGGTCCCCGGTGTACTCGGAGACGACGGGGCACGCCGGTGCGTCGGCTTCACGCAGCCGTTTGTGGTGCGGTGACAGCTCCTGGCTCCAGTCGTGGAAGGGGAAGGTGAGGGTGAGGGGGTCTCGTGCGATGGTCACGGTGCGACGCTCCTGACGGGGTGCGGGGCCAGTGCAGGGTGCGGGACCGGTGCGGGGTGCGGTCGGTCAGTGTGGGGTCGCGTGGTCCTCAAGGAGGATGAAGCCCTGGTTCGGCGCGGCGTGCAGGGGGCCGTCCTCGGTGTAGAGCAGATCGGCGAACCCCACCGGCGCGTGGTAGCTGACCAGTGACGAGGGGACGCCGATGATGCTCGGGGTGTCCATGAAGAACGGGAGCTCGTCGATGAGGTACTCCAGGGCCAGGGCGGTGGCGTCGCCGTCCGTGTCCGTGGCCGACGCGTTCGTGCCGCCGTCCTCGGCGGAGTCGGCTGCGGCCACGGGGACGGCACGGGCGGACAGGTTCCGGCAGACGGCGTGGATCCGTTCGTCGGTGGTCAGCGCGTCCCGGACGCGCTGGTGCAGTCGCTCGTAGGCGTCGGACCGTGCGAGGTCGGACAGCAGGTGGGTGCGCTGGTGCTCCTCGGGGATCTCGCTGCGCTCCCAGGCTCGGCGGATGCGCCTGCGGACACAGGACACCTCCGCCCGCGCCTTCTTGTGCGCCGCCTTGTCCGGATAGCCCTGGGCTCGGTAGTTGGACGCCAGGGAGCGGTCGGGGACGATGACGTCCACCTGCCGGAAGGTGGTGTGTGCCCAGCGGAACATGCGGGTGAGGGTGGGGATGCTGAAGTAGCCGTTGCCCGGGCTCACCCCGATCAGCAGGTGATCGGCCTCGTGCAGGAGCCGCCGGCAGTTGGACGTGTACGGCTGCGGGGTGTGGCTGCTGGCTGTTACGGGCCCGCATACGGGTGCGGATGCGGGTATGGATGGGGTCGTGGGCGTGGTCGTCGTGAGGCAGTTCGACACAAGGGGCCCTTCGGTTGGCTGCGAATGGGGCTCTGCTCCGTGCGGGCGCACGTGATGGCGCCGCCCCGTCGTGGGGGGCACTCCTCCTGAAGCCGCCACGGCTGAAGCAGGCTCCTTGACGGGGCACGCGAGAGAGGCAGCCCGATCGGCCTCAAGGCGTGGGCTGCGACGAAAGGTCACGCCTGCGCGTTGCCCCCGGGGGGTGCAGCAGGCATGGACGGGAGCAGACAG
Source organism: Streptomyces sp. NPDC047315 (assembly GCF_040643215.1). Classification (NCBI taxonomy): domain Bacteria; kingdom Bacillati; phylum Actinomycetota; class Actinomycetes; order Kitasatosporales; family Streptomycetaceae; genus Streptomyces; species Streptomyces sp. NPDC047315. Next base: position 91,035 of record NZ_JBEYTZ010000020.1, on the reverse strand, counting down.
TCCACGACGGTGTCGTTCGCGTGGCGGGGAGGATTTACGCGCTGGCCGTGCAGCATCCGACGGGGAGTTCAGTCCGAGTCATGCTGTCGTCGTTGTTCTGCACGGGCCACACGCGGACGTTGCCGTCGTCGCTGAACCAGCAGCGGGGCGACGTCAAAGCGTTCGAAGGCGATCCCGGCGCCTTCGAACGGGCCGAAGACGGGCTCGGCCAAGACGAGGTGCGGTGAGGCGGTCGACGGTCACCAGTGCGGCAGACAGCGATGCGCTACGTGACACGTAATCCTCCAGGAATGACGATGGCGAACTACTGAATGTCGCTGAAAAGGGGATACCGACAGGCTTCGCGCACAGCACCCGCTTCCGTACGGAACACCACATCTGACCGTCTTGCCCTTCCGCACTTGGCTGCGGACAGTGCGGGCGAGCTGCGCCTTACACGCACGGAACGGGACCTTGTTGCCTTGCGGTCCGCTTTGACGACGTCACACAACGCTAGCGAGCTACAACAGGGATGAGCAGTGTTAAGTTTTTCTGGCACGGCATTTGCGCCGCCTTCGACGAGGAGCGGTGAACGTCCGCACCTGCGGCGCGATCACGCCTGGCCGGGACGTGACCGCGCCGACGTCAGCCGCTCACGCCCCACTCCCCCGCCGGCAGGTCCTCCGGCAGGAGCGTGCGCAGGTCGTCCACGGTGGGGCGGGCGACGGCGGTGAGCCGGCGGGCCTGGTGGGTGACCATCGTCTCCAGCAACTGGCGGGCCAGTCGGGCGTTGCCGAACGTACGGCCCCGCGGTGTCGCGTCGATGCGGACGCGCAGCGCCTCCAAGGTGGGGGCGGGGCAGGTGTAGCCGGTCTCCTCGGCGTGCCGTCCCATGATGGTGAGCAGTTCGTCGGTGGTGTAGTCCTCGAACTCGACGGACCGGGAGAAGCGGGAGGCCAGGCCCGGGTTGGAGGAGAGGAAGCCGCGCATCTCCTCGGTGTAGCCCGCGACGATGACCACCACTTCGTCCCGGTGGTCCTCCATCAGCTTCAGCAGGGTGTCCACCGCTTCCCGACCGAAATCGGAGCCCGCGCCCTCGGGGGTGAGGGTGTACGCCTCGTCGATGAACAGGACGCCGCCCAGGGCGCTTTGGAACACCTCCTTGGTGAGCTGCGCGGTGTGGCCGACGTAGCGGCCGACCAGGTCCGCCCGGGCCACCTCCACCAGTTGGCCGCGGGAGAGGACTCCCAGCGAGGCCAGCAGGCCCGCGTAGAGCCGGGCCACCGTCGTCTTCCCGGTGCCGGGTGCGCCGGAGAACACCAGGTGCTGGCTGATCCGGGGCACGGGCAGGCCCGCCGCTTCGCGCTGTTTGGCCGTGGTGAGCAGGCTGACCAGGTCGGTCACCTCGCGCTTGACGGCGCGCAGCCCCACCATGTCGTCCAGCTTGGCCAGCATCGCCTCCCGGTCCTCCGCCTCCCTTTGCGGGGCCGACGTCGACTCGCTGACGTCCTCGGGCAGCAGCAGCGTCAGGTCCCGCTCGGCCGGCTCGTCCATCGTGGCCAGCCGGAACGCCTGGCGGTCGACCATCTCCTCGAACACCCGCCGCGCGGCCCGGCCGTTGCCGAAGGCGGCGCCGCGCTCCATCGTCTCGTAGTGCGCGGCGAGCGCCCGGGAGGTGCCGGGGCCCAGCTCGTACTGGTGGGAGCGGCACATGGTCTCCGTGATCGTCACCAGCTCGTCGATCGAGTAGTTGTCGAACTCGATGGTGCGGGTGAAGCGCGAGGCGAGACCTGGGTTGGAGGAGAGGAAGTCGTCCATCTCCGAGGAGTAGCCGGCGGCGATGACCGCCACTTCGTCCCGGTGGTCCTCCATCAGCTTCAGCAGGGTGTCCACCGCTTCTCGGCCGAAGTCGTTCGAGGAGCCGCCCGAGGTGAGGGTGTACGCCTCGTCGATGAACAGGACGCCGCCGATCGCCTTCTTGAACGCCTCCGTCGTCTTGATCGCCGTGCCGCCGATCACCTGGGCCACCAGGTCGGCGCGGGAGACCTCCACCAGGTGACCCTCCGGCAGCACGCCGAGCTGCGCCAGGATCGAGCCGTAGAGCCGGGCCACGGTGGTCTTGCCGGTGCCGGGCGGGCCCGCGAAGACCAGGTGGCGGCTCATCGACGGCACCGGCATGCCCAACCGCTTGCGACGCTCGGCGAGTTGGTTGAGGTTGACCAGGGTGCGCACCTGGTGCTTGACGCCGTCGAGGCCGATCAGCGCCTCCAACTCCTGCAGCGGGTCCTGCGGGCCGTCGTCCTGCTGGCCCACGGCGCCCGGGGCGCCGCCGGTCGCCGCGTCCACGCCCCAGGCGTCCGGGGCCCCGTTCTCCGTACTGGTCAACTCCAGCACTTCGAGGCGGTCACCGGCCCGGGTCTGGGTCAGGCCGGCGCCCCGGTTGTCGCGCACCGTGCAGCCGTGGACCGTCACCGGCTCGGCGGTGTCCACCCGGACGCCGTCGCCGACGCTGCCGGACACCTCGCAGGCGCGCAGTTCGGCGCGGGCGCCGGCGACCAGCAGCACGCCGTGCGCCGCGGCCCCGGAGATCCGCACCCGGGTCAGCGCCGCCTCGCCGCCGTCCTCCACCAGCAGCCCGGAGGAGCCGCAGCCCTCCACTTCGGTGTCGCGGACGGTGGCCAGGCCCTCCCGGCCCACCGAGACGGCGGCGTCGCCGCTGGCGCGCAGCGCGCAGTCGTCGAACTGGACCTGCGCACCGTCGGCGACCCGCACGCCGGCCTGGGCGGCCCGCTCCACGACGCAGAACTCCAGCCGGCCGCGGCCGTCGTCGCCCACCTCCACGCCGTGCCGTCCCGCCCCGGTGATCAGGGTGCGACGCAGCAGCGGCTTGGCCCGGGAGCGTACCGAGACGCCGCTGCCGCGCGGGTCGACGATCTCCAGGCGGTCGAACTCGGCGGTGGAGTCCTCGGCGAGCTGTACGGCTGCTTCCGCATCGGTGCAGTCGCGCACCGTCGTGCGCAGGAAGGTCGGCGAGCCGGCGTCGGTGACGCGGATCGCCGGCCCGGCCGCCGCGTCGAAGGCGCAGTCTTCGAAGGTGCCGCGGGACCGCTCGGTGACCACCAGTCCCTGCCCCTTGGTGCGGGTGGTGGTGCACCGGCGCAGCAGCGGGTCCGCGCCCGCCGACAGGGCGATGCCCGGGCCCGAGGTGCCGAGGACGGTGACGTCCTCCAGGACCGGGCGGGCGGCGCTGGTCAGGTGGACGCCGACGGCGCTGTCCCGCACGGTGGTGTGCAGCACGCGGGTGGTGCTGCTGCCCTCCAGCGCCAGGGCAGGCTTGTCGGTGCCGCTGATCTCGCAGGACTCGACGGTGCCCTGGGCGTCGCCGTTGGCGAGGACGCCGTTGCCGCGGGCGTCGCGGATCCGGCAGTTGCGCACGGTGGAACCGGCCTGCTCGCTGAGGACCACCGCGGAGGAGCCGAGGTTCTCCAGGACGCAGTCCTCGATGACGCTGGGGGTGGTGGAGGTGTCGACGATCCCGGCGCCCTCCCGGTTGGTGACCCGGCAGCCGCGCATCGCGAGCGATCCGGTCTCCCGGGCGAGCAGCGCCGTCCAGCCCGAGCCGATGACGGTGCAGCGGTCGAGTGCGATCTGGCCGCGCGGCGAGTCCACCACCGCGACGTCCTCGCTACCGCCGCGCAGCACCAGATCGGTGAGGAGCACGGCGTCCGCGACGAGCGTGAGGGCGGTGCCGCGGCGCGGGCAGATCTCCACCGATCCCGGATCGCCCTCGCCGACGACCGTGACCCGGGTGCGTACGGTGAGGTTCTCGACGTACCGGCCGGGTCCGACCTGGATGACCGCTCCCGTACGCGCCGCGGCCAGCGCCTCGCCAATGGTCCGGAACTCGTCCGACTGCTCCTGACCCACCGTCAGTACTTGCCGTGACACGCTTGCCCCTCCAATGTCCTGCACGGGCCTTCGCCCCGTCCGGTCGCGTCCTCGCGTCGCCCAGGGCCCGTCTTACAGATCTTGCTGGGCTCGCGTGCCCTGATGCCGCTCCCCCTGGGCCTTCGGCCCGGGAGGTGCCCCCACTCCGCGTTGTCGTCGGTCGCCGACACTCCGCGCCGACTCCCTCCTCCGCTGGGGGTCCCCCCGTGCCCGCAGGGCACAGGGGGAAGATCCACGACACCAGACCCCGCTCCCTGATCCAGCCCGACCCATAAGAAAGGCCCTAGCATGTCCCGCATGCCGATTGACCGTTGCCGTCGTGTCATGAGCCTCGCGGCGGTCGCCGTGATACCCACCCTGCTGTTGGCACCGCCCGCGCGTGCCGACGGCGGCGGGCCCGAGAGCCTGCCGCCGCTGCGTCTGCGGATGGCGGCCGGGGACTCCTGTGCGACCGCCTCGACCAAGACCGCGGGGCGTAGCCCCTGGACCCACCGGGCGCTCCAACTCTCCCGGTCCTGGCAGCTCACCCGGGGTGCCGGGGTCACGGTAGCCGTCGTGGACACCGGAGTCGGAACCGGGGTGCCCGCGCTCGCCGACCGGGTGACCGCGGTGGGCGGGGCGGGTGAGGACTGCGTGGGGCACGGCAGCTTCGCCGCGGGGCTGATCGCCGCCGCGCCCACCGGGCAGGGCACCGTCACCGGCGTCGCCCCCGGGGCCCGCATCCTCGCCGTGCGCGGCACAGACCGTCAGGGCGTCCCGGAAGCCGGGCTGATCGCGCGCGGCATCCGCACCGCCGTGGACGAGGGCGCCCAGGTCGTCTACGTGGGGCAGGTGCTCGACTCGGACGACCGGGAGCTCACCGCGGCGGTGGCGCACGCGACCAAGAAGGACGTGCTCGTGGTGGCGCCCGCCGTGCCGGACGTCGCGCCCAAGGGGGCCGACGGCCGGCCCGACACCCGGGCCCGCGCCTATTGGCCGGCCCGGCTGCCCGAGGTGCTGTCGGTGGTCGACCACGGGCCGGACGGCGGCCGGTCCAAGGACGCGCCCGCCGCGCTCTCGCCCGACCTGTCCGCCCCCGGCGGCGCCGTGGTCGGCATCGGTGCGCGCGGCTCGGGCCACTTCATCGGCTCCGGGTCCTCGCTGGCCGCCGCGCACGTCGCCGGGGCGGCGGCGCTGCTGCGCGCCTACCACCCGGACCTCAGCGCCGCCGCGACGGCGCGCCGGCTGACCGAGGCCGCCTACCCCGACCACACGCCCCGGCTCGACGTGTACGCCGGACTGACCGCGCTGCTCGCGAAGGACCCGGCCCCGGCCGAGAAGAGCCCGGAGCCGGCGGTGCTGCCCGCCTCCGCCGCCGAGGGCCCCAAGAACCGCGCCCTGTGGATCGGCGGCGGCGCCCTGGCCCTGGTGCTGGTGGTGGGTGCGGCGATGGTCATCGTGCCGCTCGGCAAGGCGCGCGGCTGGCGCCCGGCGCGCTAGCGGGCGCACCGCCACGGCCTTGCCGGGCCGTGGCGGCGGCGTTGGAGTCGCCACCGCCACGTCGCGGGGGACGGAGACCGTCCCGGCGAAGACCGTCACGAGGACCCCTCGTCGACCAGCGCCGTCTGGACGTCGACGCTCTTGCGGCGGGTGATCCGCGTGCCGCGGCCGGGGATCAGGTTGCGCCCCTTGACGTTGCCGAACACATAGCCCTCGGTGGGCGGGCAGGACAGCAGGATGCCGGGGGTGTTGACCTCCAGCATGCGGCGCAGCAGCGGATCGTTGAGTCCGCGTCCCGCGCCCGCCGCCGAGCGGGCCACCACCAGGTGCATTCCCACCTCGTACCCCAGCGCCAGATGGTCCATCAGCGGGCCGAAGGGCTGGTTCAGGGGTCCGCCACCGCCGACCATGTCGTAGTCGTCGACCAGGACGAACAGCCGCGGTCCCGTCCACCAGTCGCACGTGCGCATCCGGGACGGTGCGATGTCCGCGCCCGGCACGCGGGTCTTGACCGCTCGTGCCGCGCCGTCCACCAGCTCCTTGAGGGCGTCCAGGGACACCGCGTGCCCCAGGCGGTGGGAGTCGGGTACGGCCTCGACCAGTTCGCGTCGGTAGTCGACCACCATGATCCGCGCTTCGGCGGGGCTGTAGCGGTCGGTGATCGCCTTCGCGGCCAGTCGCAGCAGATTGGTCTTGCCGCTCTCGGCGTCGCCGACGACGATCAGGTGCGGGGTCGCCGAGAAGTCGTGCCACAGCGTGCCCATGCCCTCCTCCTCGACGCCGAGGGCGATCCGCAGGCCGTCGGCCTCGGCCGGGGGCAACTCGGCGGCGGGCAGCACCGTGGGCAGCATCCGCACCTGCGGCGCCGGCGGGCCCGACCAGCTCTCGTTCACCCGTGCCACCAGGTCGGCCACGCCTTCGGAGAGGTCCGAGGCGTCGGTGCGGCCGTCCATGCGGGGCAGCGCCGCCAGGTAGTGCAGCTTGGAGTCGCGGGTCAGGCCCCGGCCCGGCACCCGCGGCACCGTGGCCGACTTGCGCACGTCGATCGTGGAGTCCATCGGATCACCCATCCGCAGCTCCAGCCGGGTCCCCGTCTGGTCGCGCACCGCCGCGGTCAGCTCCACCCAGCGGGAGGTGGTGACCAGCAGGTGGATGCCGTAGTTCAGGCCGCGCGCCGCCAGCGCGTTGAAGGTGCTGATGTGCTGGTCGTAGTCCTGGCGGACGGTGGACCAGCCGTCGACCGCGAGGAACACGTCACCGTGGGCCTCTTCGGGGAACTCCCCGGCCGCCCGGCGCCGTCGGTAGGACGCCATCGAGTCGATGCCCTGCTCCAGGAAGAACCGCTCGCGGTGCGCCAGCAGCGAGGTGACCTCGGATATCACCCGGCCCACCCGCTCCTTGTCCATCCGCGCCGCGACTCCGGCGACGTGCGGCAGCCCGGCCAGTCCTGCCAGGGTGCCGCCGCCGAAGTCCAGGCAGTAGAACTGGACCTCGCGCGGCGTGTGGGTGAGGGCCAGCGAGGTGATCAGGGTCCGCAGCAGCGTCGACTTGCCGCTCTGCGGGCCGCCCGCGATGCCCGCGTGGCCGCCGGCGGCCGACAGGTCCACGATCAGGGGGTCGCGGCGCTGGTCGAAGGGCCGGTCGACGATGCCGACCGGCGCGCTGAGCTTCCCGCGCAGTGCCGTGTTGGTCAGCCCGTACTCCGGGTGCGGGGCGAGCGGGGCGAGCAGTTCGTCCAGGGAGGACGGCTCGTTCAGCGGCGGCAGCCACACCTGGTGGGCGGGTGGCCCGGCGTCCCGCATCCGTTCCACGGCCACCGCCAGCAGCGACTGGCTCTCCTCCTCAGGCCGCTCCGACCTCGTCTCCTCGGCCGGTGCTTCGGGCAGTTGCCGGGGCACCACCCAGCCCGCGGTCCACGGCACCACCTGGCTCGCCACCCGCGCCTGGTGCGCCGATCCACTGCGCCGCCGGTAGGGCCCGGAGACGTAGGCGGCGCGGAACCGGGTCAGCGCCTCCACTCCGGTCTTGATGAATCCGCTGCCCGGCGTGGGCGGCAGCTCGTAGGCGTCCGGCACGCCCAACACGCCGCGGCTCTCCATCGCCGAGAAGGTCCGCAGCCCGATCCGGTACGACAGGTGGGACTCCAACTGGTGCATCCGGCCCTCGTCCAGCCGTTGCGAGGCGAGCAGCAGGTGCACCCCGAGGCTGCGTCCGAGCCGTCCGATCATCACGAACAGCTCCATGAACTCGCGGTGCGCGGCCAGCAGCTCGCTGAACTCGTCGACGACCACGAACAGGCTGGGCAGCGGGGCGAGCGGCGCGCCGTCCGCCCGGGCCTTCTCGTACTCCAGCGCCGAGGTGTAGTTGCCCGCGGACCGCAGCAGCTCCTGCCGGCGGATCAGTTCGCCGTGCAGGGCGTCCTGCATGCGGGCCACCAGCTCCACCTCGTCCGCCAGGTTGGTGATCACCGCGGAGGTGTGCGGGAGTTCGTCGAGGCCCAGGAAGGTCGCGCCGCCCTTGAAGTCGACCAGGACGAAGTTCAGCGTCTCGGACGAGTTGGTGAGCGCAAGGGCCAGCACCAGGGTGCGCAGCAGTTCGCTCTTGCCGGAGCCGGTGGCGCCGATGAGCATGCCGTGCGGCCCGGTGCCGCCCTGTGCCGACTCCTTGATGTCGAGCTCCACCGGGGTGCCCCCGGGGCCGACCGCGATCGGCACCCGCAGCCGCTCGGTGCGGGTGCGCCGGCGCCACAGGGCCCCGGGTTCGTGGCGGTACAGGTCGGCGATGCCGAGCAGGGCGGTCAGCTCGGTGTCGGCGGCCATCGGCTCGCTCGCTTCCCGGCCGACCCCCATCCGGTAGGGGGCGAGCCGCTTGGCGAGGGAGACCGCGGTCGACGTGCCCATCGCGTCCGGCCGGCCCAGCGGAACCAGTTGTTCCTTGCGGTCCCGGTCTGTGCGGACCAACTGCAGTGCCCCGTCGGTCAGGTCGAAGCGGAGCGTCACCCGGCCTGGCCGCCAGGTCAGCGCGGAGTCCAGGTCGAGGAGGACCGAGTTGCGGAAGCCGGGGCCGTCCATCCGGTGTCCGCCGGGGACCGTGACGCCGTCGAGGACGACGATCACATACGGCTCCTCCCGGCCGATCCGGGCCTCCGGATCGAAGGGGGGTCGCTCGGCGAACTCGGGGCCGAGGAGTTCGTCGAGTTCGTTCACCGACGTGACCACCATGCGCACCGCGCCCGCGCCGTCCGATTCGGACCAGTGCAGGTTGTGCGGCAGCCACTTGACCCACTCCCAGTCGGCGCGCCGGTCGTCGGCGGCGCAGACCGCGATCCACACGTCCTCGGGCGAGTGCACCACGGCGAGTTGCGACACCATGGCGCGGGCCAGCGCGCGGATCTCCGCCCGGTCGCCGCGGAACAGCACGCGTGCCCAGGTGCGCAGGTACACCGCGATCGGCTGCTGGGGCACCGTGGAGTAGGCGCGGGTGAAGCTGCGCAGCGCGTGGGCGCTCAGCGGTTCCAGGTCCTCCACCGGTTTGGTGGAGAGCGGGTTCAGCTTCAGGCCCAGCTTCTGGTCGCCGACGGCGACCCGCACCTCGCCGAAGTCCTCGTCCGTCGGACGCCGTTCCCACAGTCGGCTGGTGCCCACCAGCGACCACAGGGTCTCCGGTGCCGGGTGCCGCCAGGCGAGGGCCTTTTGCTGCTCGGCGACCGCGGTGCGCGCCTTGCGCCGTACCTGGCGCAGATAGCGCAGGTAGTCACGCCGTTCACCGTTCAGCCGCTGCTTGCGTTCGCTGCTGCGGCGCACGTACTGGCCCAGCACCATCGCGGCGGCGGAGACCACCATCATGCCCAGCGCCAAGTAGATGAACACCCCGCTGCGGGAGCCGCCGGGGCGCATGTACATCAGCACCATGGAGACCGACATCAGCGCCATCGGGAGGTAGTTCCACACCGCGGAGCTGTCCGGGGTGACCTCCGGCAGCTCGGGGGGCTCTTGGAGGCTCAACTCCCCGTCCGGCATGTCGGGTCCGCGTCTGCGAGCTGGCCGACGGAAAAGGACGGTACTCAACGAGCGCTCTCCTTCCCGGCGCCGCGTGGCGGCACGGCGGGACTCGGGGGCGGGGCGACGCCGGCTGGGCCCCGCGAAACGGTGGACAGGCGGACGGAACAGGTGAGTTGGACAGACCGCCACGAAGTGTGTGGATGGCCGCGGCCGACCCCGTGGGCGCGAACCCACCGGCCACGGGCAGTCTACGATCCACCTGACGGTTCACTCGTGCGGACGTTCGCGAGGAATGAGGAACCGGTTCCACCAGTAGTGTGCAGCCCGACCACGCACACGTCCAACGATCGACCGACCCTCTGGAGACCTGACGGGGTCTCCCGACGAAGCGTGAGTTCTCCCATGACCGACAGCACCACGTCCGAATTGTGCCGCGTCACCGTACGCGCTCCGGCCAAAGCCATCGATCTGGCGGTCCCCGCTGACGTCCCGGTCGCCGACCTGCTGCCGACTTTGGTGCGGTACGCCGGCGACGACCTGGCCGAGCGGGGCCTGGAGCACGGCGGTTGGGTGCTCCAGCGGCTGGGCGAAGCCCCGCTCGACGAGGACGCCAGCCTGGAGTCGCTCGGCGTGCTCAACGGCGAGACGCTCCACCTCAGGCCGCACACCGACGCCCTGCCGGAGGTCCTCCTGGACGACCTCGTCGAAGGCGTCGCCCAGACCATGGAGACCCAGCCGTTCGCCTGGACCGCGCCGGCCTCGCGTCGCACCCTGCTGAGCCTGCTGGTGCTCGCCCTGGCCGCCGGGCTCGCCGTCCTCGCCTGGCCCGGACCCTCCGGCGGGCTGCGCGCGGTGGCCGCGGCGGCCACCGGGCTGTTGCTGCTGGGCGGCGCGGCGTCCGCCAGCCGTGCGGTCGGCGACGCGGAGGCGGGCGCGGCGCTCGGTCTGGCCGCCGTCCCGTACTTCACGCTGGCCGGCTGGCTGCTGCCGGGCGGCTCCCTCGGCGGGCCCGACCAGTGGGAGGTGCTCGGGGCCCGGCTGTTGGCGGCGGGGGCCGCGGCTGCCGGCGGGGCGATGCTCGCCGTGGCCGCCGTCGCCGCGTTCGCCGCGCTGTTCCTGGCCCTGGTGGTGGTGGCCTCCGCAGGGGTCTTCGCGGGAGCCCTGATGATGACCACGGACCTGGGGCCCGGCCATGCGGCCGGGCTGGTCGCCCTGGCCGCGGTGGTGTTCGGGGCGTTCGTGCCGTCGATGTCGTTCCGGCTGTCCGGGCTGCGGATGCCGCCGCTGCCCTCCAACGCCGAGCAGCTCCAGGAGGGCATCGAGCCGCACTCGCCGTCCGCGGTGGCCGCCCGCACGGTGGTCGCCGACGGCTGGATGACCGGCCTGTACGCCGCCACCGCCGCCGTCTGCGCGGCCTGCCTGTACGGTCTGGCGCACCGGTTCACCCTGCCCACCGTGCTGCTGTCGCTCGCGCTGTCGCTGCTGCTGTTCCTGCACAGCCGGGCCCTCGGCAACGTCCTGCAGCGGCTCTCGCTGATCGCGGCCGGCGTCTGGGGCGCGGCGCTGCTGGTCCACGGCACGGCCGTGCACGCCGACACCGTCCAGCGGCTGCTGTTGGTCGCCGGGCTCGCCGCGGTCGCCGCCGCGCTCGCCATCGCCTCCTGGACCGTTCCCGGCCGGCGCCTGGTGCCGTACTGGGGGCGGGCGGCCGAGATCCTGCACTCCGCGATGGCCATCAGCATGCTCCCGCTGGCCCTGTGGGTGCTCGGCGTCTACGGCTGGCTACGGGCCATGAACGGCTGACCGAACGCCCACCGAACGCCGCTGGCCGACCGAGGCCGACCGAACGCCGCTCGCCGACCGCCGGACCGCCGACTCGAAGGACCGACCCACCCATGCAGAACAAGCGCGACCAGGTCCAGGCCCACATGTTCCTGATGGGCCGCCTCACATCGGGCATGCTCCGCTCCGACCCGGACGCCCCGGAGAGCCCCCAGGGGCGCACCAACCGCGGGATAGCCATCGGCATCATCGTCGCCGTCCTGGTGGCGGTCGGGGCGTTCGTCGTGGGCCTGGTCAGCCCCGGCAAGCAGAACTCCTGGAAGACCTCCGGCGACCTGATCGTCGACAAGGCCACCGGCGCCCGCTACCTCCATCTGGACGGCCGGTTGCGCCCGGTGCGCAACTACGCCTCAGCGAAGCTGCTCGGTGGCGCCAAGCTCTCCACCACCACCGTGAGCACGGGCTCGCTCAAGGGCACCCCGCGCGGCACCCCCGTCGGCATCGAGGGCGCCCCCGACGAACTGCCGTCGGCGGGCGACCTGTCCGGGGCGCCCTGGCAGGTGTGCGTCACCGAGGCCCCGCGCGAGGGCGGCACCAAGGCGGTGACCACGCTCGCCATCGGTTTGGACGGCGCAGGCGACCGGCTGGGTCGCACGCAGGGGCTGCTGGTCGCCGGGCCCGACGGCAGCGACTACCTGATCTGGCAGGGCAGCCGGCTGCGCATCGACCGCGACTCCACCGCCGGTGAGGCCCTGGGCTACGCATCGGTGCGGCCCGTGCCGGTCTCCGCGGCCTTCCTCAACGCCCTGCCCGCCGGGCCCGACCTCGCGGCCCCCGCCATCGAGGGCGCCGGGAAGCCGGGGCCGAAGCTGGGGGGCCGTGCCACCGCGGTCGGGCAGCTCTTCACGCTGGCCGTGCCGGGTGCCGACGAGCGCCACTACGTCCTGCGCGCCGACGGCCTCGCTCCCCTGACGGCCACCGAACTCGCCCTGCTGCTGGCCGATCCGCGTACCCGTGCCAAGGCGTACGACGGCGCGACGCCGACGCCCGCCGCCCTGACCTCGGACGCGCTGCAGGGCAACCTGGCGCCGGACGCGGGGCGGGCCGCGCGGCCCGGCCGGGCGCCGGAGACCCCGCCGAAGGCGGTGAGCGTCCCCCGGGACCGCACTCCCTGTGCGCTGGTCACCCCCGACGGCGAGGGCACCCGGTTCGGCGTGGCGCTGGCCCCCACCGCCGAACTCGGCCCGCTCGCCCAGCACTCCGCGGGCGTCGCGGCTGCCGCCTGTCTGCCCGTCGACCGGGTCGCCGTACGGCCGGGACGCGGCTCCCTGGTGCGGCTGGTGGGTGCGGGCGGCGGTGAGCTCGGCGGCACGCTCTACCTGGTCACCGAGACCGGAGTGAAGTACCGGCTGGCCTCGTCGGCGGCAGTGCAGGCCCTCGGGTACCAGGACGTCAAGCCCGGCGAGATGCCCGCGCTGATGCTGGCGATGCTGCCCTCCGGGCCCGATCTGTCGCCCGAGGCCGCCGAGGCGGGCCGGGCTTCGGTCACCGCCCCGCGCTGCACCGCGCAGCCCGTCGGCGCGGGCCTCGAAGCCGAGGGCCGCGGCAGGTCGACGGCGGGCGACAACGCAAAAGCAAGGTGACGGCAAGAAAGCAAGGCCGTCGTGCAAGCCGGAGTTCCTAGCATCGGGTTCCCGGACCGAACGATGGAGAGGGCGAGGCATGGCCGCCAACGGAATGCAGCAGTCTGAGGAGTCGGCGACCCGGAACGGCGTCCAGGCGCTGGAGATGGCCTTCAGCGGCATCACCAAGTGCCGCCAGGACGTGGAGAACACCAAGAACAACCTGATGTCCCACTACAAGGGCAGCGACGGCAAGGCGTTCATGGACCTCGTCACCGCCTGGGAGGAGAAGGCCGACGTCATCCTGGTCAACGTCCAGGACATGATCGAGACGCTGAACCAGACCCTCGTCGAGCACGGCAAGCAGCAGGGCTCCGCGGTCGACTCGATCAACCAGGAGTACGCGCAGTCCGACGCCGTCTTCGACGCGCTGCGCGGCTGATCCCCGCGCGACGGCCCGTACTCCCCCAGACCCCAGCACGCACGCGAGACGAGGACACGACATGACGGACTTCTCCGACGGCTACATCTACGTCGACTACTCGCACATGAGCAACGCCGCGGACGACATGATCAGCCAGACCAAGGCGATCGACAGCATCCTCACCAACCTGGACGCCGAGCTCAACGAGCTCAAGAACTCCTGGATCGGTGACGACAAGGACGTGTACAGCCAGAAGCAGCAGGTCTGGAACAGCGCGGTCCAGGCGATGGAGGAGCTGCTCACCAAGCACTCCATGCTGCTGACCAGCGTCTCGGAGAACTACCAGTACAGCGAGCGGTCCCTGACCCAGATGTGGGACTCGGTGAAGATCGGCCGCTGACCCGGCCCGCGGGCCGCGGCCCGGCGGCCCGCCGTGCACCATCCCGACCCTCAGGAGACGCGCCATGGCGAAGGAAGACCCGAACAAGGACCCGAACAAGGACACCGGCAAGCTCAGCATGGACAAGGCGGGCCTGCAGGCCTTCCAGCGCGACCGGGTCGAGCCGTTCGAGGAGGAGCTGCGCAAGATCGCCCTGGACGATCCGACGTTCGGCCCCTCCATGGGCAAGCTCATCGGTGACGCGGACTACTCCGGCGAACGCGACTTCGCCACCTACGGCGCCTCCCGTCCGCTGATGCTCGGGCCGATGCTCAAGGAGGAGTTCCTGCACGGCAAGGGCCTCGCCCTCAACCAGGCGATCGGCAAGTCGGCCGAACGGCTCACCAAGATCTACGGCGAACAGGGCGGACTCTTCAAGGACCTCCGCGAGAACCTGGAATCCAGCATCGAGACGCTCTTCAGCGCCCAGTCGGGCAATCTGGTCGGCATCGACGGCCAGGACTTCCTGGACGTCTTCGAGGACGTGGAGTCCCGTCTGAACGGTGGACAGAGCGGTGGGGGCGGGGGCAAGGACAAGGACGACGACAAGTGACGGCCGACCGCGCCACGTCGTAACCGCGCGCCGCACCGTCACCGCCCTCGACGTCGTCCCGGCTCGCCGGGTCGCAACCGCCCGTCCCACCCGTCCCAACTCGCCCCGCCCCGTCTTCACGTCCGGAGAGTCCCCTCGTGGCCGAGAACGTCGTCTACCCCGCAGACTCCGTCGATGACTACTGGCACACCGCCGTGCAGGTGCTCACCGGTTACGTCATGCCCAAGCGGGAGCTCCTGTTCGGCTCCCTGGTGGGCAACGACAAGATCCCCCTGATGCGGGTGGAGTTCTCCGACCACGACGGGGAGCCCTCCAACGCGGTGCTCGACGCCGTCAACGACCTGAGCTGGCGCAGCGAGAACTCCGGCTGGCGGGTGGAGAACACCGACTTCGTGGTCCCGTTCTACTCGGGCAAGAGCGGGCCGATCGCAGAGGCCCCGACGGGCACCAAGGTCAAGATGAAGAAGGCCCGGATCACCCTCCTCGGCACCGCGGGCACGGACGACGCGCCCGCCGGCGGCGTGGTGCTCGGGGGCGAGTTCAAGAGCGGGCTCGGCAAGGACTTCCAGGGGCAGAGCAAGGACACGACCTGGAGCAACAAGGCCCTGGCCCAGTACAGCTACGGCGGCGGCAAGGCCCTGGAGCAGTTGCTGAACCACGGCAGCACCCTGCACTTCAGTTGGAACGACCTTCCGGTGAAGGACGCGGACGCGGTGGACCTGGACTCCTTCGCCCGCAACGCCCAGGCGTTCGACCGGGTGGCGCAGTTCTTCGCCGCCCGTACCCGGGAGCTGAAGGACTGGGAGTTCGACCTCGGCAAGCAGGAGGCGGCCTGGAAGGGACAGGCCGCCGGGGTCTTCAAGGACCTCATCCACGCCCTGGTGCGCACCTACGAGTCCTACAGCGAGCAGTTCCCCGTCTCCGGCACCGTCAACTCCACCTACGGCAACGACCTGCGCCGCTTCCAGCGTGACGTCAAGAACGCCGCCGACAAGCTCCACGGCAAGTGGGACACCTGGCAGCTCCTGACCGGCAACCCGCTGCGCTGGCTCCACGACGTGCTGTTGGACGTCACCGACCACATCTGGCACAACAACATCAAGAAGGTCCGCTTCAAGGCGACCTACGGCGCCCGCGGCATGAGCACCGGCGGTTACCACTACGTCAAGTACGACGGCTTCTCCGGTGCGGTCAGCCCCTACGGGATGTTGGAGGAGAAGGAGACCTGGAAGAAGATCGGCGAGGAGGCGATCCGGCGCTGGCAGAAGTCCGTGCAGGACGTCCTGTCCGCCGCCGGCAAGCAGGCCCTGATCGACGTCGAGAACTCCCTCAACGACCAGAAGTTCCCCGAGAAGATCACCACCGAGACGATCAGCCTGAGCAATCAGCTCGCCAAGGACCAGGCCGCCCGGGACCGCGCCGACGCGGCGAAGGCAAAGGCTGACGCTGCGGCGGCTGCCGCCGCGGCGAAGGCGGAGGCCGAGCGCAAGCAGCGCGAGTTGGACGAGAAGATGCGGCTGGCCCAGGAAGAGGCCGAGCGCAAGCAGCGCGAAGCCGAGGAGAGGGCGCGCCGGGCGCAGGAGGAGGCCGAACGCAGGCAGCGGGAGGCCGAGGCCCGTGCCGAGCAGCGGCAGCGGGAGGCCGAGGAGCGCGCCGCCAAGAGGCAGGCGGAGCTGGACGCCAAGCAGGAGGAGAAGGAACGGGAAGCCGAGGCGAAGCAGGCCGAAGCCGAACGCAAGCAGGAGGAGAAGGAGAGGGAGGCCGAAGCCAAGCAGGCGGAGCAGGAGGCCAAGCAGGCCGAGAAGGAAGCCGAACAAGAAGCCAAGCAGGCCGAAGCAGAGCAGCGCGCCGAGCAGAAGCAGGCCGAGCAGGAGGCGAAGCAGGAGGAGAAGGAGAGGGAGGCCGAAGCCAAGCAGGCGGAGCAGGAGGCCAAGCAGGAGAGGTTGCAGCAGGAGGCCCAGGACCGGCAGGTCCTGTTGATGAATCAGACCCGTGCGGAGCAGGACCGGCAGCGCAAGGAGCAGGAGCGCAAGCAGGAGGAGGCTGAAGCCCGGCAGGAGCAGAAGGAGGCCGAGCAGGAAGCCAAGCAAGAGGAGAAGGAGCGCGAGGCCGAGGCCAAGCAGGCCGAAGCCGAACGCAAGCAGGCCGAAAAGGAAGCCGAACAAGAAGCCAAGCAAGAGGAGAAGGAGCGCGAGGCCGAGGCGAAACAGGCCGAAGCCGAACGCAAGCAGGCCGAGAAAGAAGCCGAACAAGAAGCCAAGCAAGAAGAGGCCGAGCAGCGGCGGATCCAGACGGAGTCCGAGTACCAGGCCAAGCAGGAGGAGAAGGAGCGGGAAGCCGAGGCCAAACAGGCGGAGCAGGAGGCCAAGCAGGAGCAGAAGGAGAAGGAGGCCGAAGCCAAACAAGCGGAGGCCGAACAGCGCGCCGAGCAGCGGCAGGCCGAGGCGGAGGCCAAGCGGGAAGAGCAGGAGCGGGAAGCCGAAGCCAAGCAGGCGGAGGCGGAAGCGCGCGCGGAGCGGCAGATGCGGGACCTCGGGCTCGACGGGCCGGACCTCGGTTCCGGCTCCCCCGGCTCGCAGGACGCTCCGGTCCCCGACGGTCTGCGCCAGCCCGACGGCTCCCGGATCGGCGGGGAGTCCGGCACCACCACGCTCAACCCGGACGGCACGGTCACCCTGGACTACCCCGACGGGTCGTCCCGCACCATCGACCCGACCGGCGGCGAAGTGGTCACCACCCTGCCTGACGGCTCCACCGTCACCGACAACCTGCGCCCGGGCGACTCGATCACCAACGCCGACGGCAGCGTCACCCGGCTCGGCGAGGACGGCAGCCTCACCACCACCCTGCCCGACGGTTCACGCAGCGTCCTCGACCCCGACCGGGGGACGCTCACCACCAGCCAGCCCGACGGCACCACGATCAGCTCCCCCATCGATCCGGGCGAGACCCTCCCCACCGGACTCGACGAGGGGACGTCCGGCGGCACGGGCACCTCCGGCGGCGGTTCCCTGTACTCGCCCGACTACTCCGGCGGCGGTTACGAGGAGGAGCTGTACGACCAGTCCGTCGACTCCCCCGGCGGTGGTTCGGACCGCGGCCTGGGCGCCGGCAACGGCGCCGGGGCGGGGATGCCGATGCTCCCCATGGGCACCCGCATCAACGGCTCGACCAGCGGTGGCGCCGAGGGCGAGCGCGTGCGCGGCACGGTCGACGACGGCCAGGCCGTCACCACCCGCCGCTCCGCGAGCGGCCGGGGCCAGGACGACGTCTCGGTCGCCAACCGGGGCTCCCTCGCCACGGCGTCCGGGGGCATGCCGTACATGCCGCCGATGGGCGGTGGCGGCCAGCAGACCGAGAGCCAGGACCGCGAGCGGGCGTCCTGGGTGGAGGAGGACGAGGACGTGTGGGGTACGGACGAGGGCGGCGCCCCCGCGGTCATCGGACGCTGACCGCATCGAAGACCAGTACCAGGGGAGACCAGGGATGAACGAACCGATCCAGGAGCGGCTGGCCAAGGCCGTGGCCCAGTTGGAGCAGACGCGACAGGCCGTCGCCGTCGCCGAGCAGCGGCTGCGCGCCTCCAGCGTCACCGTGCGGTCCCGGGACCGCAGCGTGGAGGTCACCGTCAACTCCCAAGGTCACCTGGCCGATCTGCGCTTCCTCGACGGCAAGTACCGCACCATGGGCCCGGCCCAGCTCGCCGCAGCGGTCATCGAAGCCGCCCGGCAGGGGCAGGCGGAGATGGCCCGTACGGTGCTGGACGTCTTCCAGCCGCTCTCCGAGACGGTCGGCGACCGGCCGCACGTCGAGGGGTCCGGCGTCGACTGGGGCGACGTCTTCGGCCCGCTGCTGGAGACCGTCGAGCGGGGTGGCGCGGCCCGCGGCGCGGCGAGCGACCGACTGCGCGACGAGATCACCGAGGACGGCGAGGAGACCGGGCCCGCGGCCCGTCCCGAGGACCGGAAGAAGGGGCAGCGATGAGCTACGGATACGGTTCGCACTTCGAGGGGGACCCCGCCAAGCTGTCGGCGTTCATCGCCGAAACCCGCTCGCTGGCACGGCGGTTCAAGCAGGTCGCGAACGAGTTCCCGGGCGAGGTGGCGTCGACCTCGATGTGGCCCGGCATCGACGACGAGTACGCGCAGGAGATGCGTCCGCAGGCGGACCGCGAGTTCGAGTACGTCCTGGACGGTCTGAACAGCGTCGCCGACGGCTTCGACGCCTCCACCGAGGGCCACTTCCTGGCGCTGCGGAAGATCAAGTCCACCCAGTCCGAGAACCTGGACGGCATCGGTGAGCTCAAGGGACAGCTCGGCTCGGTGGGCGAGGGCGGCGGCTCGGGCGGCGGAAAGCACTGACCGTTGATCCCCGACAGCATCGAGTTCCCGGAAGAGGCCCGCTGGATCCTCTTCGTCCTGCTCGGCGAGTTGCCGTTGCAGGCGTCGTCGGACATGGCGTTCTCCAGTGCCACCCCGTACGACGACAAGGCGGGGCAGGTCCTCACGCTGCGCGGTGAGCTCATCGACCTGTTGGGCAAGGTCGACGGGGCGCTACCCCCGCAGGTGGCGGCGAGCTTCAAGGAGGCGCTGGCCCCCCTGACGGGCATGGGCGGCTCGGACGTCCTCGGCGATCTGGCGCAAGAGATCCGCAAGGTCTCCGGCAACCGGGTCAAGCAGTCCCAGAAGATCATGGAGTCCAAGTACGAGATCATCGCCGAGGCCCTGATCCTGCTGGCCGAACTGGCGATCATCGCGGCGCTCTCGGTCTTCACCGGCGGTCTGTCGTTCACCCAGACCGCCACCGCCAAGGCGCGGACCACGGTGGCCGTCCTCACCATCATGCAGCGCCTGCTCAACCAGACCCATCTGCTGTCCGCGTTGAGCGAGGCGGTGCAGGAGGCGCTGACCGCCCTCGCGGTGCGGCTGGCGATGATCGCCCTCAACGACGGCAAGCGCCGCCCCGACGGCATCGACGGCCGCGACATCCTCAAGGCGTTCGTGGTGGGCGGCTTCGCCGGGTTCTTCGGCGACGTCATCTCCAAGTACATCGGTGACATCTTCAAGAACCAGTTCAAGAACTTCGGCGACAACAAATGGGCCGTCTTCGGCGGGAACGTCTTCCGCAACGCGGCGAGCGAGGGCCCGAGCGAAGGCTTCGCCGAGTTCCTCGTCAACGGGATCTTCGACGGGCGTTGGAAGTTCGACCTCCTGTCGATGGCGGGCGGCAGCGTCAGCGCCGTCACCGAGATGATCCTCAGCGGCGCCCTGGACCACATCACCAAGGACCTCAACAAGAAGTTCTTCGACGGCCGGAACGTGTTCGCCACGTACAACCCGCCGCCCGGCCCGAACACCGTCCTCGGTGGCGGGGGCGGCAACGTCGTCGTCGACCCCCCGAGGACTTCGCCACCCGGACCGAACGCCGTCACCACCACGTCGTCCGACGGTCCCGCGTCGCCCCTCGCCCCGAACCGCTCCTTGCCGCCGCCCCCGCCGCCGTACGTGAACGTGCACACCGAGGGGCCGCCGGTGGTCGACCCGACGCTGGTCTCCAACCCCCCGACGCCGCTCAACGTCCCGCCGTACGACCTGCCGACCGGCGGGGTCGACCCGCTGCCCGGCAGCACGTCCCCGCACGTCGCCACCGGCGGGAACGGCGTCCGTGACACGCCGCTCGTCATCAACTCCCCCGGCCCGCTCCCCCCGCCGCTCCTCGACACCTCCTCCCCCTCACCGTCACCGGCCACCCCCGTCCCCGGCACCACCACGACGCCCGTCACGGCCCCGGTCTCCCCTTCCGGGGTCGACCGCACCGCCAACCCGCCGTCCTCCTTCACACCTTCGCCGCCGTCGCCGTCGCCGTCGTCGTCGCGGACGCCGGAGGACTCCTCTCAGGAGAGCCCCGCGCAGGACGACGTCACGCCTGCGGTCACCGCGCCCCCCGGCGTCCCGTCGCAGACCCCCGATCCGATCCGGTCCGAGCAGTGGCGGCCCCGCATGGACGCAGCGCCGGTCACCGTCGTACGTACCGAAGTGCCGGTCGCGCCGGAAGACGACGGGACGGACGCGACGGACAGGACAGGCGGAACGGAAGGGGCCGACGCGCCGGTACGGAGCGGCGAGTCCAACACCGTCGACACCGAAGTGCGACGCGTCCAGGCCGACGACGGCCGTTGGGTGCGCTCCCTCACCCTGGACGTCCCCGTCCGCCCGGGCCCCGGGCTCGACGGAGTCGACCTCGACGACCTACGGGAGCGGGTGCGCGTCCTGCTCGACACCGAGGTCAACCAGGGGCTGCTGCTGCCGAACTCCGGCGACCAACTCCACGTCGACCTCTCCGTGGTGATCGATCCGGGCGCCGCCGAAGCCGTCGAGTTCTCCGCGACGGCGCAGCCCGCGCCCTCCGACGGGCAGCACATCCGGCTGTACGGCGACGACCCCGCGCTCGCACCCGCCGATCGCGATCGCCGTCGGGCCGACAACGCCGTCACCGTCCTGCGCCAACTGCTGACCAGGGCGGGCCTCACCCCCACCGCCGACCCGGCGACCGGTCCGCTGGTCACTCCGGAGGCGCTGCGGACCGCGGAGTCCGTCACCGACGTCGTGCGCACCGACACCACGCTGACCGATGATGCGCAGACCGACGTCACCCGGGCCGACGCCGCCACCGTGCCTGCCGTCGTCCGTCCGTCCTTGGAGTCCGAGGGCCCCGGTCTCGGTCCGGTTCAGCCGCTCTCGACCGACTCCGAGCCGCCCGTCCGTCCGGTGACGACGGGCCTGGACGTTCCGCGTCCGCTCGTCACCGCCCTGGGGCTGCCGTCCGAGGCCGATTCCAACAGCGAAGAGACGTCATCGGACGACGACAGCGACGTCGAGTCCGATGACGAGCACCCCTCCGTCGCCGCGACCGCCCCGCGTACCGCCCAGCCCCGGTCGCAGCGGCAGCCGCAGGGCCTGATCCACCGGCACCCTCCCGACTACATGCTGGAGGTCGCATCCGGCGTCGGCCGGCTGCTGTACGGCCTCGGGTATCCGGTGGTGCTGGCCGGCGACGCGCGCAGCCGGGTGCAGTTCGCCAACCCCCGCCCGCTGCTGCACGTGGACTTCGAACTGCTCGGGACCGCGCTGCCCACGGCCGAGGAGATCCAAGCGCAACTGGCGCCGCTGTCCGGACCGGCGGTCATCACCGTGCCCGACCAGGACCGCGCAGGGACCGCCGTCCTGATGGTGAACGACGTCGAGATCCGGATCGCCGTCGGCACTCCGGCCGCCAGCTACACCACGGCCCCCGGCTTCAGCCTGTCCTCACCCGAGGACTCCCTCGCCGACGTCGCTCTCGCCCTGGCCACCGCCGCGGACCGGGCAGCGCGTGAAGAAGCCCTCTTCAACCTGTTGTGGGCGCTCAGCCGCACCCCCGCCGACGGCCCCCGCGCCGCAGCCCTCCTCCGCCTCAGGGAGGACGCCTACCGCGCCGCCGCGCCCCCCGGGGCCGCCCCCGTCCTCTCCGTCCAGCTCAGCGAAGTGCTCGACGCCGCCCTGAACCCCGACACCCTGCACCAGCACGAGGGACTCTGGGCCGACAGGGAAGCGTCCGAGGACGACGAACAGCGGCTGACGCACGAGTTGGTCGCGCTCGCCGACGAACTGCGCGTTCTGCCCGAGGTCGTCGCCGATCCGGTCCGCGGGCTCGCCGCCCGACTGCCCGGCATGTCCCACGACGAGATCACCCGCACGCTCGCCGGGCTCACGCCGGACCGGCGCGAACGGCTGGCCGGCGATCCCGCCCTGGTGAACGCGCTACGGGACGCGCTCGCCCCCGCCGACTTCGCCTCGGTCGCGGCCGACCTGATCATCCAGGTGCCGGCGGGAGTCCACCAGCCCGTCTCCGCCCGCGAGAGCGCGCGCAAGCAGGTCAGTCGACTGCTGCAGGATCCCGAGGTGACGGCCCGGCTGGTGAAGCTCGGCTCGCGCACCGTGGTGGTGCCCCGGGACCAGGCCGTCACCTCCCTGGAGGCCTTCCACGACCTGAAGGGCCAGGTCAGCACCGACGGTCGGTGCTTCCACACGATGCGCGGCCTCGCCACCCTCCACGCGGCCATCAGCGAGGAGAACCTCCTCGGCGAGCTCACCTCGATCGGCACCGTGCAGAGCCTGCCTGACGGCTACTCGGCCACGCTCCACGAGGTGTCCCACATCGTCCACCGGGTCGGCCTGGACTACACCGACCTCGGACGGATCAACCGGGTGTTCGACGCCACGAAGAAGGCGGGCGAGAAGGGCGCCTGGCCCGACGGCGTGCTGTACGCGTACGACAAGGCGACGGGCAAGCGGCTGGGGCCCAACTACAGCAGCTTGAACCAGTTCGAGTTCTTCGCCCAGCTCACCAACGTCTACTTCCGGGCCAACACGGGCGACGACCCCGTCACCAGGGCGCCCCGCAACAACGGCGGTCCGGAGTGGGTGAAGGCGAAGCACCCCACGCTGTACCCGCTGCTGAAGCGGTTGTACGGCCCCGGTCCCGAACGGTCCTTGAAGCTCAACCCGGTCGACGCCACCCAGGCCCTGAACGAAGGGCTGGCCCAGGCCCGTGCCCTGTTGGGCGACGGCAGCGTCAGCGACCCGGACCGCACCCCGGACCTCGACGCCGACCGCCCGCCGCCCGAAGACGATCGCCACACCCGTACCCCGGCCGCGCGCCCCGGGCTGTACCCTCCGCTCGCGGTGCCGACGCAGTCGGCGGACCCGTTCGTCGAGCCCCACCCCGACCCCGTGCTGGAGGTCGGACAGCACGTCGCCCGGGCGCTGCACGACCTCGGCCGTCCGGCGGTGCTGGCCGGTGCCGCGCGCGCCGTGGTGCAGTTCGACAACCCCCGCCCGCTGGACGCCGTGGACTTCCGGCTCGACTCGGCCGACCTGCCCTCGGTCGACGACATCCGTCGGGCGCTGGAGCGGGAACTGCCCGACGCACGGATCCACGCCCTGCCCGGCCCGGACGGCGGCGGGACCCTCAATGTCTCGGTGGACGGCGTCACGGTCCGGATCGCCGCCGGCAGCCCGCCCGCCCGCACCGTCACGGCCGACGGGTTCACCCTGCCCGCACCGGCCGAGTCCGTCGTCGACTCCGCCCTCGCGCTGGCCACCGGGTCCGACCGGGACCTGCGCGGGCGGGACCTCCTGGACCTGTTGTGGGCGCTCGGCCACACCCCCGCCGACGGCCCCCGCGCCGCAGCGCTCATCCGGGCCGGCGAGGACGCCTACCGCGCCACCGCGCTCCCCGGCGCCGCCCCCGCCTTCTCCGTACAGCTCAGCGAAGTGCTCGACGCGGCCCTGGACCCCGACGCGCTGGCCGATCACGAGCAGGTCTGGACGGAGCTCGGGGTCGACGAGGCCGATCTGCCGCGGCTGCGCGCCGAACTGGTCGCGCTCGCCACCGAACTGCGCACCAGGCCGGACGTCATGGCCGACCCGGTGCGCACGCTCGCCGCCCGGCTGCCGGGGATGTCCACGGCCGAGATCACCCACGCCGTCGACGACCTGACGCCGGACCTGCGCGAGCGGCTGGCCGGCGGGCCCGCCCTGGTGAACGCGCTGCGGGACGTGCTCACGCCCGCCGACTTCGCCTCGGTCGCGGCCCATCTGATGGTCCAGGTGCCGCCCGGCTCCCAACAGCCGGTCTCCGCCCGCGAGACCGCGCGGACCGAGGTCGCCCGGCTGCTGCACGACCCCGAGGTGACGGCCCGGCTGGTCAAGGGCGGATCACGGGTCGTGGTGGTGCCCCGGGACGAGTCCATGACGTCGCTGGACGCCTTCAAGCACCTGAAGGGCCAGCGGACGGACGACGGCCGGCTCTGGGACGACGTGCGGGGCGCGGGTCTGCACAGCGCCGCGGTCACCGAGGAGAACCTGCTGGGAGAGGACACCTCGGTCGGCGACGAGGAACCCTACGACGACGGCTACTCCACCACGCTCCACGAGGTCGCGCACACCGTTCACCAGCACGGCCTGGACGCCGCCGACCGTCAGCTGATCCTCGACGCCTTCAACGCCACGGACCAGTTGGGCGAGGACGGAGCCTGGCCCGACGGCGCGCTGTACTCGTACGACGAGGAGGGCGAACGCAGCAGGCCCAACTACAGCAGTCTCAACGAGTTCGAGTTCTTCGCCCAGCTCACCAACGTGTACCTGTGGGCCAACGGCGGCACCGACCTGTACACCGGCCTGCCGCGCAACAACGGCGGCCCGCAGTGGGTGAAGGAGAACCAGCCGGAGCTCTATCCCCTGTTGCACCGGCTGTACGGCCCCGGTTCGGGGCGCCCCTCCCAGGTCAACCCGGTCCACGCCACCCGAACCGAGAAGGAGTCGCTGGCCCACGCCCGCACCCTGTGGGGCGAGCCCGACGAAAGCCACTCCCCGCAGGAGCACCCGGGCACTGCGACGCCCTCCCCCACCGACGGCAAGCACAAGAAGAAGTACGACGGGGTGCGCGCCCTGTGGCACGCCGCCACCGGCAGCCACCGCCCGCAGCCCCATCCGGACGTTCCGGCGCCGGCCGCGGGCGGCAAGAAGAGGTACGAGAAGGCGCGCGCCCTGTGGCGCACCGCCACCGGCAGCCGCCCCCAGGCCGCTCCGCCGTCCCCCGCCCGGCGCGGCACCTCCGGTGCCCCGGCGCCGACCGAACTCCCCGAACTGTCCGCCTACGCCCGCACCTACGGCGCCCGGCACGACGGCCACGTCGGGCTCGTCCTCTTCGAGCCGACGCCGCAGACCGTCCTCGACGGCCTGTACCGGCAGATCGCCGACGCCCTCGGCGTGCGCGACGGGACGCCGGACGCCGAGGAGGTGCGCGCCCAACTCGCCGACCAGTTGTCCGCCGAGGCCGTCGAGAGGCACCGTCCCGAGCTGCGCGGCAGCCTGGGCCACCGGATCACGGTGCGGCACGGGGGTCGGACGCGCACGGTCGACGTCCGGCTCGCCCATCGCGACGTCCGCCACTCACCGCGCTATTACGGCTCCGGGGACCAGATCCCGCCGGACACCCAGGTGGAGCGGCGTGGGGAAGGCGCCCAGGGGTTCACCGCGGTCGAGAGCTCCGGTACCTACCGGACGATTTCGCTGCCCTGGTCGATGACCCGGTCGATCGCCGCCGGTCCGGTGCGCTCGGGCGACGTCACCGTCACCCCCAGCCTCACCCACAACCAGCTCACGCAGAGCATCATCGTCGGCGAGACCTTCCACGTCACCACGAAGCACAACGCGAAGGAACCGGCGCGCCCGCTCGACCTCGACGGGCTGTGGCAGGTGCGGGTGGACGCACCGAACGACGGCTCCGGCCGCTGGCAGCGCCCCCGCTCGCACGGGACGCTCACCGGCTGGTTCCCCGAGCACCGCGCCGTCGGCGACGACAGCGACCCGGCCGGCCTGCCCGCGCCGGGCCCGCTGGACGACCTGCCGCTGTGGGGCGCGGAGAGCGTGGGCGAGCCGCGCCGCCTGCACGTCGAAGCGCTCGCCCATCGGGACCTCCCCTCGCTGCGCACGCTCGGCCCCGGCTCCCTCCAAGCCCTGGAGGACTTCCTCTCGGAACGGAACCTGCGCGGCAGCGCACTCCAGCAGACCGAGGGCAACGTCTACTCCCCGGTCCTCGGCGACGCCGGCGAGAACACGGTCGGCGTCCTCCAACTCATCGCGCACGTCGACCCGCAACGGCCCCTGCTGCGCAGCCCCGACAACAAGCTCGCCCTGGAGAACTACCTGGCCCGCGGCACCAGCGTGGAGCAGTCGGCCCACGTCACCAGCGGGCTCGGGCTGGACGTCGTGGGCGGCCCCACCTTCACCGATGACGACTCCAACGAGCGCACCGCCGGCACCGGCGTCGGCATCGGCCCGCAGTTCCGCGGCGGCGGCGCCTGGAAGGTCGACGAGAGCCTCATCGGCACCGCGACCTCGACCCAGCAGCACGGCGGCTTCACCACCGGCGGCCAACTGCTCACCCCGGCGACCGTCACCTACGAACTCGTTCTGCACCTGGCGGACGGCGGACGGGAACGCGCCACCTTCGGCCCCTGGCCGAACGGGCTGCATCTGCTGGTGCCTCCCCGCGGCGCCCTGACGGGGCACCGCCCGCAGGGCTCCGAGGTGCGGACCCTGATCGACCGCCTGGAGCACCTGGCGAGCATCGGCTACGCGGACCTGCCGTTCCGCGTCGACAGCCCCGGCCTCGACGCCATGCTGGACGACGCCGAGAGGTGGCTGCGCACCGAGGGCTTCCTGCCGCCCGTGCAGCGGCCCAGCGGCGTCCGCCAGTCGGCCTCGCGGAACGAGCGGCTGCGCCGCGCCCAGTTGGCCAATCTGCGCAGGCTCGGGGATCTGCGCACCCGACTCGGCCGCGCCATGGCGATGCAGAACGCGGTCGACGGCGGGCACCCCCTCTTCTTCGAGCAGCCGGCCGCCGTCGGGCCCACCCGCCGGGTGCAACTGCGGCTCTCCACGCGACGGGACACCCGTCGCCCCACCGAGCACACCCGCCGACTGCCGGACGCCCACCCGCTCGGCTTCAGCGGCTTCGAGGCCGGCGGCAAGCGGCAGCGCGGCACCGCGCTGACCGGCTCCCTCGGCTTCGGCTTCAACGTCAGCATCCCCGTCGTCGACGGGAAGGGCACGGTGACCTTCGGTCCCGAGTGGACCGGCAGCGTGCAGGACTCCAACGCGGTCTCCGTCGGCGACGTCACGGGCGAGGAGCACCTCCTGCTGGAGACGCAGGAGGGCGGCGACGCCTTCGACGTGCCCGCCCTCTTCGAGCTCGACCTGTACGAGGGCTCCGGCGACACCCCCCTGATCCGGTTCGCCGACGGCCTCGCCGACGACGTCACCGGCACGGCCGCCGTGGTCGACGACAGGGCCGACTCGCCTCCGCCCGCACTCGACGGGGACGGCGAAGCGATCGCCATGGTGCCGCTCGGGCCGCCCGCCCCGCGCGGCGTTCCCGGCACCGTCTCGCTCTTCGTACGGCACTTCCTCACCCGGCCCGCCACCGAAGCGCCCGCGGCCAGCGCCGGGCACGTCGTGCGCCGACCGGTCACCGACGGTTCGGACAACGACGACTTCAGGCGGCTCGGCATCGTCGACGCGACCGGGCGCCCGCTGCCCGACGTGGTCCCGCTGGCCGACGGCATGGTGGTGGACAGCGTGCGCGCCACCGCCGCCATCATGGACGCCCTCACCCAGGTCTTCGCCAGGACCCATCCCGGTCACGTCCCGCCCGGGCGTCTGACCCGCGCCGTACGGTCCGCCGGCACCGCCCTGTCCAGCACGGGCGAAACGCTCGGCCAGGGCGCACGCCGCACCCGTGACCTGGCCCGTCAGGCCGTCCCCGCCGGAGTGCTGGGCCCCGTGAACCGGGCCACCGCCCTTGCCACCGGAGTGCTGGGTCCCCCGCTGTCCCGGGTGACCGAGACCTCCCACCACTGGGGCTCCGCCGCCTACAAGCGGCTCTCGGTCGCCGCGCTCGGCGCCGACCGCAAGGACGCCGGCACCCTCGCCACCGAGACCCAGCACATCGGCATCCGGCCCGGCCAACTGACCACCCGGGCCCATCAGATCTTCGCCGGACACTACGTCCTGGACGCGCTCACGCTGCCCGGGATGGCGGCCGACGACGTCCTCCAGGTGAGGATCGAGGGCTATCTGCACCACCCCCGGCACCTGGGCAACCCCGTCTTCTACAGCGAGCAGTCCGAGCTGTCCACGGTCCTGGCCGTCGACCAGCACGGCGTGGCGAAGGTCCACCAGTTCACGGGTGCCTTCACCGGCCTGCGGAACGCGCCGGCCAAACCGGCGAAGCCGGTGGCCCAGTTCAACCCGACCCTGCGCCATGCCTACAGCCACCGCAACGACGCAATCGACGCGCACACCGCGAGCACCAAGGTCTCCCGGGTCCACATCCACACCGGCGTCCACCACCTGATCGCCACCGACATCACCCTGCTGCTCACCGTCCGCCGCGGCGTGCGCAACGTCTTCGGGAACACCGTGGGCCTCGGCGCGTCGGCGCCGGTCGTGGTCGCCGTCGACGTCCCCAGCGGGATGGCCGTCCTCGCGCCGGAGCCGGTCCTCCTGCGGTACCCCCGGTTCTACGCCTTCCCCCAGGTGACGCTCCCGGCGCTGCCCGCGCCGACCCTCCCACCGCCGGACGTCTTCGCCCGCACCCGCACGCTCGCCTTCGGCAGCGTGCTGTCGCTCACCCAACTCGACGACCTGCGGCACCGCAGGGAGCAGCGCGACCGGCTGGGCACCGAGCTGTCGCAGCTGGTGGAGCACGAGGCGTACGGCATCACCGGCCCCGGGCACTCCTCGTACCGGGACGGCGTCGCCGCCGAGATCGCCCGCTTGACCGAGCCCTCGGCGCTGCGGACGCTGCCCGGCCGTGGAAGTGCCGGTTCGGCTGCCCAGTTCGTGCACTTCGGGTACGGCGGTGCCCGCCTGGTCGAGATCGTGCTGGTCGCGGAGCCCGTGCAGCAGACGCCGGGGTTGCGGAAGCTGCGCGGCCGGCCCGTCGTGCCCGGCGGGCTGGAACAGGTCCAGAGCCACGCCCCGCAAAACCGGTCCGCCACCCACACCGTCACCCGTACCCACCAGACCACGGTGGCCCCCGTCGCCCGCTACCCACGGCCCTCGGCCAACGGGCAGACCGACCGCGAGGGCGCCGTCGTCACCCTCACCCGCCAACGGGTGGGCACCGTGCGCAACGACCTCACCGGTGAAGACAGGTTGTGGACCCGCACCGACACCGTCGGCGACTTCGACGTGGACTACGTGATCACCGCCACGGTGCGGTCCCAGCTGATCGTCGAGTGGCCCGCCAACGTGCCGGGCGGGGTGTTCCAGGCCGGGCTGTTGTCCTTGCCCGGCCTGGAAGGCGGGGTGGCCGAAAGGGTCACCACCTGGATGCGGCGGCTGCTGGCGGGCCGCCCCGGCACCAGCGTCTCCGTGCCCGCAGCCGCCGTGGTCCGGTTCGCCGGGGCGCAGTCGGTGCCGCCGACCCCGGGGCGCGCCCCGCTGCCGCCCGCACTGCACACCGCGGATCCCCTGGTGCCCCGCCCGACCGCCGGCCCCGTCCCGCCGGCGCCGGCGTTCGACTCGCCCCGGCTGGCGCCCACGGGTCCCACCCCGGTCTTCCACTTCGACGGCTCCGACGAACTAGTACGGGCGCTGCTCGCGGTCGCGCCGCAAACCGCCGCCTCCTGGGGCCTGTCCGCCGTGGCCTCCGCCGAGGCCAACGCCGCCCGGATCGGGGAACTGGTGCAGACCGGGCAGCTGAGCATCGACGCGCCCCGCACCGCCGCCGGTCTCACCCCGCACGTTCCGGGCCGGGCGCCACTGACCTCCCCCGCGCAACCGCCCACCCTCTCCGTGGCGTTGTACGATCCGCGCCCCGTCACCGGCAGCGCCGACATCGCGATGGACCGGGTCCGCCGCGAGGGCGCGGGCAGCACGACCACCGGGTCCGCGGCCGAATCCGCCGCTCTGACCTACCAGAGCACCCACGCCCTGGACTCCGGCAACCGGTACTTCCTCGCGTTCGTGGTGCCGCTCGTCGCCCAGCAGGCGCACGCCTCCGGCTACGGCGGCAGCGCCACCGGCAACCGGCTGAACCGGCATCGCACCGCCCGCTCCACGGCCCCCGTCGACCGGATCGGCACGCGCACCCACGCGACTTCGGTGGACGCCGTCTTCACCGTCCACGGGCCGAAGGGGACCCGCTGGGTCACCGGCACCGCCGACATCCACCTGTGGGAGTACGACCTGATCGGCTTCGGCGTGCTGCCCGCCCGCCCGGTCGACCGGGCCTACGACGTGCCCGCGCTGCTCGCCGGGCAGGCCGCGGACGACCTGCGCGACTGGGCCCGACACCCGCTCACCGACCTGCCGGCCGCGCTGGCCGCCGGGCTCGACCCCGAGGACCCGTCCGCCCGGCTGTGGCTCAGCCTCGGCGACGACGCCGACGGCGGGCGGCTGGCGCACGCCGTGTACGCCGCCTCCCGCACCGCCGTGCTCGCGGGCCGCCCGGTGGAGTTCGCGGTCCGTACGGCCGACGGTCCCCGGCTCTGGCCGTTCGCGGCGGACGGCACACCCACCGACGCCACTGCGGGCACCCGCGCCGCCTGGCGTGCCTGGCAGGAGGCCGCCACGGCCTATGACGACGCGGTGGACGCCCAGGAGCAGTCCGCGGCCCTGGTGCAGGAGTACGCCGCGCAGTCGGTGGCCGCCACGGACGCGCTGCGCGACGCGGAGGCCGAACTCGCCGCCGCCCGCACCGCGCACGAGGGTGCGCAGGGGGCCCATCGCGACGCGGTCCTGGCCGCCGACACCGCGCTGCGGACCACCGCCCGGGCCGTACGCGAGGCGGAAGCAGCGCACGCCCGGGCTGAGGCCGCCGTGCGCACCGCGGAGGCGATGCCGACTCAGGAGCGGATCGACCAGGCCAGGGCGGCCTGGCAGCAGGCAGAAGCCGAGGCGCGCAGCGCCGGGGTTGAGGGCCCCGGCCCGACCGCCGAACTGCGCGCACGCGTCGGCGTCACCCACCGCGCCTGGCAGGATTTGGCCGCCCGGGGCCGGGGCCGCGATGCCGCCGTGTCCGCCGCGCACACCGCCCGTACCGAGGCCGTACGCGCCCTGGACGTGGCCCGCGCCGAGCAGGAGCGCCTGCGGCGCGAGGGCGAAGCCGCGGTGGCCGAGGCCGTCCGCGTGCAGGAGGCCGCCGCGCAGACCGTCGCCGAACGCACCCGCTCCCGCGACACCCACCGCGTCCGGCTGGACGACGTGGACCTGACCCTGCGTGACCTGCGCGCCGACCAGCCCGCCCGGGCCGCGCAGCAGACCGACGCCCTGCGCGCCCTGGCCCGGGCAACCGGTGCCCTGGACGGGCTGCGCCGCGCGGAAGGCACCGGCGCCTCGGGGTCGTTACTCGGCTCGCTGTCCGCCGCACCTGCGGCCGTGCCGGGCGCCCGCAGCGCTCCCGCCCGCTCGTCCCGCCCCGGCCCGGCGCCGCTCGCCGGCGTCACCATCGATCCGGAGCCGCGGCGGGCCGCGTCGCGCCCCCGTCCCCACGGCCGCGCCGCACTGCTGCGCATCGCCCAACGGGTCACCGCCCGGGACACCGCGGGGGACTTGTCCCTGGAGCACTGCCTGCGGCTCCTCGACGCGCTGGGCGCCGATCTGTACCCGGTCGGGGCACGCCCGGGGATCACCCTGGACGACGGCTCCGACGGCAGCATCGCCCCGGGCCCGGGCTGGCGCCGCGTGCCGTCCTGGCGGTCGTTGGCCGAAGCGGTCACCGCCGCCGGGCCCGGTGCCGTCGCGTTCGTCGTCACCCGCGGTCCGGACGGGGCGACGGGGCGCACCTGGGCCGCGTACCACCTCGGCGCTGAGGGCGTGGGGTGGCTCGACCTGTCACAGCCCGCGGGCCGGATGCTGTCCTCGCAGCCGCCTTCGGCCGCCGTCGCCGAGGCGCGGGCGGTGGTGGTCGACCCGTCGGGCCAGGTGCTCGAAGGCCCGTCGTCGCCGACCCTTCCGCCCTCCCCAAGCCAGAGCACCGCGTCCAGCACCGTGGACGCGGTCACCGAGGCCCACCGCGCCGGCGGGCCCGCCCCGGTGATCGTCACCGCCGACGGCTCGGAGGTCCCGTTCGAGACCTTCGCCCTGCTCCGGCACCAGGACGCGCAGGGCGGTCTGATCGGCCTCTCGTCCAGGCCGCAGACGGACCGGCAGGAGGCCCACGGCCAGACGTACGGGCTGCTGCCGGGCACCGACAGCTTCACCCGGGTGCGCCCCGGCCCGATTCCGGTCGAAAGCGCCCCGGAGCCGCTGCCGTTCAGCGAGCCCTTCCTGGTGGGGCTGCGCGGCGACGCCTCCGGCTTCGCGCCCGCCGTCGACCGCGAGGCACCCGTGCTCCTCGGCCCGAACGGCCTCGTCGACCTGGTGCGTGCCGCCGCGCCCGAGCTCGCCGACCTCCCGTCCGAGCGCCCGGTGTTCTTCCCCTCCACCGACCTCGCCGGGCCCGCCCCGTACGACCCGCTGCTCCAACCGCTGCCCGGCCAGGCGGTCGCCAACGGCCTGGGCCGTTGGGCGTGGGCGACGGCGGGCGGCTACGAGCCGGTGCTCGTCGGTCCCGACGCGGACGCGCCGACCCGCTTCCAGCTCGCCGAGGGCGACGACTGGGCCGGCTTCCGGCCCGAGCCGACCGCGTCCGCACTGGCCCGGCTCGCGGCCGAGGTGACGGGCGACCCCGCCCGTGCCCCGCAGGTGCTGGGCCATCTGCGGGCGGTGCGGCTGATCTACGGACCGCACGTGGAGGACGACCGCAGCGTCCTGTTCACGCTGCTGCGCGGCTTCCAGGCCCTGGAGCAAGGCCGGGCGGACCGGGGCGTCACCGGTCCGCTGACGTGGCGGGAGCTACGGCAGTCGATCGCCGCCGAGTTCACCGGCGACGGGCAGACCGAGCCGGCGCCGCCGATCGGGCTGCCGGTGCTGCTGGCCGCGGCGGCCGGGCGGGCCGGGGTCGAGCTGCCGGAGCTGTCCGGGCTGTCGCCGGCCCCCCGTCACCACGCCCCGAGCGCGTGGCTGTCGACACCGCCCGACGCACCGGACCACAACGAGAACCAGGGTCAGGACCAGGAGGACCAGGGCACCGGGCCGTCCGACCCGGCCGTGGACCTCTTCGCTCCGCCCGCACCCGCCCCGACGGCGGCGCCCCCGGCGATACCGCTCGCCCTGGCGGCCCGACCGCCCGCCGGCAACTTCACCGGCGCCAAGGACCCGTTGCTCGCGCCCGGGACGGTGATCAGGAACGCCGCGGGCGAGGCTCGGGGCCGCAACCTCACCGGCAAGCCCGTCAAGGACCCGGACCTCACCTCGATCCGCACCATACGGATCCACCCGGGCGAGCCGTCCCACGTCTCCACCCGCCCCGCGCCCTGGCCCGAGAACGCCTACGTCGTCGCCGCGCCCGGCGGCGCCGGACAGGCGTGGCTGCCCGACGGCCGGGTCCTCGGCCCCGACGCCCTCGCCGATCTGCTGGCCGCCGACCCCGAACTGGCGGGGCTCCCGGCCGACGTGCCCGTGCTGCTGGTGCTGCCCTACGGCGCCGACGGCGACCAGAGGTTGTTGCGGACCGTCGCGCATCGGCTGGGCCGGGTGGTGTGGGGCACCAGCGGCGACACCAGGATGGTGCCCGACGGCGACCGGTACGTGCCGGCGCTGGCCGACCGCGTCCCGGGCGCGACCGTCGGCTCCTGGCTGCCCGCCGACCCCGCGCTGCCGGCACCGTCCGAAGAGGACCGGGAGTTCACCTCCGTCGACGGCGTTCGGCTGCGGGAGAGCGAGATCGACGCCAGGCCGTTCTCCGACGACCAGGACCGGCAGCTCGGCCGCACCTCCGTGGGCCGCACCCCGCAGGCCCGCCGCAACGAGGAACGCTTCCGCCGCTTCCGCCACCTGCGCAAGCTGGTCCATCTGACGCCCGCCGCGGGCCGCGTTCAAGACGGCAGCGAGGAGCCGATCAGCCCGCCGCCTTCGGCCGTCTTCGTCTACGCGGGCCACGGCGAGCCCGGCCGCCTGCACGTGGCGCTGAAGGACGGCCGCACCTACTGGCTCGGCAAGTTGGAGGCGGTCCGCTATCTCAGCGGACTGCACGAGGTGCGCAACCTGCCCCGCGGTGGCCGCATCCACCTGGAGGTCTGCTGGAGCGCCACGGACGGCGACCCGGACCAGTCCTATCCGTTCCTGCACGCGGAGGCGCCGCACCTGGACGACCCGCTGGACGACGTGCCGCTGGGGCAGCTCCTGGCCAACGTCACCCGCCGGGAGGTGGACGCCGCCACCCGTCCGACTGGCCTCAACGACGAAGTACGCCTCCTGCTGGCCTCGGCCAGCGGCGTCCCCGGACGTCGCGTGCTGTTCCTCCCCGAGCCGATCTTCCTCGAACTCGACGAACTGGCCCGCTCCGGCGGTCTGCACACCGGCCCGGAACCGGTGTCGGAGGAGACCCGGCGCACCACCCTGCGCCTGGTGCGGGCGCTGCGCCGGGAGTACGGCGGCGGCACGAAGGACCCCGTCCAGGACACCGCGCTGTGGCAGGGCATCACCGCGCTGGAGCGGCTGCGCGCCAACGACGAGAGGCTCAAGGCGACCACCCCGTTCCGTCTGGACCTGTGGGACTTCTACGCCGAGCAGCACTCCGGGAGCCCCACCGACCGGGCGGGGCGGACGGCGCTGCTCGACCACGCCCGCGCCGTCCTCGCCGCCGACCCGAACGCCGAGCTCAGCACCGCGGTCCCCTCCCGCGTCATCGACGCCACCTTCGAGATGCTGGCCGAACAGGGTGACGCCATGCTGCGTTACGTCCAGACGGTGCGGCCCGGCGCGACGCCCACCCCGCAGCAGTGGGCGTCGACCCTGTGGGCCAGCGCGCGCGCCGCCGAACGGCTGTTCGTCACCCCGCCCAAGGAGGAGCGGGAGGCGCTGGGCCGGCGGATCCTGCGGCTTGCGCCCGACGTCCCGTGGGACCGCGACCGGCGCCAGGAGGTCTGGGCGCTGACCGCCCGCGCCGCTGCGCAGGGTCTGGACATCGCCGACCCGGAGGTGCTGACCGCCTATCGTCTGCTGGACGGCGGCGCGTTCGGCCGTGCGGCCCAGTGGGCGACCGGGCCGCAGTCCCCCGCCGGCGGCGTCAACTGGAGCGGCACCCCCGTCCCGTACGGCGTCGCCTGGCAGGCGCCGCGGCAGATCGTGCCGGGATCGACCGGTACCTCCGTCCAGCCGTCGTCGGCCCCTTGGTCCGGCCCCGGGCTGCCCTACCCCCGCGTCTACCTGGTCCACGTCGACCAGAGCGGGCGGATCGGCCTGCAACTGCCGGACGGGACGCAGG
Organism: Streptomyces sp. NPDC047315; assembly: GCF_040643215.1. Taxonomy (NCBI): domain Bacteria; kingdom Bacillati; phylum Actinomycetota; class Actinomycetes; order Kitasatosporales; family Streptomycetaceae; genus Streptomyces; species Streptomyces sp. NPDC047315. Next base: position 55,886 of record NZ_JBEYTZ010000020.1, on the reverse strand, counting down.
CGTTGCTCACCGAGGGCGAGTTCATGGCCCTGCTGGGCATGGACCCGATGCTGCGCGATCTGCCGCTGCGCGTGCCCGCGGTGTTCTTCACCACCGGTCCGGGCGCGCTGCCCGCCGGGTTCGCGCAGCGGTTCGCCGAGCGCACCGGTCGCCCGGCGCACGCCGCCGCCGGGCCGATGATGCTGGCCGGTGCTGAGGACGCGCCGCGCACGGTCCTGTTGCTGCTGGACCCGACGACGAAGGGCCCGGGCAACTGGACCACCGGCGAACGCAGCCGGCCGGACGCGACGCAACGCGAAGTCGCCCTGTTCGCGTTCGACGCCCCTGCGTCCGACGACGAGACGTCCGTCACCCTGACGTCCGACGGCCCGGACGAGCCGGCCGGCCCGACCGCCCCGGGGACGGTGCAGCGCACTGACGACGGCGGCGCCGCCTTGGACGGCGTTCCGTACGCCCTGCTCCCCGTGCCCCAAGGCCCCGGCCGCGCCAACGAGGCCGTCGTGCTCGCCGCCGTCGGCGACCACCCGACGCTGGCCGAACTGCTGCCGACGGCGGAGCCCGAACGGAGCGCCGCCTTCCGGGCCTGGCTCGCGGGCGCCCTCGACGGAGGTCAACTCACCGATGCCGAGGTCCCGTCGCTGGACCCGTCGGCGACGCTGTCGCTGTCGCAGTTGGAGGACGCGGGCCACGTCCTCACCGACGTCCAGCGCACCCAAGGCACCCTGCTCGGCAACCTGCTCCCGGCCGGCGACGTCACCGTCAGCTCCGCCGTACGGCTGCGGCTGCTGCTGGCCGACCCCGCCCTCGGCGGCCCCGGCGCCGAGTTGCCGCTGCTCCTGCTGCTGACCGCCACAGCGCGCGCCCTCGACGTGACCGTGGCGGTGGCGGAGGCCGGAGCCGACGGCGCCGTCGTCTTCGTCAACGTGCCCGAGGAGGGCAGGACCGGGGATTCCGCGCCGCCGTTCGTGCTCCTGCTCCGCGACGGTGACCGCTGGTTCGTCGGGCCGCCCGAACTCGAGCGCCCGGAGCGGATACTGGACCAACGACCCCGCCCCCTGCCGAGGAATCCATGAAAGACACCCCGACGGCCGCCGGCGCCGGGTCCGTGCCCGGCGACGACGCGGCGCCCCCGGTCGACCAGCGGCAGCCGGTGGCCGGGCCCGTTCCGCGTGGTCACCCGGCCTTCCGCGAACCGCCGGAGGAGTACGTTTCCGCCGGCCGGCTCGCCCCCGGCCACTGGCTTTCGCTGGTCGACCGGCACTGGGACGGCGACGACGGCGAGTCACCGCCGCAGTGGGCCGTGCCGGGCCGTTGGCGCAGCGACGCCCGTGGCGAGATCGTCGAGTGGGAGGAGAACCCCGGCTACCGGCCCTCCCCCGACGCCTACGGCTGGGCCCCGCCGGTCGACCCGGCGGACGCCGCGGTCCGTCTGGTGGCCACCGGCTACGCAACCGAGGACCTGCTCGCCCTGGCGCTCGCCGATGGCGAGGTCGCGGTCTGCGTGGACGCCGCGGGCGCCCTGGCCGTGACCGAGGCGCCCGACGGCACGCCCGCCGTGCCGGTGTTCTCCCCCGCGCCCGGGCCGGACGCGGACCGGCTGCCGCCGCACCGCGTGATGCCGGTGCCGGTCCTCCTCGACCGACTACCCGAGGACCGGGGGGTGTTGTTCCTCAGCGCTTCCGCCCCGGTGGCCCGGTTGCTCACCGCCGACGAACTGCGCACCGCACTGGCCGAACTGCTCGACGCCGAGGACGAGGTCGAGCGGGACTCCTGACCCGGCGGCGGTCCCCCGGGGCGCCGGCGTGCGCCGCCGCCCCGGGGTCCGCCCCGCACTCCGGTCCGCTCAAGAACGGGTGAAGAGCCACTCGTGGTTGTTCTGACCCTCCGGCGCGCAGGGCCAGATGATGAGTTGGCGCTCCTTGTCGCTGCGGCTGTAGGAGTCCAGGCACATGTTGTTGCTGGCGGCGTTGCGAATCCAGAACTTGCCGTCGGCCCGCTTGTCCAGCCACCAGAGCTGGTTGTCCTTGGTGGTGCCGTTGCAGGGGTACTCGGTGACCTTGGTGGCCGCGCCGACGCCCCCGTTACCGGGGAGGTCCAGGCACATGCTGTCCATCACGTTGCGGATCTGGAACAGCGGCGCCCCGCCGGGCCCGGCCGATGCGTAGCGCTGCTCCACGTTCCAGAGCTGGTTGTCACCGCTGGGGCTGTTGTTGCACGTGAAGTGGTGGACCTCGGTGTCCGGGCGTCCGCTGGAGTAGCCGGGGATGTCCACGCAGGTGCCGTTGGTGTTGTTCTTGATGAGCACCCGGGTCAGCACCGACGGCAGATTGCTCGGCGGCACCTTCTTCTTCGGCTTCGCCGCCTTCTGCTCCATCGCGCGTGAGGAAGGGCTGGGCGGGGCGGCCGGGCCGACGGGTGGTTGTGCGTTCTTCGGGTCGGCCTTCGCGCCGCTCGCCTGCTTGTCCTTGCCCTTCGCCGGCGCGGACTTCGTCGGCGAGGGCGGGGGCGACTCGGCGACGAAGTCACCCGCGGGGTCGTCCTCGTCCTTCAGGATGTTCTCGGCCGCCCCGGCTTTGACAGTCTGCTTCTCCTCGTCCTTGCCGGTCGCCATGATGAGCAGCGGGACGGCGACCAGGATGGCGCCGACCATGGCCGCGCCGGCCAGCACCGGCTTGCCGGGGCGGCCGGGTGCGCCGGCGTCGGGGCCGGTCGCGTCGCCGCCGGAACCGGCGGCTGCGGCGGCAGCGGTGCGTCCCTCGCGGGTCCGGGCCGCCACGGCCGTCTGCCGCGTCCCGCCGGCGCTGACGGTGGTGGTGCTCGCCGCTCCGGTCTGCGCGGCGCCCGCCGTGGCGCCCTCCGCCCCTGCCCTCGCGGCGGTGTCGGGCTCCGTCGCGGTCTCTGGCTCGTCGGGCTTCGCAGCCGCTCCGGACGTCCTTGCGGCCTCGGTCTTCCGGGCGGCTTCGGCCGTCCTGGCGTTCTCGCCTTCCGTCTCGGCGGCCCCCGCGGCACCGGACTCGGTGCTCCGGGACTCCTGGCCCCGCGGGCTGCCACCGGAGCGGGCCGCTTCCCCGGCCCCGGGCTCCGGAGCGCCAGCGGCTTGCCTCTCTTCGGCGGCTTCGGGGGCGGCGGCGGATTCCGCCGGCTTGTTGGAGGGCTCGCCCGATGCCTTCTGCTGGTCGGACATGTACTTCTCCTCTGGTCCCGGCGGCGCTGCCCCGGGGCGATGCGGATACGAGGGTGGGAGGGTTCGGTTCGGTGCTCGGGTCAGGGTCCGTCGCGACCCGTGGTCGAAGAGGGCCCTTGGCGGGCGGCCGGGACGGTCGACGGCACCGGCGCCAGGGGGCCCGCCGCCCTGAGGTGCCCGGCGAGCCGGGTCGGGTCGGTGTCGTCGCGTTCGGTCAGGGCGCGGGCCAGCGCGGCGTGCAGGAGCTGCCGCCCGGAGGGCGTGAGGGTGTCGAGCAGCACCTCTTGGACGAGTTCGGGGAGCCGGTAGTGGCCGGCGAACGGGTCGCCGTCCTCCGGGTGCCACAGGAGCAGTCCGGCGGTGACGGCGTCGTCGACCAGGGCGGGCAGCAGCTCGGGGGCCATGCCCGGGACCCCGGCGAGCAGCCCGAGGTCCAGCCGTCCGCCGTCGACGGCGGTGTGCGTGAGGACGGAGCGGGCCTTCGCGGACAGTCCCGCCAGCCGGGCGTGGACGATGGCGCCCACCGCCGTCGGCACCCGGGCGCCGGGCCCGGTGCGCCGCCCCGGCGCGAGCCGCAACAGCTCCGTCAGGACGAACGGATTGCCCGCAGCGCGCCGGTGCAGGGCGGGGGCCTCGGCCGGGTCCTCCCCGCGTACGGTGAGCAGCTCGGCCACGTCGCCGTCGGTCAGCGGCTCCAGGTGCAGCCAGGCCGTGCCGTGCCGCGCCAAGTCCGCGAGCAAGCCGCTGACCTGCGGTGTCCCGGTGTCCCGCAGGGTGCAGACCACGGCCGCCGGGGTGTCCCGCAGCAGTGCGGCGAGCCGTCGCAGCCGTGCGTAGCTCTCCGGGGAGGCCCCGTCCAGGTCGTCCAGTTGACACAGCACGGGCGCCCGGCCCAGCTCGCGGGCGAGCGCCTCCACCGGGTGCGGATGCGCTGCCGCTCCCCCGCCGTTGCCGCTCTCCTCGGGCGCCCGCCGCAACAGCGCGTCCAGCAGCCGGACCACCGGGCACGACGGCGCGGACCCTTGGCCGTCGTCGGCGCCCGTACGGCCGCCCCGTACGCGCACCACGGGCAGCCCCATGTCGGCGGCGCGCGCCGCCACTTCGTCCAACAGCCGGGTCTTGCCGGAGCCGGCCTCGCCGGAGATCACGGCCCACTGGGTGCCGCCCGCGGCCACCGCTGCAAGCAGCCCGTCGAGTTGGGCCACCTCCTCCGCCCGCCCCACCAGGTGCGGCCCTCGGGGCGCCGTGGCCGACGAAACGGTGGTCAGCCGGTGCGGCGCCGGCGCGCCCAGCGCAGGGCCCAGGACATCGATGTCGTGCCGCAGCACGGCCGTGTGCAGGTCGCGCAGCCCCGGGCTGGGGTCCAGTCCCAACTCGCACGCGAGCAGGGAGCGGAACCGCTCGTACTGGCGCAGCGCATCCACCGGGCGCCCGGCCGCGTACAGCGCGCGCATCAGCAGCGCCCAGGACGTCTCGCGCAGCGGGGCGTCGGCGGTGAGCCGCATGGCGGCGGGCACCGCTCGGTCCACGTCCGCCTGTTTGATCAAGATGGTGACCTGGAGCTCCAGGGCGTCCTGGCGGGCGGCGTCGAGCCGGGTCTTCTCCCGCCGGGCGAAGGCGTGGTCGGCCGCTTCGCCGAGGGCCGGGCCGCGCCACAGCCCGAGGGCCCGGTCCAGCTGCCGCCCGGCCTGGTCCAGTTGCCCTGCGTGCAACGCGGTGCGGGCCGCTAAGACGGATTCTTCGAAGACCGTGGTGTCCCGCGCCTCCCGGGGAATCCGCAGGGCGTACCCGTCCCGGCTGCTGACGAGGACGTCCGAGCGGCCACGTCGCCCCGGGTCGAGCGCCGAGCGCAGTCGGCTGACGTGGGCGCGCACCGAGGACGCGGCGGCCGTCGGCTGGTCGCCCTCCCACAAGTCGCGGCAGATCTGGGTGAGCGAGACCGAGTGCCCGTCCTGGATGAGCAGACGGGTCAGCAGCACCCGTCGCTGCCGGGGCCCCAGGTCGAGCGCGGTGGCACCGCGCTGTACCTCCACGGGGCCGAGCAAGCTGTATCGCAGGGGGGAACCGTCACGGGTGTCCACGAGAGCCGGCCACCTCCTGATGACGCCGTTCGGTGTGGGATGCACGGCATGTCCGGGAGTTCGCGCACGGAACTCCCCTTCCGCCCGCCGCGCTTCGGCAGCTTACGCCATCCGGGTGACGCCCGCGGGACGGGAAACCCGCTGGTGCAGCCCAGTTGGGACGGCGCCAGGACAGTTCCGTTACACGGTCGCTCCCGTGGTGCCCGAACGGTCGTCCCCGCCCGTCTTCCGTGCCCGTACTCGTCGGTAGCGGCTCCGTTCGGAATCTCCCCTTCCGCTGATGGCCACGGCGTCCGGGACGACGTCGGCGGCTGGTTCGTACGTGCGCCCCCGACCACGGGTGAGTCCACCTCGAACTGCGCCTTCCCCCTGGTGATGACGCGTTGTCGGTGGGTGGGCCTAACATCCCGTCACATCGTCGGCCACGACAGGTACGACGGGTTCGGCAGGAACGAGGAGCATGAGCATGGACAGATCCACCATCCCCGACCGTCCCGAAGGCGTGCCCGCCGAGGCCGTGTGGGTGGAGGACGACGATCGGGGGTGGGCCCTGGGGGTGACCGGCGCCGCGGGGAAGACCGGGGCGTGGCGGTACTGGCGGCCCGACGGGACCTTCGCCGAGAGCAGCCACTGGGTCGACGGCGCGATGCACGGCCGGCACCTGCGCTACCACGACGACGGATCCGTCGCGATGGACGGGCAGTGGGAAGAGGGCAGGCGGCGCACCGCGGTCCTCCACCGGGCCGACGCCCCGTCCCAGGAGACGACCATGGATCAGCTCCATGAGTCCGTCCGGCGCATGGTCCAGGACTTCGACGACGACGGGTACTTCGTCCGCCAGCGGTTCTACACCGGCGACGGCTCGGAGGTCGACCTCGACGGCGAGCCGATACCGCCCCGACCGGCGAACGTTCCCGAGGGCGCCCAGCACGCGACCCGGCACGGCCACTGGTACGACCAGCGGTTCGAGCCGGGCGGGGAGGAACGCAAAGCCGGGCTGCACCGGTTCTGGGAGACCGACGGCACGTTCAAGGGGGCGGAGTACCACACCCTGGACGGCGGGCTCATCGCGAACATCTGCACGAGCACCAGGTGCAAGGGCAATCCCCTGGTCGCAGCGGACCTCGCCGGCGACGAGCGGTCGGTCGAGAAGTGTCTCGCCCTGGGCCTGGGCACCTCACCGGGCGCCGCACTGCACGCGGCCCACGAGGGACGTACTGCGCTCGCGCTACGCCTGCTGAGCGAACGAACTCCCCGTCAACACGCCGGGTTCACCGATCCGCGCACCGAGCCGGAGCGGCACGACGTCGTACCCGACGACGCGGTGTGGGTCGCCGGCCTGAACGCGTGGGCCGTCGGCGAAGTCGACGCGGGCACCGGCGCCGCCCTCGGCACCTGGCGGCTGTGGGAGGACAAGCCGCACCTCCAGGAAGTCCAGCCGATCGTCGTCGAGTTCACAGCCGGCCTGCCCACGCTGCGCCGCGAGTACGTGCCCTGGAACCACGACCGGCTGAGCAAGGAGTGGAGCTACGCCCCCGACGGCTCCGTGCGTCTGCTCCGGGAGTACGAAAGGGGCCGACGGGACTCCGAGACCGAGTACCTGCCGGACGCCTCCGGCGCCGTCGCTCACCGGCGCTTCCACCACGACGACGCGCTGGAGGTCGAGCGCGTCGAACGCGGCGACGCCCTGGTGTCGGAGGTCTGGTTCGCCGAGGACGGCACGCGTCGGGGCGAGGTCGCGCCGTCGAACGCGCTGGTGGAGGACGAGCCGGTCGAATGGTGGCGCGGCCTGGACGCCTCCGGAGCGGTGATCGCCGAAGGCCCGGTCCGCCCCGGCCGCAAGGGCAGACCCATGGGGCAGTGGAAGCTGTACGGCACGGACGGCGCCGAACACGCCGAAGTCAGCCTCGACGGACTGACCGTACGGCGCAGCGGCGAACTGGGGGACTTCGCCCACGCCGCCCACGCCTGGCGCACGATGCCGCTTCCGGACGTCCTGGCGGGCGTGGCCGACGTCGAGTGGGACGCGTACGAGACCTTCTTCGGCGGCGGCGACTTCCCCTTCCTCCTCAAAGGGCTCGCCGTCCCGAACCAACTCGCCTCGGCGCACGCCCTGGGTTCGCTCTGGGACGACGTGCTGCACCAGCACACCGTCTCCGAAGTCGCCGGCCCGGTGCTGCGGTTCGTGATCGCGCTGGTCGCGGAGCGGCCCGACGACGAGGACCTGTTGGAGTTCGTCCTGCGCGTCGTCACCCGTGACGGCAGCCCCGATTCCGCGCGGCAGCTCAAGGAACTCCACGCCGCGGCCGTCGACGTGGAGGATCCGCCGGCGCACTTCGGGAAGGCCGGCGTGGAGCCCGCGTACCACGAGATCTACACCCGGCTCAGCGCCGCGACACCGACCTGGGCCCGACTCGCCGGCGATGCCGGCAAGCCCCGCAAGACCCGGCAGATAGCCGTCCATCTCCTGGCAGCCGCCCCGGGCGAGGAGGCCACCGCCGCCTTGCGGGACCGTCTGGCCGTCGAAGCGGCCCAGGAGGGCGAGCGCGATCGGGAAATCCTCGCCGATCTGCTGCTCTGCCTGGGCCTTGCGCCCGGTGACGCCACGCGCGCTCTGGTCGAGCCGTTCCTCAAGGACCACGACCCGCTCCTCGCCTTCTGCGCCGCACTCACCTGGGTCCGCATCGGCGCGCATCCGCTGCCCGATGCGCTGCCGCTGCTCACCGACGCTCTCAGCGACCCGTCCGACCTCGATGGTTTCGGCGCACACTGGTTCGCCGAAGGCGACGCGTCCGCCGATGCGCTCAGCGCCCTCGCCCGACTCGCGCCTGAGCACTCCGGGGACTGTCTGGACGAGATGTGCGCCCTGTTGGGGAAGGCGAGCTCGTTCACCGCTCCTTCGCTGGCCCGGTCCCTCCTCGACATCGTGTTCCCCACGGACGCCTACGCCGAGGGCGCACCGCTCACCGACGACCAGCGCAAGGTCGTCACGGTCCTCGCCGACCACGCCGGCGACGGAAGCGTCATCAACGTCGACATGAACGAAGTGCTCCGCTACAACGGCCTGCCCTGCACCGCCGACGAGCTACGGGCCCTGTCCACGATGGAGTGAAGCCGAGCCCGCGTTCCCGCACCGCACGAGGAGCGCGGCTGGGCCAGAAGAACGCACCTCATCACGGGTCGAGGGCGGGGACGGCGCGTCAAAGCGCGAAATGCGTGCGGGGCTTATAGCAATGCTCCATGCTCGCTGTCCCTCGCCCTGATCGGACCGCTGTGCGCGGTCCGTCGGTTCCCGGGGCCGCATGGCGGCGCTGATCCTCGCTCACTTCCTGCTCGCCGCGTTCGCCGGTCCCTTGGTGCGGCGGTTGGGTACGCGGGCCTTCGTCCTGCTGGCGGTGCCGCCCGCCGCCGCCCTCGGCTGGGCCCTCGCCCAGTGGGGTACGGCCGCCGCCGGCGGGGCGGTGAGTTGGTCGATCGGATGGCTTCCGGCGTACGACGTGTGGATCGCGCTGAGGCTGGACGCGTTGGCGCTGCTCATGGTGGTGCTGGCGGCCGGGGTCGGTGCGTTGGTGCTGTTGTACTGCGTGCGGTACTTCGACGACGGGGCGCCCCGGCTCGGCGGGTTCGCGGGCAATCTGCTGGCCTTCGCCGGCGCCATGCTCGGCCTGGTGCTCGCTGACGACCTGATCGTCTTGTACGTCTTCTGGGAACTGACGACCGTCTTCTCCTACCTGCTGATCGGCTACGACAGCGAACGCAAGCAGAACCGTCGTGCCGCGCTCCAGGCGCTGACGGTGACCACGCTGGGCGGCCTGGCGATGCTCGTCGGGTTCCTGATGCTCGGGCAGGAAGCGGGCACTTACCGGATCTCGGAGCTGCTCGCCGACCCTCCCGCGGCCTCCGCCACGGTGTCCGCGGCCATCGTGCTGGTGCTCCTGGGGGCCCTGTCGAAGTCGGCGATCTGGCCGTTCAGCGTGTGGCTGCCCAACGCGATGGCCGCGCCGACGCCGGTCAGCGCCTACCTGCACGCCGCGGCGATGGTGAAGGCGGGGGTGTACCTGGTGGCCCGGTTGGCGCCGGCCTTCGCGGACGTTCCCCCGTGGCGGCCGGTGCTGTTGGTGCTCGGGTCGGCGACGATGCTGTTGGGCGGCTGGCGGGCGCTGCGGCTGGGGGACCTCAAGCTGGTCCTGGCGTACGGCACGGTCAGTCAACTCGGCTTCCTCACCGTCCTCGCCGGGATCGGTAACCGGGACGCCGCGCTCGCCGCCGCGGTGTTGATCCTCGCGCACGCGCTGTTCAAGGCCCCGCTGTTCCTCGTCACCGGCATCGTTGACCACGCCACCGGCACCCGCAACCTGCGGCGACTGTCGGGGGTGAGACGGGCGTTGCCGTGGGTGGCGGCGACCGCGGTGGTCGCCGGGGCGTCGATGGCGGCGCTCCCGCCGCTGCTCGGGTTCGCCGCCAAGGAAGCGGCCTTCGAGGCCCTCCTCCACGGGAACACCACCGACCGCTGGGTCCTCGCCGTCGCCACCGTCGGATCGGCCCTCACCTGTGCGTACACCCTCCGTTTTCTGTGGGGTGCCTTCGCCCGCAAACCGGGGCTCGACGACACCCCGGTCCATCGGGTGAGCCCCGCGTTCTTGGGTCCCCCGGCGTTGCTCGCCCTGGCGTGCGTGGTCTTCGGTCCGGGGGTGTCGTGGTGGAACGGGCTGCTGGGGGCCTACGCGTCGGCGTTCCCGGCGCCGGCGCACCCGTACTCGCTGTCGCTGTGGCACGGGCTGGGCACCGCACTGCTGCTGTCGGCCGCGGCGTGGGCGGGAGGCGTGGTGCTGTTCCTGCTGCGCGATCCCGTGGTGCGGCTGTCCCGTCGGCTCGCCTGGCCCACCGCGGACCGGGTTTTCGGGCTGGGGCTGCTGGGACTGGAGCGGCTCTCCCTCCAGGTGACCGGACTCTTCCAACGTGGCTCCGTCTCGGTGTACTTGGCGACCGTGCTGAGCGTGCTCCTCGGTGGGCAGATCGCGGTGCTCCTGGTCGACGAGCCCTGGGCCGGGGCCGTGGCGCCGAGGTTGTGGGACTCCGGCGCGCAGGGCGCCATCGCGCTACTGACGTGCGCCGCCGCCCTGTTGTGCCTACCGGTGCAGCGGCGGATGAAGGTGGTGGTGCTGGCCGGCCTGACCGGGTACGGCACCGCCCTGCTGTTCGTCGTGCACGGCGCGCCCGACCTGGCGCTCACCCAGTTCTGCGTCGAGACCGTCGCGTTGCTGGTCTTCGTCCTGGTGTTGCGCAGGATGCCGGTGTACTTCCAGGAGACCATCAGCCGCCGCAGGCTCCTCATGCGCGTTCCCCTCGCCCTGATCGCCTCCGCCGTGGTCGCGACCACCCTGTGGGTCGTGGCCGCCGCCCGGAACGCCACACCCACGGGCGGCGCGCTGGTGACGGCCACCGCCGAGCACGGAGTGAAGGAAGTCGTGGCGACGACCCTCGTGGAGTTCCGGGCCTGGGACACCCTCGGCGAATCGGCGGTCCTGGCCGTCGCTGCGGTCGGCGTCACCAGCCTGATCTACGTACACCGGCGCACCGGCGCACCGGAGCGGGCCGAGCAGGTGGAGCCGGTCGAGCCCGGGGCGGCGGGCGCCCCCACCGCGTGGTCGTACGGCTCGCACTTCGAGGTCCGCGGGCCGGTGGCCGACGACACCGCACCCGAGCGGACCTGGCTGGCCGCCGGACGGACCCTCGCCCCCGAGTACCGCTCCGTGGTCTTCGAAGTGGTGGCCCGGCTGGTGTTCCACCCGATCCTGGTGCTCTCCGTGTACCTGCTGCTGTGCGCGGAGAACCTCCCCGGCGGCGGGTTCGTCGCGGGGTTGGTCGCGGGGCTCGCGATGATGGCGCGCTACCTGGCCGGTGGCCGATACGAACTGGCCGACGCGGCACCCGGCCACCCCGGGCTGCTGACCGGACTCGGGCTCCTGCTGTCGGCGTCCGTCGCCGCCCTCGGGCTCGTCGAGGGCGCCGTGCTCCACCCGCTGACCTACGAGACCCGGCTCCCCGTCTTCGGACACATCCACATCGGTACGCCCATCTTCTTCGACACCGGGGTCTACCTCCTCGTCCTCGGTGTGGTCCTGGACATCGTGCGGGCCCTCGGCGCGCGCATCGACCGACAGATCGAGCGGGAGGCCCGCGAGAAGGCGAAGGAGTCCGGCCGGTGAGCGTCAGCCTCACCCTGTTGGTGACGGGGGCCCTGCTGTGTGCGGTGGGCGGCGTCCTGTTGCTGATGCGCGCGCTGACCCGCATCCTCATCGGCGCGGTGATCTTGAGCAACGGCATCAACGTGCTCCTCCTGGCCGCCAGCGGGCCCGCAGGGTCAGCGCCACTGCTCTACCCCAGGATCGATCCGACGCGGGTCAGCGACCCGCTGCCGCAGGCCATCGCGTTGACCGCCATCGTCATCACCCTGGCCACCACGGCGTTCCTCCTGACGATCGCCTACCGCAGCCAGCGGGTGAACGGAACCGACGAGGTCATGGACGACATCGAAGACCGTCGGATCGCGCTGCGCGCCGACGTCCAGGAGCAACGCTCCGCGCTGCGGGAACAGCACGGCCCCCGGGGGCGGGGGCCAGAGGGCGACCGGGACGCCTACCGCACCGAGCGCCGACGGCTGAGGGGGGTGCTCCGCGAGGACCGGGCGCTGCAGGCACGGGCCCGGGACGCGTCGGGGGACCTGTGGAACGACATCCTCGGCGAAGACCCCGCCGACCGTGAGACGTCCGAGGGGGCCGACCGGTGAACGCGCTCGTCCCCCTGCCCGTGCTCCTGCCGCTCCTCGCGGCCGGCTTCGAATTGGCCCTCGGCACCCGCTTCCCCCGGGCGCAACGCGCGGTCGGCGTCCTCGTCCTCAGCGCCGTCCTCGGTCTCTCCCTGGCCATGCTCATCGCGGCGGACCGCAACGGCCCCCTCGCCATGCACCTCGGAGACTTCGCCCCGCCCGTGGGCATCACCCTCGTCGCGGACCGGCTCTCGGCACTCATGCTGACGGTGTCGGCAGCAGTCACCCTGTGCGTCTTGGTGTACTCCATCGGCCAGGGCATGGCCGACCGGGAAGAACAGTCGCCACTGGCGATCTACCATCCCGCGTACATGGTCCTCGTGGCCGGAGTGTCCTGCACCTTCCTCGCCGGCGACCTCGTCAACCTCTACGTCGGCTTCGAGATCATGCTGGTGGCGAGCTTCGTCCTGCTCACCCTCGGCGGCACGGCCGCACGCCTGCGGGCCGGCGCGACCTACGTCCTGGTGTCCCTGGTCTCCTCGATGGTGTTCTTCACCGCGGTCGCGCTCACCTACGCGGCGGCGGGCACCGTCAGCCTCGGCCAACTCGCCGAGCGCCTCACCGCACTCCCCATCGGGGTGCGCACCCTGTTGGAAGCGACGCTCCTGACGGTCTTCGCGGTGAAGGCCGCCGTCTTCCCGCTCGCGGCGTGGCTGCCCGACTCCTACCCGACGACGCCGGCGCCCGTCACCGCGGTGTTCGCCGGACTCCTCACCAAGGTCGGCGTGTACTGCGTCCTACGCGTCGAGACCCTCCTGTTCCCCGGCAACCAGCTGGCGAACCTGCTGATGTGGGCGGCCCTCGCCTCGCTGGTGATCGGCATCCTCGGCGCGGTGGCGCAGACCGATCTCAAACGGGTCCTGTCCTTCGTGCTGATCAGCCACATCGGCTACATGATCTTCGGCATCGGGGTGGGTACCCGCGCCGGACTCGGCGGAGCGATCGTCTACGTCGTCCACCACATCACCGTGCAGACCGCGCTGTTCCTGGTGGCGGGGTTGATCGAACGTCGTACGGGGACGACGGAGCTGACCCGGGTGGGCGGGCTGACCCGGGCTGCGCCCGCGTTGGCGGCGCTGTTCCTGGTGCCCGCGCTGAACCTCGCGGGCATTCCGCCGATGTCCGGGTTCATCGGGAAGCTGCAACTGCTGCGCGCGGGCGTCGCGGACGGCGGGGTCCTGCCGTACCTGCTGGTCGCCGCGGCGTCCCTGACCAGCCTGTTGACGCTGTACGTGATGGCGAAGGTGTGGAACCTGGCGTTCTGGCGCGCGGCTCCCCCTGGCCGGCCCGCCCGGGGCACGGTGCTGGAGGAGGTGGACCCGGACGAGGACCAGGGCGACACGGACGCCGACACGGACGCCGGCTCGGGTGACGGGGCGTCCGCGCGGCGGCCGGCGCCCGCGGGGCAGGCGGTCACGGCGACGCTGTCCGGGCGGACCATCACGACGACCACCGACCGGCTGCCCCGCAGCATGACGTGGGCGACCTTCGCCCTGGTCGTGCTGTCGCTGGCCTACACGGTGTTGGGCGATCCCTTCACTGCCCTCACCGAGCGGGCGGCAGCCGAACTCCTGCAACGCTCCCCCTACATCGAGGCGGTGCTCGGCCCATGAAGCTCCCGTGATCTCGCTGCGTTTTCGCGACCCCAACCTGCCTCCCTTCAGCTGTGTGGTGGTGGGGCGCCGACGCCGGGTCCTCGACCTGCCCCTGATCGCCTGGCTGACCGTGGTGTGGATGTTGTTGTGGGGCACGCTCAGCCTCCCGAACGCGATCACCGGAGTGGTGGTGGCGGTCGTGGTGTGTCTGGTGTTCCCGCTGCCGCAGGTCAACATCGGGCTGCGGTTGCATCCCGTGGGCATCGCCCGGTTGACGCTCCGACTGCTGTGGGAGATGTACACGGCCGGGGTCAAGGTGTCGCACCAGATGGTGGACCGCCGGCCGTTTCGAGCGGGAGTGCTCGCCGTTCCGCTGCGCTGCCGCGGCGATCTGATGCTCACCGCGACCGCCATCGCCGTGTCCAACGTGCCCGACAGTTCCGTCGTCGAGGTGCACCGCTCACAGGCCACGCTGTTCGTACACGTCCTCGAAGCCGACGATCCCGCGACGCCCGAGCGGGCACGGCAGGGGGTGTGGCGGATGGAGGAACTGGTCGTTCGCGCCTTCGGCGACCGGGCGGAGATCGCCCGGGTGCGCCAGCCGCCGCCTCAGCCCCGGAGCCCTCGATGACGCCCGCACAGACCGTGGACCGGGTCCTGCTGGTGGCCGCCGCCGCACTGTTGTTGATCGCCGGGGCGCTGGTGCTCTACCGGGTGTGGCGCGGGCCGTCCATGCTCGACCGGGCCATGGCCCTCGACGTGTGCGCCGCCTTGATGATCGCGGGGATCGGCGTCCGCTCGGCCCTGAGTCGGGACTCCTTCTACTTTCCCGCGATGCTCGTGCTGGCCTTCCTCGGCTTCACCGGGTCGGTGGGCATCGCCCGCTTCATCGCCGTCCGAGACCGTGCACCGGACCAGCCGCGCAGCAGGAAGGGAAGGCGATGAACAACTGGGCCCAGGCCGCGGACACCGCGGGAGCCGTGCTGCTCTTCGTGGGGGCCGCGGTCAGCCTGTTCGGCGCACTCGGCATGGTCCTCATGCCCGATGTGCTCTCCCGCAGCCATGCCGCGACCAACCCGCAGGCCTTGGGGATGCTGCTGGTGCTGATGGGGGTGGCGCTCCGGCTGCGCAGCGGCATCGACCTGGGCACCCTGGGCCTGGTGGGCTTCTTCCAACTGCTGACCGGGCCGGTGGCGGCGCACCTGGTGGCTCGGGTGGCGTACCGCACGGGGTATGCGGGCCGGGAGGGTCTGGTCTTCGACGAGTTGGACGAACAGCTCAGCACCGCGCCGCAGCCGAAGGACGACGGGGCCGTGTGACGTCGCGCATCGAGTTGGTCGCGGCCCTTCGATCGGCTCATTTCGTGAACTCCTATCCCCGTGGCGGCAGTTCCTCCAACGGGGCGACGGTGCGCCCACCGCGGGTTACGGGGAGCCCCTGCACCATGCGGTCGATCATGTGGTCGTAGCGCAGGCCCGCGTCGGCGAGGTAGAGGTCCTCGCCGGGGGATTGGCCGGCGGCGAGGAGGACTTCCGGCAGCAGGAGGTCGGCCAGGCCGGCGTGGGGCGTCGGGTCCTCGACGGTCAGGCCGCAGCCGTCGAGGTCGACGTAGTCGGGGAGGAGGGCCCGACCGTGTAGGCGTCCGGCGATCTCGGGAAGGAACTCGTCCCACATGATCGCGAGCGTGGCACGCAGGTCGCCGAGGACTTCGACGTGTTGTTCGGTGGAGTTGCCGAGGAAGGTCTCGACCTCGATGTTGCCCTGGACCAGGAGGTGTGAGGTGCCGGTCAGGACGAGGTTGGCGACCTTCAGGTCTCCGAGCACGATCAATGACGGGCTGCCGTAGTCCAGGTTGAGGACGTTTCCGCCGACGTGGAGGTCGCCGTCGATGACGTAGCCGGTGACGGCTCCGTCGATTCCTTCGTACTCGGGTCGACCGCCCGCCTTGATCCAGGGGTTTTGGTGCCGGTACTGGTGGTCGTCCAACCAGAGGGAGCCGGGCAGCGCCGCGGGCCCCGGGTGCAGGATGTACTCCTCCTCGTCCAGGGTGTTGTACGTCTCCTGCGGGAAGCCACGCCGCTCGAACAGCGCGACCGTCTCCGCCCATGTTTGGTAGATCGTCTCCATGGGCCGCACAGTAGACGTCTGCACTGACACTCCACTCAACATCGGGGTGCTCCAAGGGGCAGCGGCTTCGGCGACGGGTCGGCTCGCCTTCAGCGGACCACCACGATGCGGTGCTGTCCGTGCATGCTGAGGGGACGGGCGTCGTGGATGCTGGAGACCCAGGTGATCGCCGCGTACCGGCCGGGGGGCAGCGGCATGGTGAGCAGCACCTCGCGTCCGGGTGACAGCGGTGGTGTGCCCAGCCACTTGCTCAGGTCGAACGGGGGTGCGCCGCCGGTGCCGTCGAAGAAGGCTTGGATGTCCTTCTCGGTCACCGAGTCGTCGGTGACCGGGCAGAACATTGCTTCGTCGACCTGGTCCTGCATGCGGTTCACGTAGCGCAGTGGGGCGCCTGAGGCTGCGTGGCCGTCCAGGAGGAAGCGCGGGCCCTGGTCGGGTATGTCGACGGCGGTGAGGGTGGCGCAGGGAGGCCGCGAAACAGCGGCCGTCGGTGGATGCACCGTGAGCGGGCGCAGGTGCTCTTGGCCGGGCTGCGGGTCGCGGCCACGGGGGCCCTCGAAGTCGAGGTATTCGTAGACGAGGTACCGGCCCGGGGGCAGCGGCACCGTGAAGCGGGTGTCCGTGCCGGGGTGGGTGATGCCCCCGCCGTACAACTCGGCCGTCGCCATCAGGGCGCGGGCGGCCTTGATGGTGTCCTGGCCCTCGGTGGCGAAGACCCGTCGGAGCCGGGCTCGGAACTGCGCTTCCGTCGCCCCGGCCCGCAGCCGGGCGACGCCGACATGCCCGGTGCGCATGCTGGTGGTCCTCAACTGGAAGGCCACGGGGCCGGCGAACGCGTGTGCAGGTGAGGTGAATCCGTCCTCGCCGGTGACGATGTGCAGCACCTGTGCCGATCGCGGGCGGTCCCGTGTCCGTGCCTGTGCGGCAGGCACGCCGGACCACTGTCCGACTCCGATGGCGGCGGCTCCGGCCAGGAGAAGGCTTCGTCGACTCGGCATGTTCTTGCGCTCCCCTCAAGAGGCTCCCTGTGATGTCTCCGGTGCGAGGCCCGCACCGGGGAGGGAGTGGATGCCTCTCACACTGCCGCAGTCGCGGCAGGCGAACATCGGCCGGCAGTTGCGAGTGCGCCGCAACTGAGGTGGTACGCCGACCTCTCAGCCGTACGCCCCGGGTTGCGGTCCACCACCTCGGCCCTGGGTGCCATCTCGTCTCCAGCGCCCTGCCCCCTGATGAGTCATCACCAAGGCATGGCCAAGGCATTCAGGAAGAGTTACCCCGCATCAGCGACTTCCGCACTAAACATCCGCCAACACGGGCAACTCACCCCCAAGTTCTTCGTATGGGAGCAGTCCGCCGCCGAGCTCAGAGACATCGGCCGGACGCGGGCCCGCACCCATCGACCGAGAGGCGGCACAAGCCATGAGCCTGATCCAGACCGGCAAGCTGCAGCTGAGCTCCAGTAACGCCTCGGAGGTGACCGGCGGCGCCACCTCGACGTTCACGCAGGTCACGTTCCCCTCACCCTTCCCGAACAACGCGACGGTGATCGTCGTTCCCTTCGTCCAGACCTTCAACGGGCCCGACACCCCGGGCCTGCGCATCGCCGACGTCACCCCGACCGGCTTCAAGATCCGCATGAACGAACTGGTGGGCACCGGCAGAGCGCTCTCCGACGGACCACACACCTCCGAGACGATCGGCTGGATCGCCAGCACGGTGTGAGTCGGCGGGGGGGGCGAACCGGCCGAAGAGCGTCGACGGAACGTCGACCGACCGCGGGTCAGTAGCGCAGCACGGCGGCGATCCGGGCCTCGTCGGTGAGGGTGTCGTCAGGGACGAAGCTGACTTGGGCGCCGGTGTCGAGGGCGCGTTCGATCACTTCGTCGACGACGTCCTCGCGCGCGCCGGGGTCGCCCGGCTCGGCCGGGACGAGGTGTTCGGCGGCGTCGCGGACGGTGGTGCGGAAGTTCTCCTCGACCACGAGGTGGGCGATCGTGGCCGACTCCGCGGCCTGCCGGACGTCGTCCAGTCCGGAAGTGAACGCCTTGCGGCCACGGGCCGCGTCCAGTTGCCGGAGTGCGTCGCCGATCTCGCCCTCGGCGTGGGCCCGGACGGCGGGCTCGACCACGCGGTGGACGGTGGCGGGGTCGGCGCCGGCGAGGCCGGCGTGCGGGATCTGCGCGGTGGTCGCGCGGGCGATCGGTCCACCGGCGTCCAGCAGGGTGAGGGCGGCGCCTTCGCCGACCACGTACAGCGGGCGGGGATCGACGGCGAGGACCTTGCCGGCCTCGGTGTCGGCCTCCCGTAGGAACGTCTTCGTCTCCTCGTCGCGGAAGGTGCTCGGCACGTCGCCGATCTGCTCGCGCCGTTCGGGGTCGGGCTCGTCGTACACGCGTACCACCGGGAAGCCGTGGTCCTTCTCCTCGGTCACCCGCGCCTGGTCGCCGCTCCACAGCACCACCCGATCGGCGGCGACCGCCAGCACCCAGTAGGGGCGCTCGAAGGCGTGGGCGGCGACCAGGTTGCGGGTGAGGAAGGTGTCGGACAGGACGACCCGCGCCGGGGCGTGGCGTCCGAAGGACCAGATGTGGTGTTCGCCGGGTGCGGCGAGGATCGCCAGGCCGTCTTCGGCGTGCACCAGGTCGACCTCGGTCAGGGCTCGGTCGAGTTGCTCCAGGACGTCGATCCGGTCGCTGCGGGAGACCTCGGGGTCGGCCTCGATCTTCTCCTTCGCTTCGGCCAGCAGTCCGCGCAGCCGGATCGGGTCCTGCTCGCTGTCCGGTTCGCGACGGTGCGTGGGCATGACGATCGACACTGCGGGATACGGCCGGGGGCGGCGCAGCTCGGCGAGGGTGGCGGGGCTGAGGGTGGGGCGCATGGGAACCCTTTCCGATCCGAAGGCGATGCGGCCTCCGTGGCGTGAGTGCACGAAGCCTGACGCTACTCGCATATGACACAAAATTATCGTTTTGTCTGCTTTGATGGTGAGGTGGCGCGCCCTCGGCGCCTCCGGTCGGTGCGCATCGCGGGCGGACGCTTCGAGCCGGGCACCCCTCGTAGGGTGGAGGCATGTCGCCGACCGGTCCCCGCCTCACACCCCGCCCGGTCGCGCCGGGCCCTCCCGGGGAACCCGACAGAGGGAAAGCCGACAGGGGGGAAGCCGGCAGGGCGGACGGACGACCCCGACAGACGGTGCGCGAGAGGCGCGAGCTCCCGGTGGTCGCCGCCGGCGCCGAGGTCATGCCGTTCGCGATCCAGCCGTACGACGAGGTGGTCGCGCACGACACCGTCTGGGGCGAGCACTCCCACCCCTTCCACGAACTCCTGTGGAACGAGCGCGGCGCCTCGACGGCCGTCGTCGGCGCGCGGGTGTGGACGGTCACGCCCGCACTGGGGCTGTGGATGCCCGCCGGCACGTTGCATTCGGGGTCCGCGGTCGCCGGGACCTGGTTCCGCGCCACCTTCTTCGCATACCACGGCACCCCGCCCGTATCCGACGCTCCGGTGGCCGTCGAGGTCACCCCGCTGTTGCGGCTGCTGCTGGAGCGGCTCGGCGACGCACGCCTGTCCCCCGCCTCCCGGGCGACCACCGAGGCGATGGTGCTCGACGTCCTGGAGCCGTCGCCGCGGGAACTCCTCGTGCACGCGCCGACGTCGGCCCTGCTGCGCCCGATCGCGCGGGCGCTCGACGAGGACCCGGGCGATCAGCGCACGCTCGCCGACTGGGCGGCGCAGTTGGGGGTCAGCGCCCGCACGGTCAGTCGGGCGTTCACCGCGGAGACCGGCACCAGCTTCGCGCGCTGGGTCGCCGCGGTGCGGGCGCAGCACGCGGTGGCCCTCCTCAGTCGCGGCTGGGAGGTGGAGGCCGTCGCCGAGGAAGTGGGGTACCGGTCGGCGAGCGCCTTCGGCGCCGCCTTCAGACGGACCACCGGGCTCACTCCGGGGACGTTCCGGATCGACTGAAGCACCCCTCCACCTGCATCGAGAAGCGCTTCACCACGGGACGCCTGTCCCGATTGCTACATCGACTGTCCCAAAAGGTCGATTGCGACACTGATCAATCCCCTCCTAGAGTGCAAAGGTAAGCCTTACCTAAGCGCTTGCGTTCCAGTGCGGTGCACACGCTCCACGACGGCATCCCGGGTCCCGGGCGTGCGAGAACCAGCACCCTGTGGCATCCGGATCAGTGGGGGTTCGACCATCATGCGTTCACTTCGTCTGCGGCTGCTCACCGCAGCCGCCGCCCTCGTGGCCGTCGCGGCCTGCGGCGGCCCGTCCTCGTCCGAGGGCAACGGCGACAACGGCGGCGACAAGGGTTCCTCGTCGGCTTCGGGCACGTTCCCGATGACCATCGAGCACGCCCTCGGGAAGACGACCATCGACAAGAAGCCCGAGCGCGTCGCCGCGGTCAACTGGGCCAACCACGAGGTGCCGCTGGCGCTCGGCGTCGTCCCCGTCGGGATGGCCGCCGCGACCTTCGGCGACGACGACGGCGACAAGGTGCTGCCCTGGGTCGAGGAGAAGCTCGGCGAACTGGGCGCGAAGACCCCGGTGCTGTTCGACGAGACCGACGGCATCGACTTCGAGGCCGTCGCCGACACCAAGCCGGACATCATCCTCGCCTCGTACTCCGGCCTCACCAAGCAGGACTACGCCACGCTCAGCCAGATAGCCCCGGTCGTGGCGTACCCGGACGCTCCGTGGGCCACGCCCTGGCGGGAGATCATCCGCACCAACAGCAAGGCGATCGGACTGGCCGACAAGGGCGAGAAGCTGATCAAGGACCTGGAGGGGCAGATCGGGCGGACCGTCGCCAAGTACCCGCAGTTGAAGGGGAAGTCGGCGATGTTCATGACGCACGTGGACCCCGGCGACGTGAGCCAGATCGGCTTCTACACCGCGCACGACACCAGGACCCTCTTCTTCGAGGACCTGGGGCTGAAGACCCCCGCCAGCATCGCCGCCGCGTCCAAGGGCACGGACAAGTTCGCCCTCACCCGCAGCGCCGAGCAGATCGACCTCTTCAACGACGTCGACATCGTCACCGGCTACGGCGACGAGCAGGGCAAGCTGGCCAAGGCGCTGCGCGAGGACCCGCTGGTGTCCAAGCTCCCCGCCATCCAGCGCGGCTCCACCTACCTGCTGCCCGGCAGCGCGCCCCTGGCGACGGCGGCCAACCCGACGCCGCTGTCGATCTCGTGGGTGCTGGAGGACTACGTCGCCGCGCTCGCCAAGGCCGCGGACAAGGTCGCATGACGACCTCCGCACACCCTCGACCGGACGCCGCCGCGGTGCACTCGCCGCGGCGGCGTCCGGTGCGCGCACGCGCCCTCTGGCTCGTCGCCGCGGTGCTGGTCCTCGCGGCGCTCGCGCTGGCCTCCCTCGCCTTCGGCTCCCGGGACGTCGCCTGGTCCGACGTGTGGGCCGCGCTCCACGGCGCCGACGCCACCTTGGAGCAGGCCGCCGCCAGCAAGCGGATCCCCCGAACGCTGCTCGCCGCGCTCATCGGCGGGGCGCTCGGCCTCGCCGGCGCCGTGATGCAGGGGGTGACGCGCAATCCGCTCGCCGATCCCGGCATCCTCGGCGTCACCATGGGCGCCTCCCTCGCC
The DNA here is from genome assembly GCF_040643215.1 of Streptomyces sp. NPDC047315. Lineage (NCBI taxonomy): Bacteria > Bacillati > Actinomycetota > Actinomycetes > Kitasatosporales > Streptomycetaceae > Streptomyces > Streptomyces sp. NPDC047315. The sequence goes on along the minus strand of NZ_JBEYTZ010000020.1, from coordinate 34,461 downwards.
GTCGCCATCGCCGTCGCGTACTTCGGCCTCGTGTCGCCCATCGGCTACATCTGGGTGGCCATGGCGGGAGCGGCGCTGTCGGCCGCCTTCGTCTACGGCGTCGCGAGCCTCGGGCGGGGCGGCGCGACGCCGCTGAAGCTCGCGCTCGCCGGGGCCGCGACCTCGGCCGCGTTCGTCTCCCTCGTCACCGCCATCACCCTGCCGCGCGGCGACATCGCCGGGAGCCTGCGGCTGTGGCACGTCGGCGGCCTCGGCGGCGCCTCCTTCGAACGCATCGGCCACGTCCTGCCGTTCCTCGCGGTCGGCTTCGCGATCTGCCTGCTGTCCGGCAAGGCGCTGAACTCGCTGGCGCTCGGGGACGAACTCGCGGCGGGGCTCGGAACCCGGGTCGCCGTGGTCCGGGGCGGGGCGGCGCTCGGCTCGATCGTGCTGTGCGGCGCGGCCACCGCGGTCACGGGGCCGATCGGCTTCGTCGGACTCGTCGTCCCGCACGCCTGTCGTCTCCTCGTCGGCGTGGACCACCGCTGGCTGCTGCCGTTCTGCGCCGTCGTGGGCGCGGCGCTGCTCACCGCGGCGGACGTGGTCGGTCGGGTGGTGGCCCGGCCCGCTGAGATCGACGTCGGCATCGTGACGGCCCTCATCGGCGCCCCGTTCTTCGTCTGGATCGTCCGCCGGCAGAAGGTGCGCGCCCTGTGAAGACCAGCACTCCCCCACCCTTCGCGGCCTCCGGCTCCGCGGCGGTCGTGGCCCGCGGGCGCCTCCGTCGGGCGCTGCGGCGCCGGGCCCTCACGGGGCTGCTCGCCGTGCTCGTCGCGGTCGCGTTCAGCGTGTCCCTGATGGTCGGGCACACGTACTACCCGTTCGACGACGTCCTACGGGTCGTCCTCGGCGAACAGGTGCCCGGCGCGTCGTTCACCGTGGGGCGGCTCAGGCTGCCGCGGGCCGTGCTCGCCGTGGTGGCCGGCTTCAGCTTCGGCCTCGCCGGCGTCACCTTCCAGACGATGCTCCGCAACCCGCTCGCCAGCCCGGACGTCATCGGCATCTCCTCCGGGGCGAGCGCGGCGGCGGCGATCGCGATCGTCACCCTCTCCCTGGGTGCGACCGAGGTGTCCGTCATCGCGATCGTCGCCGCGCTCGCCGTGGCGCTGCTCGTGTACGCCCTGGCGTTCAAGGACGGCGTGGTCGGCACCCGCCTCATCCTCATCGGCATCGGCATCGCCGCGATGCTCAACAGCGTCGTCGCCTACGTGCTCTCGCAAGCAGCGCAGTGGGACCTCCAGGAGGCGATGCGCTGGCTGACCGGCAGCCTGAACGGGGCCTCCTGGGAGCAGACGGCACCGGCCGCGGCAGCGCTGGCGTTCCTGGGGCCCGTAGTGCTGTCGCAGGCCCGCAACCTGGCGACGCTGCAACTCGGGGACGACACCGCCGCCGCCCTCGGGACCCGGGTCGAGCGCACCCGCATCACGGCGATCGTCGCCGCGGTCGGACTGATCGCCTTCGCCACGGCCGCCGCCGGGCCCATCGCGTTCGTCGCCTTCCTCGCCGGGCCCATCGCGGCGCGGTTGACGGGGACCAGCGGTTCGCTGCTCGTCCCCGCCGGGCTGGTCGGCGCCCTGCTCGTGCTGGTCGCCGATCTGACCGGCCAGTACGCCTTCGACACCCGGCTGCCGGTCGGCGTCGTCACCGGCGTCCTCGGCGCGCCCTACCTCGTCTACCTCATCATCCGCACCAACCGGGCGGGAAGCTCCCTGTGACCACATCCCACTCCCTGGCCGCCGAAGGGCTCACCCTCGGCTACGGCGACCGCACCGTCATCGACTCCCTCGACCTCGCCGTGCCGCCCGGTCGGATCACCGCGATCGTCGGCGCCAACGCCTGCGGCAAGTCGACGCTCCTGCGCGCCCTGTCCCGGCTGCTCGCGCCGCGCGCGGGCCGCGTCGTCCTGGACGGCAAGGAGGTGCACCGCACGCCGTCGAAGGAACTCGCCCGCACGCTGGGGCTGCTGCCGCAGACCCCGGTCGCGCCGGAGGGCATCACCGTGACGGATCTCGTCAGCCGCGGACGCCACCCGCACATGCGGATATTCTCCCGCTGGAACGCCGACGACGACGCGGCCGTCGCGGCGGCCCTGACCGCCACCGACACCATCGACCTCGCCGACCGCAACGTCGACGAACTCTCCGGCGGCCAGCGCCAACGCGTGTGGATCGCCATGGCGCTGGCCCAGCAGACCGACGTCCTCCTCCTCGACGAGCCGACCACCTTCCTCGACGCCAACCACCAGATCGAAGTACTGGACCTGCTCACCGACCTCAACCAGACCAGGGGCACCACGATCGTCATGGTCCTGCACGACCTCAACCTCGCCGCGCGCTACGCCGACCACCTCATCGCGCTCACGCCCGGCCGCCCGCACACCAGCGGCACGCCGGACGAGGTCCTGACGCAGGAGAACGTCCGTGCCGTGTTCGGCCTGGACAGCCGGGTCATCGAGGACCCCGTCTCGGGCCGGCCGCTGATACTTCCCATCGGACGCCACCGCATCAAACCGGCCACCACCACACCGCCTGCGCCCGACCGGGCGTAGGCACGGCGCACGCACCACAGAGGTACACATGGATGTTCAGGCAGGCGACGAGGCAGTCTCCGACGCCTACTTCGACCTCGGCACCCACGCCCGCCGGGTGACCACCTCCTCCCCCGAGGCCCAACTCTGGTTCGACCGCGGCCTCGTGTGGACGTACTCCTTCCACCACGAGGAGGCCGCCCGCTGCTTCGAGAGGGCGGCCGAGGCCGACCCCGACTGCGCCATGGCGTACTGGGGTCTGGCGTACGCGCTGGGCCCCAACTACAACAAGCCCTGGGAGTCCTTCGACGCGACGGACCTCAGCCGTACCGTCGAGCGCACCCACGCCGCGGTCGAGCAGGCGCACGAGAAGGCCGCCGGAGCCACCGCCGTCGAGCGGGCGCTGATCGGGGCGCTGCGCGCCCGCTATCCGCAGGCGAGGCCCGTCGGTGACTGTTCGGTGTGGAACGAGCCGTACGCCCAGAGCATGCGCGGCGCCTACGAGGTCGACCCCGACGACCTCGACGTGGCGACGCTGTACGCGGACGCGCTGATGAACCTCACGCCGTGGCAGCTGTGGGACCTGCGGACCGGTGGGCCCGCCGAGGGGGCCCGCACCGTCGAGGCCAAGGCCGTGCTCGATCGGGCGCTCGCGACGGCCGGCGGGCTCAGGCATCCCGGCGTGCTGCACCTGTACGTGCACCTGATGGAGATGTCCCCGCACCCGGAGAGCGCCCTGCCCGTCGCGGACCGGCTGCGCGGGCTGGTGCCGGACGCCGGGCACCTGGCGCACATGCCCTCGCACCTGGAGGTGCTGTGCGGGGACTACCGGCGGGTGGTGTCCGACAACGACGCCGCGATCGCCGTCGACGCGAAGGCCCTCGCCCGGTCCGGTGCGATGAACTTCTACACCCTGTACCGCTGCCACAACATCCACTTCAAGATCTACGGTGCGATGTTCCTCGGGCAGCGCGAGGTGGCGCTGGAGGCGGCCGAGCAGTTGGAGGCGTCGATTCCGGACGAGCTGCTGCGGGTGGACAGCCCGCCCATGGCGGACTGGCTGGAGTCGTTCCTGGCCATGCGCGTGCACGTGCTGATCCGGTTCGGGCGCTGGTCGGACATCCTCGAGCTGCCGCTGCCGAAGGACCAGGACCGGGAGCTGTACAGCACGACGACGGCGATGCGGCACTACGCGCGGGGCGTCGCCCTGTCCGCGACCGGTCGGGTCGCCGAGGCCGAGGCGGAGCGCGAACGGTTCCGCGAGGCGGCGGGCCGGGTCCAGGAGACCCGGATGCTCTTCAACAACACCTGCCGCGACATCCTCGCCATCGCCGCCGCGATGCTGGACGGGGAGCTGGAGTACCGCAAGGGCGACTTCGACGCCGCGTTCGCCGCGCTGGAGCGCTCGATCGAGCTCGACGACGACCTGCCGTACGACGAGCCCTGGGGTTGGATGCAGCCGACGCGGCACGCGTACGGCGCGCTGCTGCTGGAGCAGGGGCGGGTCGCGGAGGCAGAGGCGGTCTACCGCGCGGACCTCGGCCTCGACGACACCCTGCCGCGGGCCCGCCAGCATCCGGGCAACGTGTGGTCCCTCCACGGCTTCCACGAGTGCCTGGTACGGCTCGGGCGCACCGCGGAGGCCCGCATCGTCGCGCAGCAACTGAAGCTGGCGACGGCCGTCGCGGACGTGCCCATCGAGGCGTCCTGCTTCTGCCGGACGGAGCCAACGGTCCCGGAGGGCGGCGGGACCTGCTGCTGAACACCCGGCGACCAGGCTCCATCGCGCGGGTCCGGTCGGCCGCGCCGTTCCTCCGGGGGGACGGGCCAACAAGGCTGTGCCGAACCATTGGTGTCCGACGGTCCCCTCCTGTTCAATCGTTCGTCATGGACCCCGGTGAGTACACCCCGTTCGGCGGCGAGCACGCCGCCGTCGCGCGGTACATCGACGGGTTGTCGGTCGACGAACTCGCAGCACACTTCGAGCGTTCGATGACAGCGCGGATCGGGACGTTCGCCCATCGGGCGGCCCTCAGGCTGGGGGCGAGCGGCGATCCGGCCGGGGTGGACGCGGCCCTGCGGATCCTGACCCCGCCGTATCCGCGGTGGTCGAGTCACGCGGCGGTGCTCCTGGGCCTGGCCCGCGCGGAGCGCGGCGTACCGGCGCTCGTCGGGTGTCTGTCGGATCCCGCGCTCCCGGCGTGGCACCAGGCCCCGCCGCGCCTCGACGCGGTCACGGCGTTGGCTCGGATCGGCAGCCCGGAGGCCGTGGACGCCCTCGTGGCCGCGGCGCAGGCCCAGGTCGCGGCGGAAGACCCGCACGGGGACGAGTGCCTCTACCTGCAGCGCCTCGTGCAGGGGTTGTGTGCGGTGGGGACGGCGAGGACCGTGGACGTCACCCTCGCACTCACCGGCGTCATGGGCGAGTTGTGGGACACGCCGACGACCCGGGCGCTCGCCCAGCGGGCGGACCGGCGGTTCGTACCGTTCCTCGTCGAACTCCTCGCCGGGCCGCGGCGGCCGGAAGGGCTGCTCGGCCTCGAACGGGTCGCGACGGCCCGTGCCGTGCCCGCGTTGATCCAGGTACTCCAGACGGCCGACGACCGAGCCCTGCGCTACTCGGCGACCCGCGCCCTGGCCACGGCCGGCGAACACGCGTATCAGGAGCTGTCTCCGGGCGCGTACCGGAATCGGCAGGCGGGAACGGCGCAGCGCCGGGCCGTCGCCTGGATCCTGGGTCAGGTCGACGTGGCCACCTGGCAGCTGACGCGGCACGCCGCGCACCTGCTCGCCGACCGGGACTCGGGGGTACGGGCCCGTGCCGCCGCGTCCGTCGGCCTGGTCGGCGACCCCGCCTGCGTGCCCCTGCTGCTCGACGTGCTCGGCGACCCGTGTCATCGCGTACGGGCCCGCGCCGCCACGGCCCTCGGCCGCATCGGGTCGCGCGACGCACGGCGGCGGCTCAAGGACGTGGCGCGGCGCGATCCGGTGCGTTGCGTCCGGAACGCGGCGGACGCCGCGCTCAGGGCGCTTGAGCGCCCTCGCCGGCCGGGCCCGGGCGGTCCAGGAGGAGATCCGCCGCACGTGCGAGCACCTGGGGGCGGGTGAACCCTCCGTGGTCGGCGGCGAGGAAGTTGGCGCCGATCGCCGCACAGAAGGCCAGCAGGCTGCGGGCTTCGACCTCCTCGGCGTCGGGGCAGAAGGTGCCGATCATTTCGCGCAGCAGGTCCATGCGGCGGTTGTCGACCCGGCGCAGTCGCTGCGCGACGGCCTCGTCGTGCCGGGCCCAGGCGCGGATCGCGAGATCGATGGGGAGCAGTCGGTCTTCGGTGAAGGTGAGCATCCCCGCGCGATGGATCTTGGACTTGGGATCCCCGCCTTCCGCTTCGACGCGGTCGATCACTTCGTGGGTGCTCTCCCGCTCCCAGGTGTCGAGCATGGCTTCCAACAGGGCGTTCCGGTCGGCGAAGTAGCCGTAGAAGCCGCCCTTGGTGACGCCGAGCCTCTTGGCGAGCGCCTCGATGCGGACGGCGTCGGGGCCGGCGGCGGCCAAGGCGTGCAACCCCTCTTCGATCCATCTCTCCCGCGGCGTCTGTGGCGCACGCACCCGTTTCCCACCTCACTCACGCCCGCTATACGGCGGCGTATACATCGGCTAGCGTTGCTCTATACGCCATCGTATAGAAAGTCGGAGGGCGCCATGCCTCTCTTGTGTCGCAAGCCGGGCCGCAGCGAGTCGACGACCCACCCCGTAGAAGGCACGGTAGGTGCGGCGGGTGCGGAGGGCGTGGAAGGCGTGGTGGGCGTGCGCCGGATACCGGAGTCCTTCCGTGTCCTCAGTGCGCTGCCGACACTCGACTACGCCGATCGCTTCACCCTGCGGACGGACGCCGCCGCCTCGCCCGAGCAATGGGCCCGGGCCATGTTCGGCGACCTGCCGAGCCCCACCGAACGGTTCATCTGGCGCGGCCTGCTCGGGCTCCGGCTCAGCGGCGGGCCGTCGCCGGCGACGGTGGCCGGCTGGCGCATCGCCGGGCGCGGTGAGGACTGGATCCGGTTGGAGGCCGCGTCCTGGTTCCTGGCCGGCAACCTCGTCGTCCACTCGCCCGGCGGCCGGGTGGCCCTCGGAACCTTTCTGCACTACCGCCGCCACCCGGGCCGCGCGCTGTGGCCGCCGCTGTCCGCCGTGCACCGGCGGCTCGCTCCGGGACTGCTGCGCGACGCCGAAGCCCGCGTCCTGGCCGTACCGCGGCCCGACCGCGAGGGGGCTCAGGGCGTCTGACCCCGGGCGAGGGCGGCTCTGCACCGACCTGACGGCGTGCCTGCCTGCCCTCGGGTGATCCCGGTAATCCCAACGACGCACCCGCCCTGCGCCCCGAGTGCCGGATGTGACGACGTCCGCATACGTTGATCGCGATCGTGTGCAGCGTCGGAAGGAACCGGCATGCCGGTAAACGTCACCTACCCAGGCGTCTACGTCGACGAGGTCAGGAGCTCAGTCAGGACGATCACGGGCGTTCCCACTTCTGTGGCCGCGTTCGTCGGCTACGCACCGCGCGGCCCGGTCGACCGGCCGGTGCACATCACGGGCTGGGGCGACTACGCAGCGGTGTTCGGCGGGCTGCAGACGAACTGCCCGCTGAGCTACGCCGTTTACCAGTTCTATCTGAACGGCGGCAGCGAGGCCGAGATCGTCAGGGTGGTCAAGGACGGCGAGGTCGTCGTCCGACTGCCCCTCAGTACGAGTACGGCCCCGCCCGCGAGGGCGACCGCCGCCCAGCCCCCTCCCCAGCCCCCTCCCGCGGCGGGCGATGAGGGCGGTGACGCGGCCGGCGCCGGCGACGCTCAGGACGCCGGCGGCGAGCCGAAGAAGAAGGGGGCCGCCGCGCACGAGTCCGGCGGCGCCGCCAAGAAGTCCGCGGCTTCCGCTTCGGCGGGGACCAACGCCTCGGGCCCGGCCCTGTTGGCCGCCGCACCCGGGCGGTGGGCGCTCAATCTGCGGGCCCGCGTCGACTACGACACCTCCGAGGGGAACGTTCCGGACGGGCAGCGCAAGCTGTTCAACCTCACGGTCCGCGACCTGGAGACCGGCGCGGAGGAGCGCTACCTCAACGTCAGCGTGGAGGACGGCAGCCCGCGCACCCTCGACCACCTGTTGGCCGCCTCGCAGCTCGTGCGCGGCGTGCCGGACGCTCCGCTCCGTTCGGTGCCGCAGGCGAGCACGGATCCCAAGGAGGGCGCGGACCCCTTCACGTACCAGCCCAAGGGCAAGGACGAGCCTCAGCCGCCCTACTGCTACGCGCCGGACGACGTCAACGGCGGTCAGGGCCCCGGGGACGAGCGTCCGCAGGAGCTGGCGCCGTACCTGGGCGACGCGCCGACGAAGACCGGCCTGTACCAGCTCCTGAAGACGGACATCTTCAACATCCTGTGCCTGCCCGACAACGACTGGCTCGACGCGCAGTTGCAGGCCGGCGGGAAGGACGTGAAGCCCCTGCGGGACGCGGCGTTGGACCTCTGCGGGCAGCGGCGGGCCGTCTTGCTCGTCGACCCGCCCGCGTCCTGGTCCGCCGTGCCGTCGGGCGCCGACGACAACACCGGCGCCCTGGACAACGTCCTGGCCCAGCTACCGAACCTGGCGATGGGCGACCCCGGCAAGAACGCCGCGGTGTACTACCCCCGGCTGCTCGCTCCCGACCCCCTGCTCGACGGCGCCCTGAGGACCTTCCCGCCGTGCGGGGTGATGGCCGGTGTGCTCGCCCGCACCGACGTCCAGCGCGGGGTGTGGAAGGCGCCGGCCGGCACGGACGCGTCGCTGAACGGCGTCAGCGAGTTGGAAGTGCCGCTCACGGACCTGGAGATCGGTCGGCTGAACCCGGTCGGCGTCAACTGTCTGCGCCGGCTGCCCGCCGCGGGCCCGGTGGCCTGGGGAGCGCGCACGATGAACGGAGCCGACCGGCTCGCCAGCGAGTGGAAGTACCTACCGGTGCGGCGGCTGGCGCTGTTCATCGAGGAGAGCCTGTTCCGGGGCACCCAGTGGGTGGTGTTCGAACCGAACGACGAACCCCTGTGGGCCTCGATCCGGCTGAACGTCGGGGCCTTCATGAACTCCCTCTTCCGAGCGGGCGCGTTCCAGGGGCGAACGCCCCAGGACGCTTACCTCGTGAAGTGCGACAAGGACACCAACCCGCAGAACGACATCGACCGCGGCATCGTCAACATCCAGGTGGGCTTCGCCCCGCTCAAGCCCGCCGAGTTCGTGATCGTGCACATCCAGCAGCTGGCCGGCCAGATCCAGGTCTAGGAGGACGACCGATGCCCGAAGTCAAGCGTCGGGACCCGTTCAAGAACTTCCGCTTCCGGGTGAAGTTCAGCGGACAGACCGACTACATCGCGGGGATCAGCAGGGTCACCGGGCTCAAGCGCACCACCGAGGTCATCCGGCACCGCGACGGCGGCGATCCGGGCACCAGCCGCAAGCTCCCCGGCCGCACCGAGTACGAGGCCATCACCCTCGAACGCGGCTGCACCGTCGACACCACCTTCGAGGAGTGGGCCAACCGGGTCTGGAGCCTGAAGAACTCCTCCGGCGGGCTGGAGACCTCCCTGAAGGACTTCCGGCGCGACCTCATCATCGACGTCTTCGACGAGGGCGGACAGCAGGTGCTGTCGTACTCGGTGCACGAGTGCTGGGTGTCGGAGTACCAGGGCCTGCCCGAACTCGACGCCGGGTCCAATGCCGTGGCGTTCGAGCACATCAAGGTGGAGCACCACGGCTGGGTGCGGGAGCACACCAACGCGCCGCAGGAGCCGCAGTTCACCGACACCGCGGGGTGAGCGGAGTGCCGCGGCTGCTGACGGAGTCGAACGTCCTCGACGTGTGGGAGAGCGGGCTGGCCGGGCCTTCGGCGGCGCGTTCGCTCCTCCTCGCCTCGATGGCGGCGCCGAGCCCGCGCAGCGTTGCGGACCTGCCGTTGAGCGCGCTCAACTCCCTGCTGTTGGAGCTGCGCCGGGACGCCTTCGGCGCTGCGCTGCCGTGCACGGCGGACTGCCCCGGGTGCGGCGAGAGCCTCGACGTCACCGTGGCGTCGCACGAGTTGCTGCCCGCCGGTGGCGGCGCCGCGGCGATCGCCACGGCGACCCTGGTGTCGTACGGCAGGACGGTCACGTACCGCGCGCTGACCGGCCGCGACGTGCGCGCCGTCGACCCCGAGGCGCCGCGCGCCCGCCAGACCCTGCTGCGGCGCAGCGTCCTGAGCGTGGATCCGCCCGACGGCGAGGTGCCCGACGAGGTCCTGGAGGACGTGGCCCGGCACCTCGCCGAACTCGACCCCGGGGCCGACTCCGTCCTCACCTTGGACTGCCCGCAGTGCGAGCACCACTGGGACGCCGCGCTGGATCTCGCCGATCACCTGTGGACCGACGTCTGCGGGTACGCGCACCGCCTCCTGCACGAAGTGCACGCCCTCGCCCGGGCCTTCGGCTGGACGGAGGCCGACGTGCTGGCGATCAGTCCGACGCGGCGGCGGTTCTATTTGGAGGCGAGCACCGGATGAACGACTTCGTCGACCGCCTCCTCCATGCGCCGGGGCCGAGGTTGAGGCCGCTCGCGCCGAACGTGTTCGACCCGGGTGCACCGCGCCTGCCGGCAGACGTGCTGGAGCCCTTGTCGTACGAGGAAGAGGGCGAAGAAGCAGTGCAGGCGCCGACGCTCCGGCCCGGATCGAACTCGGTCGCGGGCGGAGTCGGGGGCGCGGGTGGGGTCGGGGCGGTGGTGACGGACGAGGTCGGTGGAGCGGCTTGGGGGGCCGCCGCAAGCGAGGGCGTTCGGCCAGGCGGCCCCGGTGCCGGCAGCCGCGCGCCTCGCCCGAGCGTGAGCACCGGCAGAAGCCCACGTCCGTACGAGGCGGGCGCCGACGGCGGCACACCTGCGACCGGGCTTCAGCGGGCGCGACCGGTCGAGGTCGCGCAGCGCGAAGTCGCCGAAACCGAAACCGAAGCCGAAGCCGTAGACGCCGAGGCCGAGGCCGTAGGGACCAAAGCCGAGGCCGGCGCCGCTCTCGACGCCGAGGCGGCTCTTGCGATGGATGAACCCGTTGAAGCCGTTGACGCCGAAGCAGGCCCCGCTCTCGACGCTGTTGCCGCTCCCACCGCCGAGGCCGCGAGCGCGTTCACCGTCGGCGGCGGCCCTGAGCCGGGCCGTCAGAAGGCCCCTGCGAAGCGATCCGTGGGCGGGAAGGACAGACGGCCGGTCGGGGCAAGTCCTCAGGCCGACTCGTCACCACAGCCGGCCGCCGATGCCACCTCCCGAGCCGCGGCCACGACAGCGACGGCGGCAGCAGCGGTGTCCCGTCACCTCGATCGCCGTGCAGAGCGCGTCGGGCCACGGCCCGCAGCGGGCGCGCGACAAGCGTCGGGGGGACCGGAATCGCAGCTCCGGGCAGCAGAGCCAGCCGTCGACCGCCGCACCGTGCCGCCGGTCGGCCCGCCCCCGGCGAGCCCCAGCAGGAGCCGGTCGCCCGAAGCCTCACCCGTACGACCTCACCACGGCCCACGGCGTCCCACCGGTGGCGGACCTCGCGCAGCGACCCCGACGCCGCAGGAGCGACCGGCGGCCTTCCCGGCAGTTCACCGGCGCGTCTCGGCAGGGGCCGGCGAAGTGCCCGAGAACCGTGGGGTCGACCCCGACGCCTCCGTCACACAACAGCCCGAAAGCCACCGCGACGACCCCGCCCCGGGCTCCGCCGCGGCTCCTCCCCCGGTACCACCTGATGCCCCACGCGCCCGCCCGGTCCACATCGACGGCGTACACATCGACGGCACGCGCGTCGACGTCGTGCACGCCGAGGCTCCGGGCCCCAACGCCCAGCCGGCACCCTCCCACTCCCACTCGCCCTCACCCGCGCGTGCTGCACCGTTCCTGCCGCCGCCCGCGGCCGACGCCGCCTCGTCGGGCGGATCCGCTCCGACGCCCCGCGTCCGTGCGGCGGAGCCCCCGCCGTCCTCGCCCGTCGTCCGCGTCACCATCGACCACCTGGTCGTCCGCTCCGCCCCGCCCCGCGCCGTCGACGAGCAGCCCGCCGCGCGCCCCGCACCCCTGCTGGACTTGGCGGAGTACCTGCGAACCAGGGGGCGGGCGTGAGCGATGCCCTGGCGCTGGCCGCCGTGACCGAGACCCTGCGGGCCGTCCTGGACGCCGCCGTGCAGAAGGTCGCGCCCGGCGCCAAGGTGATGGCGCGCCACCCCGCGGACGTCACGGCCAGCGCCGCGCAAGCCAAGAAGGGCGTGCTCAACCTCTTCCTCCACCGGACGGCCATCGACCCCGCCTGGCGGAACGCGGATCCCGACGGTGCGCACCCGGGCGAGAGCCGGCACCCCGCGCTGCCGCTCGTCCTCCACTACCTGCTCACCGCGCACTCTCCCGCCGGGGAGGACTCCACCGTTCCCGAACGGCTGCTCGGCGCCGCGATGGCGGCGCTGCACGAACGGCCGGAGCTGCGCGCCGACGACCTCAAGGGCGCCGCGGGCTTCAGCGATCTGCACCTGCAACAGGAGCCGGTGAAGGTCACCCCCGCGTTGACGACGGCCGACGAGCTGTGCCGGTTGTGGGCGGCCATCGGCCACGGCTACCGGCTGTCCGTGGAGTACGAGGCGCGCATCGTGCTGATCGACGCCGCCGCGCCGGGACGAGCGCCCCTGCCGGTGCTGCGGCGCGGAGCGGCGGACACCGGCCCCACGGCGCTGCCGACCGCGGCGGACTGGCCGGTGCTGCGGTCCGTGCTGCCGTCGGTCGCGGCCCCCGGCTCCGACGTGGTGGTCAGCGGCAGCGGGTTCGACGCGGGCACGCCGAGCCTGCGGCTGACGCACCCCCTGCTCGGCGGTCCGGTCGTGCTGCCGGTGACCACGGTTTCGGAGCCGGACGGGACGACCTCGTTGCGGGCCGCGCTCGACGGGGAACTCGGCGCGGGGCAGTGGTCGGCCGTCGTCGTCCTCGCCACGCCCGACGGCGGCGAGCGGACGACCGAGCCGGGCCGCTTCCTCATCGCCCCGCGCATCACCAGCGCCCTGCCGATGGCCGCCGCGCGGAACAGGAGCGGGGTGGCGGTGCTGGACGTGGAGTGCGTGCCCGCCGTGCACCCGGGGCAGCGGGTCGAGTTGCTCGTGGCTGACCTGCCCGTGCCCGCCGAGCCGTTCGCGCGGGTGACCCGCGCGCTGCGGTTCCGGTTGCCCGCGGGATCTCCCGGGCGCTACCTCCTGCGGCTGCGGGTCGACGGGGTGGACAGCCCCTCGATCGACGCGGAAGCGGGTCGGTTCGACCCCGACGCGGCGGTGGTGATCACATGACGGCGACTCCTCGGTTCGAGCTGCACATCCGCCGGCTGGTGTGGGAGGCAGCCGATCCGCCCGCGCGCGCCGGGCTGCGCACCGCCGTCGAGGCCGAACTCGCCGTGGCGCTCGGCATCCGCCCCACCGCCGAGCGGCCCGTACCGACGGATCCCGCGGTGGCCGTGCACGCCCGTCGCATCGCCCGCGCCGTCCACGCGGCGCTGCGGGCCGGCCCTGCGCCGTACACCGGCGCCACCCCTTCGCAGCCAGCGGAGCCGGCGCCGTGACCAGCCCCGTCCCCCGCCGCGGCGGCTTCGTCTTCCTCGACCCCGAGCAGGGCCGGGTCCTGCGCGTCATGCCGTTCCAGTACAACCCCGACGGCATCGTCCGCACCGTCCAGCCGCGCGGCAGCGGCGGCGGTGACCGGCTGGAGGCGCTCCGGTTGCAGGGGCCGGCGCGCGAGACGTTCCGGATCGACGTGGAGTTCGACGCGGTCGACCAGTCGGCCTCCCAAGCCGTGCCGGCGCCGCCCGCGGGTTCGGGCCTCTTCGCGACGCTCGCCGCACTGGAGAGCGCCGTCACCCCCACGAGTGCGCAGCTGACCCGGCAGAACGACCTGGCCGGTCAGGGGATCTTGGAGATCGCCCCGGCGCAGTCGCCGCTGTCCGTCCTGGTCCTCGGGCAGCACCGGGTCCTGCCGGTGCGGATACAGGACGTGGACGTCACGGAGGAGGCGTACGACGGGGAGCTCAACCCCATCCGGGCCCGGGTGGTGCTGACGGTGCGGATCCTCACCGTCGACGACGTCGGGTTCGGTCACAAGGCGGGCGGCCTGTACCTGCAGTACCAGCAGGACCGGGAGCGGCTCGCGGCAGCGGTCACGTACGGCCCGGGAACCATCGGCTACTCCGGCGGCTGAGCCGCCCGAGTGCCGTGCACCCACCACCAGCCGGAGGAGGTCGGCTTGTTCGAGCCCAGCAGCAGGTACCACGCGGTCCCCACGGCGACCCGCACCCTCGCGGACGGCCGGACCGTCACTCATCTGCGCCGTCGTTTCCTGCCGCAGCCCGAGGAGCTGACGGCCGTCGGCGAGCACGTGGTCACCGCCGGCGAACGGCTCGACCACATCGCGGCGCGGCGGTACGGCGACCCGGAGCAGTCGTGGCGGATCGCGGACGCGAACCGGGCGGTGCGGCCGGACGACTTGACGGCGGTGCCCGGCCGGAGGCTGCGGATCGCGCTGCCCGCCGAGGCGTCGGCGGCCGGCGGGGAGCGGACCCGCTGATGGCGGACGGCCCGCAGCTGATGCTGCTCCTCGGCGACACGGTGCCGGCGCCGGCCCCAGCGGCGTTCCTCGACGCCCTGCGCGGGGTGCGGATCACCTCCGCCAGCGGGGCCACGAGCGGCTTCCAGTTGACGTTCTCGCTGGCCGCGGGGTCACCGGTGGCCCGGGCGGTCGGACCGGGCGGTGCGCTGTACGCGAAGAAGCGGGTCGTGGTCGCCGTCGTCTTCGTGGGCCGGTGCCATGTGCTGGTGGACGGGGTGATCACGCATCAGGAGGTGCACGCGGCGCGCGCCCCGGGGGCGTCGTTCCTCGTCGTCACCGGCGAGGACCTGTCGCTGCTGATGGATCTGCGGCACGTCCGGCGGGCGTTCCCGGGGCTCGCGCCGCACCTGCGGGCGACGGCGATCTGTGCCGCGTACGCGCAGTACGGCATCGCGCCGCAGGCCGTGGCACCGGTGCTGACGGACCTGCCGAATCCGCTGGTCGACGTGCCGGTGCAGGCGGCGACCGACCTCGCCTATCTGCGGGCGACGGCCGCGGACGTCGGGCACGTCTTCCATCTCGTACCGGGGCCCAGTCCGGGGGTGAGCACCGCGTACTGGGGTCCGCAGCGTCGCGAGGGGGCGCTCCAGCCCGCTTTGACGACCGGGTGCGGCGCCGCGGACAACGTGGCGGAGTTGACGTTCTCCTTCGACGCACTGGCAGCCGCCCGCTACGGCACGTACCGCTTCGATCCGCCGTCGTCGACCGCGTCCGAGGTGGTCGCGCCCGAACCGACGGTGCTGCGTGGCCCCCTGGCCGCGAGCCCGGCCCAGGCGCTGTGCGAGCGTGCGCTCACCGGGCAGACGGGCCGCCCGCTGAACCGGACCCTGTTGGCCGGGCTCGGCCGGGAGGTCGCCGCGGACGCCGTCACCGGGCGCGGGAGCCTCGACGTGCTGCGCTACGGGCACGTCCTGACCCCTCATTCCCTGGTGGGCGTGCGCGGGGCGGGGCCGGCGTACGACGGGCGCTATCTGGTGGCCGAGGTCACCCACGACCTGACCCGGGACTCGTTCAAGCAGCACTTCGCGCTGGCCCGTGACGGGCTCGGCGCCGACACCCAGGTGGTGACCGCATGACGGCAACGCACGTGCCCGGATGGCACGGTCTGTACGAGGGCGTCGTGGTCTGCGCGGTGGACCCGACCGGGGTCGGCCGGCTCCAGGTGCGGGTTCCTGAGGTCCTCGGCAACGAGGCGCAGGTGTGGGCCGCCCCGCTCACGCCGCTGGCGGGGTCGGACTGCGGCATGTACGTGGTGCCGCCGCAGGACTCCGGCGTGTGGGTGCGGTTCCTCGACGGGGACCCCGAGCGGGCCGTGTGCGTCGGGTTCCGGCGGCGCGGGTCGGACGACGTGCCGCCGGTGGCGCGCTCCGCGCTGCCGGGCGTTCCGCAGATCGTGTTGGCCACCCCGTCCGGGCACGCCCTGGTCATCAATGACGCGCCCGGTCCGCTGGGCGGCATCAAGTTGCAGCTGAGCGGCGGGCAGGGGCCGTTCATCGAGATCACGGAGACGTCGATCGAGATCTCCTGCGGCCCCGGGCTCGCCACGATCCGGCTGGAGGGGCCCATGGCCACCGTCAACCAAGACGCCCTGAGGGTGCTGTGAGGACGCGATGCCCGGACTGCTGCTCCACTTCGGCGCGTCCATGATGTGCGCCCATCCGCCCGGCCTGGTGACCGTGCCCGCGCCGGTGCAGCAGCGTGTCCTGGTCGGCGCCAACCCGGTGCTCACCAGCGCCGACACGTTCCTGGTGGCGGGGTGCAGCTTCCCGGCGGCCTCGGCCGGGGCGCCCCCGTGCACGGGCGTCGTCTGGTTGCAGACCTCCGCGCGGGTGTTCGTCGGCGGTCTGCCGGTGCTGCTCCAGCCGACGCCGACCGGCACGGCGCCGGCGATGGGCGTGGGCACTCCACCGCCCAACCCCCCGCTGGTGCTGTCCGTGCAGCCACGGGTGCAGGGGATGTGAGCGCGGTGGACGTCGCCTTCCCGTACCGCGTCGACGCCCGTGGCCGCACGGCGACGACCCCGCACGCCGATCACGTGCGGGACATGGCCGAACTGGTCCTCTTCACCAGCCCGGGAGAGCGGGTGAACCGGCCCGACTTCGGCTGCGGCCTGCTGGACCTGGTGTTCGCCGGGAACAGCCCCGAACTCGCCGCCACCTTGGAGATGACGGCCCGGGCCGCCCTGCAGCGGTGGCTGGGCGACCTGCTCACCGTCCAGTCGCTCACCGTGTCCGCCGACGAGGCGACGCTCCACGTGCGGGTGGCGTACGCCCTCAACGCCACCGGGGAGAACCACACCCTCACCGTGAGCGGAGGCAGCGGCCGATGACCGTGACGGAGCAGCGCCGACGGGGTCCCGCCCGCATCGAAGGGGTCCGGGCGCACCCGGACCGGCGCACCCTGACCGTCACCTTCGTCGGTGAGCTGCCGCAGGTCGTGGACCGCACGCGGTTCGTGATCGAAGGCGGACAGCAGGTCGTCGGGATCCGGGTGCTGCGGGTCGAGCGCGAGCGCGGCGAGCACGCCGAGGACGGCGCGCCGACACAGCGGTTCGTCCTGTTCCTGGACCGGCCGGGAGACGACTCCACCTATCGGCTGTGCGTCCTGGGCGCCGGATTCCACGGCGCGTACGACAAGGCCGCCTTCACCTTCGACCCCACCGGCGGCCGACCGGAGGTCCCGTCCACGCCGCCCCGGCCGCCGGCTCCCGCGGCTGCGGTCGTCGACTACCTGGCGAAGGACTACGCCAGCTTCCGCCGGTTGATCCTGGAGCGGTTGTCCCTCACCCTGCCGCGTTGGCGCGAGCAGCACGCCCCCGACCTCTGGATCACCCTGGTGGAGTTGTTGGCCCACGTCGGTGACCGGCTCAGCTATCAGCAGGACGCCGTCGCCACGGAGGCGTACCTGGACACCGCCCGGCTGCGCACCTCGGTGCGGCGGCACGCGCGGCTGGTCGGCTATCCGATGCACGACGGCTGCGCGGCCCGCACCGTCGTGTGCGTGGAGACGTGCCTGCGCTGCGAGGTGCAGACGGACGACGTGGCGTTCGTCGCGCTGCCGCAGGACCCGCTCCGGCCGGACGGCGGACCGGTGCTGCCCGTCGGCGCGCTGGCCCCGGGGGTGCAGACGGTCTACCGGCCCTTGGAGCGGCGGACGGTGCGGCTGCGGCCGGAACACAACGGCATCCCGCTGTGGGGGTGGGGCCAGGACCCCTTTCCGCTGCCCGTCGGCACCACCCGCGCCGCGCTCCTCGACGAGGACCGCAGCCTGCGCCTCGCACCCGGTGACCTCCTCGTCCTGGAGGAGCAGCACGGTGCCGGCGGCGCGCCCGACCCCGGCCACCGGCAGGCGGTGCGGCTCACCCGCGTCATGCGCGACCACGACGCCGACACCAGCACCCCGGTGGTAAAGGTCGCCTGGGCCGAGGAGGACGCACTCGTCTTCCCGCTGTGGGTGGGCAATCCGCCCGGTCCCGACGGTCGGCCGGGCTCCACCGTGGTGGCCCGCGGCAACGCTCTCCTGGTCGAGCACGGCCTGGACAGTTGCTGGCTGCCGGACGGTGACGGGGGCGAGAGCATCGCGGTGTCGCGGACGGCCCGCCCCTTCACGACGACGCTGGACGGCTCCCCCGTCACCTGGTCACCGCCGCACCCCCGCCCGACCGACCTGGCAGCAGCGCAGGCACAGCACCTGATCGGCTTCGCCACCCGCGCCCGTGAACTGCTGCGCGACCTCTACCAGGGGCCGGACACGCTCGCCGAGGAGGACCGCGAGCTGCTGCTGGCGCTCTTCGGCACCGTGGACCTCGACGATCTCGACGAACTCGGCGGACCCACCCGCCTCTTCGCCCGCTTCGACGACGTCTTCGCCCCCCAACTGCGCCGGCTGAACGTCCTCGCCCGCCGCGCCGCCGGCGGGAGCGTGCTCACGCCCGACGACGTCGGCTGGGAGATCCAGCACACCTGGGGTGCGGGCGCGGCGGCCGAACTGCACCCCGACAACCCCGCCTTGCACGGTCCGGTGAGCACGGCCCTGCGCCCCGACGCCCGCGAAGCGCTCCCCGTGCTGGATCTGGTGGAGGCGGACGACGAGACGGCCCGGTGGGCGCCGCGCCGGACGTTGTTGGAGAGCGGCCCGCGCGATCGGCACGTGGTGTGCGAGAGCGACGACGAGGGCGTGCTCACCCTGCGCTTCGGCGACGACCGCTACGGGCGGGCGCCGCGCCCCGACTCGTCGCTGCGCGCCGACTACCGGGTGGGCAACGGGCGCGTCGGGAACGCGGGCAGCGAGGCGGTGAACCGCGTCGTGCACCGCGAAGGGGCCCTGGACGGCGTGGTCGTCCGGGTGCGCAATCCGGTGCCGGCGACCGGCGGAACCGATCCGGAGCCGGTGGCCGAGGTGCGACTGGCCGCGCCCCGGGCCCCCTTCCGCACGCTGCTGCGCGCGGTCACCGCCGACGACTACGCCGTGCTCGCGCAGGCCCTGCCCGGGGTGCAGCGGGCCGCTGCCACGCTGCGCTGGAACGGCAGTTGGTACGAGGCGGACGTGGCCGTCGACCCGGAGGGCAGTGCGGTGCCGTCGCCGGACCTGCTGAAGGACGTACGCGCAGCGCTGCGCCCGTACCGTCGCATCGGCCACGAGGTCGTCACCCATCCCGCGCAGTTGGTGCCGCTGGATGTGGCCGTGTACGTCCTGGTCGATCCGCACCACGTCACCGAACACGTCCGCGACGCGCTCCAGCGGCGCTTCTTGCCGGGGGACGGCGGTTTCTTCGACCCGGCGGCGCTCACCTTCGGCACTCCCGTGCGCACCAGTGCGCTGGTCGCCGCCTGTATGGCGGTGCCCGGTGTACGGCACGCCGAGGTGACGCGGCTGCGCAGGCTCCACACGGGCGAGCCGGGCGCCGGGCACCGCCCTGCAGACGGCGACGTGCCGCCCTCCGGTGAGCTGCGCATGCGTCCGCTGGAGGTCCCCCGGCTCGACGGCGATGTCACCCGCCCGGAGAACGGTCAGCTGGTGCTGCGCTTGAGGGGTGGTCGATGAGCGAACCGGAGTCGTACGCGACACCCGTGTGGAACCGTCCCGGGCTGCCCGCGCTGGCCTATCTCGTCGGTACTCACCAGCAGTTCCTCGACGTGATGCTGGCCCGGCTGTCCCAGCTGGACGCCGGACGGCTGGCCGCGCTGACGACGCGGGAGCCCGACGACCCGGCGATCGCGCTGTTCGACGCCTGGGCCGTGGTCGGCGACGTGCTGACCTTCTATCAGGAGCGGATCGCCAACGAGGGGTTCCTGCGCACCGCGACCGAGCACGAGTCCCTGGTCCGGCTGGGCCGCCTGGTGGGTCATCGGCCGCGTCCGGCGCTGGCGGCCTCCGCCCATCTGGCGTACGCGCTGGATCCCGGTGCCTCGTGCGTCGTGCCGGCCGGCTCCCAGGTACGCAGCGAGCCGGAGCCCGGCGGGCTGCCGTTGGTGTTCGAGACCGTCAAGGACCTCACGGCGCGTGCCGAGTGGAACCGGCTGCCGGTCCGCACCACCGGCCCGGCCGGGCTCCCGGCGGACGTCGCCGTGCGCACCGCGTCCGTGACCGTCGACGGGGTCGCATCGGCCCTGCGCCCCGGCGACCGGCTGCTGTTCACCTATCCCGACGCCCGGCTGAACCTGACGCGGGTGGTGGGCGGCACGGAGCCGGACCCTGCCGGGGCGCGCACGCTCGTACGGCTGCGGGTGCCGGACGCGACGCGGCAGTTGGACGGTGCCGTGGAGGCGTTGCAGGAGGACATGGAGGAGGCGGCCCGGCGGGCGCACTCCCGCGGCCCCTTCGAGGAACTGCTGAGTCTGGTGCGCGACCTGCGGGGCCGTGTCGAGGACCTGCGCGACCCGGACACGCTCGCGCCGCTGCTCGACCGCGGTCTGCACCGGCTGCGGGAGCGCCTGGCCGAACTCGGCGGCGGGGCCGACGCGGACGCGTTGGCCGATCGGACCGCGGTGCGGCTCGCGACCGTGCAGCACGCCGTGCGCCGGCTCGCCAAGAGCCCCGCCGAAAAGGAGGCACCATCCGTCGTCCCTGCCCCCGCCGCCGTCCCCGAGACCGTGGCCCGTCCGGACGTCCAGCGCTTCCGGGTCACCGCAGCCCCGCTGGGCGCCTCCGTCCCGGACGACGAGCGGGTGCGGCGGCTGTTGCGCGCCGCCGTACGGCCGCAGTCGGACGGGAGCACCCCCCTCGCGGCGAACGTCCTGCTGCTCGACGCGGTGCACGAGGAGATCGAGCCGGGCAGTTGGCTCGCGGTGCGGATGGTGGGCCGCCCGCGCGTCCGGGTCGTCCGGGTCGTCGACGTGGACCAACTGTCGGTGGCGAACGACGTGGACGGCGTACGGGTGACGCGGCTGCGGCTGGCCGGGCCGTGGATCGAGGACTGCGACGACGTGGCCACCCGGCGCGCCACCACCGTGTGGGCCGCGGGCGAGCCGATCGCCCTCGCCGCGGCGCCCGACCCCTCCGATGTGACGGGCGCGGCCCTCGTGTTGGACGGCGTGCGCGACGGGCTCGCCCCCGGACGGCTGCTGATCGTCGCCGGGGAGCGTACGGACGTCGCCGAGGGGGCCGCTCCGGGCGGCGCGGCGGGCTGTGAACTCGCGGTCCTCGGGGGCCTGCACCACGACGGCTCGGGCACGACGCTGTCGCTGACCGCGCCGCTCGCGCACCGCTACCGCCGGTCCACGGTCGTCGTCTACGGCAACGTCGTCGCGGCGACCGCGGGCGAGACGGTGGACGAGGTCCTCGGCAGCGGTGACTCGGGCCGGGCGGGGCAGGCCCTGCCGCTGCGGCAGGGCCCGTTGGTGTGGTTGCCGTCGACCACGGCCGACGGCGGTGAGGAGGCGCTGACCGTACGCGTCGACGGCGTGGCGTGGCAGCGCACCCCCGATCTGGGCGACGCGGGGCCGGCCGCCCAGGTGTTCCAGTTGCGCGCGGGTCCGGACGGCAGGGCGGTCGTGGAGTTCGGCGACGGCGTGCGCGGCGCCCGGCTCCCGTCGGGGATCGAGAACGTCACCGCGCGCTACCGCGTCGGCGGCGGCGGACGCGCCGGGAACGTGGCGGCCGGGCGGATCGGCCAGGTGGTGAGCCGGCCGCCCGGGGTCAGTCAGGTCGGCAATCCGCTGCCCGCGACCGGCGGGGCCGATGCGGACGGTCCCGATCAGCTGCGGCGTTCGATCCCCCTGCGGCTGGCCGCGTTCGACCGGCTGGTGTCGGTGCGCGACTACGAGTCCTTCACGCTGGCCTTCGCCGGCGTCGACAAGGCGGCGGCCCTGCGCTGTCTGGACGGCGGGCGTCCGGTCGTGCACGTCACCCTCGCCGCGGCCGACGACGCCCCGCTGAACGCCGCCTCGGCGCTGCTCGCCGGGTTGCGTGCGGCGCTGCGGCGCTACGGCGACCCCGCGCTGCCGGTGCGGGTGGAACCCTGCGAACGGGTCCGGTTGGTGGTGGTGCTCGGCGTCCGCACGGCCCCCGACCACCTGCCGGAGCAGGTCGAACGCCGGGTCCGCGCGGCGCTGCTCGCCCGGCTGGGGTTCGCCGGGGCGCAGTTGGCGCAGCCCGTGTACCTCAGCGCCGTCGTCGCCGCCGCGCACACGGTCACCGGTGTCGACTTCGTACGGGTGGACGCCTTCGACGGCGTCCGGGAGGACGCCGACCCGGGCGAGGTGGCGCGCGTCGTGGCGGGTTCCTCCGTTCTCTCCTGCGTACCCGCCCTGCCGGCCGGGCCGCGGGCGGAGCGACGGCCCGCGCCGCCGGCGCCGGCTCCCGGAGTCAGCGCGGACCACGCCCCGACGGTCGTCCTCACCGGCCGCGGCGGCGCGCCGGACCGGCCCCGGCGGCAGCCCCCGCCGCTGGTGCTGCGCCCAGCCCAACTCGTGCTGCTGGACCCGGCCGTGCCCGGGACGCTGATCCTGCGGAGGATTCCATGACCCCGGACGAGTTGTACGCGCTGCTGCCCGCCGTGCACCGCAGGCGCGACGCGGAGCAGGGCGGTCCGCTGCGCGCGCTGTTGGCGATCGTCGCCGAGCAGGTGACGGTGGTTCAGGAGGACATCGATCGGCTGTACGACAACTGGTTCATCGAGACCTGCGACGACTGGGTCGTGCCCTATCTGGGGGACCTCGTCGGGTACGAGACGCTCCCCCACATCGCCGCCGCCCTGTCCGACGACACGGCCCGCGCCACCGGGCTGCCGGCCGCCGCGGTGCCGCGCCGGGACGTCGCCGACACGGTCGCGAACCGACGCCGCAAGGGGTCCCTGGCGCTGCTGGAGGACCTGGCGTCCGGTGTGACGGGGTGGCCGGCGCGGGTCGTCGAGTACCACCGGCTGCTCTGCCTCACCCAGCCGGTGCGGCGCTACTCCACCGACGGCGGGGACGCCCGCCGCAGGGCGGCCCGCGGCGGGTTGGTGGACGTGCGCCGCGCCGGGGCGCTGGCCGAGTTCGGCGGCCCCTTCGACGACGTCGCCCGCACCGTGGAGGTGCCGCGCGCCGACTCGACCCGGCGCGCCGGCCAGTACGGCGTCCACTCCGTCGGGCTGCACCTGTGGCGGCTGCGCGCCCAGTCCGTGACGCGGGCCCCGGCCCACTGCCTGGACCGCGACCGGGCCTGCTACGCCTTCAACGTGCTCGCCGTCGACACCCCCCTGTACACCTCCCCCGTGCCCGAGCCCTCCAGCGGTCACGTCGCCGACGCGACGAACGTGCCGCAGCCCATCGGCCGCAGAGCCCTGGCCGAGCGGTTGTACGACTTCTACGGGCCGGGCCGGAGCCTGTGCGTGTGGACCGGTCCGGACGTCGAGGCCGACGTGGTGCCGCCGGACCGGATCGTCGCCGCCGACCTGTCCGACTGGAACCCCGGCCGTGCACGGGGGCGGGTCCTGATCGATCCGGTCCTCGGCCGGCTCTTGCTGCCGGCGGGCGCGGCGCCGGCCGGCGAGGTCCGGGTGACGTACCACCACGCGTTCTCCGGCGACCTCGGCGGCGGCGAGTACCCGCGCCCCGAGCCCCCGCCGCCCGCCGGCGCGGAGCGCTACCGGGTGGGGCCGGACGAGCCCCACCGGAGCATCGCCGACGCGCTCGACCACTGGCGCGCGGGCAAGCGCGCCCACCCCGAGAAGGCGGCGGCGATCGTGGAGATCACCGCCAACGAGGTGTACGACGACCTCACCGAGATCCTCCTCGACCCCGGCGACCACCTCGTCCTGCGGGCCGCGGACGGGGTGCGGCCCGTCGTGCGGCTGTCCGGGCGGCGCGGCGAGGACCGTCAGCGCGCCCTGACCATCACGGGCAGCGGCGCCCCGACGGCGCGGATCGTCCTCGACGGGCTGTTGGTGTCCGGCGGCGCCGTGCGGGTGCGGGGCGGGGTGGCCCGTCTCGTCGTCCGGCACTGCACGTTCGTACCGGGCTGGCTGCTGGGGTCCGGCGGCACGCCGCTGGCGCCGGGCGCGCCCGGGCTGGACATCGCCGACAGCCCGGTGCACACGGAGATCCAGCACAGCATCGTCGGCGCGCTGCACGTCGACGGGCGCGGGGACAACCGCGTCGAGATCTGCGACAGCGTCGTGGACGCCACCCGGCGCGACGCGACGGCGATCGGCGGTCCTGGCGAGGGGCCCGCCGGCGTCGTCCTCACCGCGCGCCGCACCACCGTCCTCGGTGCGGTGCACGCCCGCGCGGTGGACGTGCTGGAGAACTGTCTGCTGGACGGCGAGGTGCACGTCCGACGGTGCGACGAGGGGTCCCTCCGGTTCTGTTGGCTGCCCCTGCACTCGCGCACCCCGTCCCGGTTCCACTGCGAGCCCGAACACAGCGGCGACGCCGAACGGGTGGTGGTGCGCTTCGCCGCCACCCGGTACGGCTCGCCGAACTACGCACGACTCGCCGACGGATGCGCCACGCAGATCCGGCGCGGCGCCGCTCACGGCTGCGAGCCGGGCGCCTTCCACGACCTCTTCGAGCCGCAGCGCGAGGACAACCTCCGCACCCGGCTGGCGGAGTACACCCCCGCCGGCTGCGACGCGGGACTCTTCTTCGTCACGTGAACCCGGCCGCACCGCGCCGGCCGGCGCCCCCACCCCTCCCTTCGGCCCAGGCAGGAAGCAACCATGCACGGCGACTTCTCCCGCGTACTGTTCGACCCCGCCCGACGTTTCTCCGCGGTCCTCTCCCAGCAGGGGCGCGTGCAACTCGACGCCGAGATCAACGAACAGACGGCGATCCTGCTGCACTACGTGCGCACGCTCGCGACCGACCTGTTGGGGCCGGCCGCGTACCCGCCCGACCCGGACGAGGACGCCCTCGGCGGGTTCGGGGTCGACGGCTTCGACGGGGACACCTTCAGCGTGGCGCCGGGCCGCATGTACGTCGACGGCATCCTGTGCGAGTGCGACGGCACGGACTACTGGGACCAGCCGGACGGTCACCTCGACCCCGAGGAGGAGGACGACCAGCTGCCGTCCGGGCCGTTCCTCGTGTACCTGCGGGTGTGGGAGCGGTTGATCACGGCGGTGGAGGCGCCCTGGATCCGCGAGGTCGCGCTCGGGCCGGGCGGACCGGACACGACCGCGCGCACCCGCGTGGTCTGGCAGGTGTGCCGACTGCCCCTGGAGCGCGACTCCTCCACGCCGGACATGCGCAGCGCCGCCGGCTTCCTGCGGGAGCGCATCCGGGCGGACTTCGAGCCGCGGGCGCTGCTGGCGGCCCGGACGCAGCGCCCCGACGAGACCCCGGAGGGCGAGGTCGCGTCCTCGTCCTTCGGCTACCGGGGCCCGGAGAACCAGCTGTACCGGGTCGAGGTGCACCGGGGCGGCACGGCGGACACGGCGACGTTCAAGTGGTCGCGGGAGAACGGCTCGGTGGTGCTGCCCGTCCGGGGGATCTCCGGCGTCGAGGTCGAGTTGGAGACGCTGGGCCGGGACGACAAGCTCGGGGTGGACGTCGGCGACGTGGTGGAGCTCGTCGACGACGCGAAGGCGTGCCGCGGGGCGTCGGACCGGCCCGACACGGACTGCGGGCGGCTGTACCGGGTCTGCTCGGTCGACTACGCGGGCTACCGGGTCGAGCTCGACGCCGACCCCGCGGACGATCCGTGCCAGTCGAGGACGGGGCGGCGCCGCGGGCTGCACCCCTTCCTGCGCCGCTGGGACCAGGGCTCGGGCGATGGGGACGATGCGTACGGAGGCGGTCAGGCGGGCGTTCCCGTGGAGGAGGGCCGGTGGTTGACGCTGGAGGAGGGGGTGCAGATCCGCTTCTCCCGTGGCCAGGACTGGCCCCGCGTCTACCGGCGGGGCGATTACTGGCTCATTCCGGCGCGGGTGCTCACCGGTGGCGTCGAGTGGCCGCGCGACCGCGAGGGGGAGCCGCTGCGGCGTCGCCCGCACGGGGTGGCCTACCACTACGCCCCGCTCGCCTACGTCGATCCCCACGACGGCGACTTCCGGCTGGTGGACCTACGGGTGCCGCTGCGGCAACGACGCTAGGAAGCGTCTTACGGATCAGGGCTCACAGGACGAAGATGAGGATCAGCACCCAGGCGGCGAAGAGCAGCACGACGAGCGTGACCAGGGCCCAGTGCGGGTTTCCGGTGGTGACCTCGGCGCCGGTGGTGAGGTTGTACAGCCGGTTGACCCGCAGCGTTCCGCGTTTGACCTTGCCTTCGGCGCGTACCCGGTCCCCTTCGGTGACGGCTCCCCTGAACGAGTTGCCGCTCATCTCGACGGGGACCAGTCGCACGGGGCGGCCCTCGCGGTCGTACACCTCCACTCGGAAGTTGCAGACGACGGTGGTGCTGGTGTTTCCGCTGCTCCCCCTGGTCTCGGTGCGCATCTGTACGTTGCGCGCCACGCCTTCGACGTGACCGGGGCCCGACGGCTGGGGTTCGACCGGCGGCGGATACGAAGGGGGCGGGGGTCGTTGCGGGGGCCGCTCGGGCTCGCGAGGCCGCTCGGGCGGTCGCCAAGGCGGTTGTGGTGGTGCCGGCTCGTCGGGCCGGGTCTTCGGCGGTGGTGCCTCCGGTCGCATGTAAGGCTTCCGCGGCCGGGGGTGCACCCTCGTCGCTCCGTCCTCGGACTCGTCGTACGCCGCCAGCCATCTGCCGCACTCGCGGCAGCGCTGTGCGTCCTGCGGGGCGTCCGCCCCGCAGTAGTCGCACGTCCAGGCGCCGTCCATCGTCGTGCCCCAGTCGATCCGGGTGTGTGCAGTCGCCGTCGGGAACGCGTCAGGGAACGGGCTGCTGCGTCATGCCGCCCATCGGCGGATACCACGGTTCGTATTCCGGCAGATCCACATGGGGCATGTGCTGGTGGAACAGCCCTTCGAGGAGTTCCCGATTGTCCTTGACGTAGTCGTCCAAGGACACGCTTCCACCGGGAATGGGCCCGATCGTCGGATAGGAGACCGGCGGCGGATTGTCCGCCTCGGCGGCCTTCTGGTCCTCGAAGTCAAGGCGGGCGACGCCGCCGTCCTGAACTCCTTGGAAGTAGGAGCTCAGGGTCTGATCATCGAGTGGTGCAGGCGCCTGGGCGGTGCACTGGGGTGCTTCCCACCCGAAGATGACGCCGGCCAGATACCATTCCTGAGTCGTTGTCGGGGTGGCGCTCATCGTCTTCCTCCTGATCACCTGATCACCTGATCACCGGGCCCGGCGGGGCTGGCCTAGAGCCATGACAGGGGATGCCGTCTCCATGGAGCGCACACTTCGTACGATACTCCCCGTGTGCAGCACTTTCCTGTGCAGGAAAGTCGTCCGGCACGTGATCGGGATCGTCGATCACGTGCCGCATTTCGGGCGCACCCGGGCATCACCCGATCACTTCGGCGCGGGGACGTTCGCCGCGAACTGACCGCGGTAGTTGCCGGGCGGGTCGTAGTTGACGACCACGTACGTCCCGCCGTTCGCCGCCTTCGCCCTGCCCACGCCCATCTTGGCGGACTTCTTCCAGATCACCTGGGTGAACTGGCCCCACCGGGAGAAGGTGTTCATGTCGGGTTCACGGCCGAAGTAGACGTATTCGTTGATCTGGCCGTACCAACCCTCGACGACGTCGGCTCCGCTCGGCGTGGCGCCGGTGGAGTCCCAGGCGTAGTACGCGTTCTCGCCGTACTTGTTGTTGTTCCGCTGCTCGAAGTCGTCGATCGAGGCCAGGTGGTCGGCCCATTCCTGGGCCCAGCGGGTGATCGTCGCATCCAGGGCGAGCGGGGGCACTCCGTGTCGGGCGCGGAGGGTGTTGGTCCGCTCCAGCACCTGCTGGTCGAAGGTGGGGGCGGTTGCAGGAGCGGCGGGCGCGGCCAGCGTGAAGGTGGCCAGCACCGCCGCTGCCGTCGTCAGTCCGGACCGGAGGCCGGCGCGCCGGGTCATCGTTCTCATGTCGTGACAACGAGCGCCGCGCCGCCCGCGTCACCTTCCCCGAGGGCGGCGGGCTCGCCGTCACTCACCCGGCGGCCAGGGCCTCCTTCAGTTCGGACCGCCGGCGGATGCCCAACTTCTTGTAGGTGCTGGTCAGATGGGTCTCCACGGTACGTCTGGCCAGGTACAGCCGGCCGGCGATCTCCGTGTTCGTGAGGCCGTCGACGGCGAGGCCGGCGATGCGGCGTTCGCTCGGGGTCAGGGACCGGGAGCCGGTGCGGGCGGTCGTGGGGCGGCGGGCGCCGCTGTCGCGCAGGGCTGCTTCCGCGAGGGTCCGCAGCCGCGGCGCCCCGAGGCGTTCGGCGCGGTCGGCCGCCTCCCGCAGGCTGTCGCGGGCCCGGGAGCGTCCCCCCGGGCCGTCCGTGACCGCGGTCAGCAGCCGGCCCTGGGCGATCAGCGCTGCCACCAGTTCCCGTTCGGCGGCGGGCGCGCCCCTCAGCAGGAGCACGGCCTCCTCCGTCAACTCCCACCCCCGGCGACCGCCGGTGACGGTGCCGAGGACCCGCAAGGCACGGCCGACCGTGCGGGGCGTGCCCCACACCCGGGCCAGACGCAGCTCCTCCTCGGCCAGTTCACGGGCTTCGCCGGGGCCGCCGAGGGCGAGGCGGCACTCCGCGGCGGCCGAGCGCCAGGGGGTGACCAGCGGGCTCACCACGTCACGGGCCGACTGGCGTCGACCGCACTCCAGGAAGTCGTGCAGCGCGCCGGCCGCGTCCCCGGCGGCGGCGCGCTGCACGCCCCGTGCGTACAAGAAGCGGTTCAGCTCCCAGGAGTCGGGGGCCGCCCCCAGGTCGAAGCCGTCGGCGAGCCGGGCGGCTTCCGCGGGGCGGCCGGTCTCCACGAGGGCGATCAGGGTGTGGGCGTGCACGTTCGTCGGGCCGGTGGGGCCGTCGACCAGGGGTTCGTCCGGCAGTCGCCCGTACTCGCCGCGGGCCGCCGCGATGTCGGCCCGTACGTTGAGCAGCGCATGGTGCATCGGGTTCAGCACGTCGCGCCGTTGGCCGGCCAGTCCGCGCTCCACGAGGCGTTCGGCCTCGTCCAGTCGGTCGGCCCACTGGGCGACCGCGGCGGCCGTCCCCAGCAAGAAGGGCTCGGTCGCCGGGTCGGCCGGTTCGGCGAGGAGGGCGTGCAGCCGGCGCATCGCCTCGTCGGCCGAGGTCAGGGCCGCGGTGGCGTCGTACCGTACGCGCAGCGCCCGGCTCGCCGGGCCGGCCGGCTCCGGCGAGTGGTCGTCGGTTTCGTTCAGCCACCGGTGCACCTCTTCGCGGACCGTCTGGTCCTGGTCGGACAGCACGATGGACGCCGTCCGCAGGGGGCCGATGACCTCGGGGCGGCCGGCGAGTTCGCCGTCCACCGTGCGCAGCACCTCCACGGCGGCGCGGGTGCTGCCGCGCCAGCTGAGCGCGGTGCCGAGGGCCACGGCCGCGCGCACCTTGTCCTGCGGGGTGCCGGGCAGCCGCAGCGCCTCGCGGAGCCGGGGGATGCCGGCGGCGGTTTCCCGGCCCGCGCACTCCAGGGAGCCCAATTCGGTCAGCAGCCGTTGCCGCTGGCCGCCGGAGAGGGGTTCGTCCAGTGCCCGGCGCAGGAAGGCGACGGCGTCGTCGTCGCGTCCGGCACGCACGGCGTGCGAGGCGGCGTCGCGCAGCACGGTCGGCGTCCAGGTGGCGCCCACCGGGGCGGCCAGCAGGAGTTGCCTGGCCACCGTCCCGGTGGACGCACCGCAGTGCACCATCGCCTCAGCGGCGGCCCGGTGCGTCGCCCGGCGTCGTGCCGTGGGCACGCCGCTGAGCACCGCGTCCCGCAGCAGCCGGTGGGCGTAGCGCAGCTGACGGGCGCCGCCCCGGGCGTGCTGCGGGTCCGCGCCGTACTCGCGCTGTCTGGGCAGGTGGTGGCCGACCCCGAGGGCCGCGGTGGGCCCGGCGGGCGCGCCGGGGCCGACGTTCAGTACGCCCAGGTGGGCCGCGGCGGTCAGCCAGCCCGTCACCCGCGCCGGGTCGGCGCCCGCCCGTTCGGCGAGCAGGGGGCCGAGTCCCTTGGTGGGGCAGCCGGAGTCGGCGCCCGCCGCCGTGGCGCGGTCCCACCCCTCGTCGAGTGCGGCCAGGGAGCGCGCGACCTCCTTCGTGCCGGGCCCTGCGCTGTCCAGCCACCACTGGACGGCAGCGGCGTACGCCCCCGGGTACAGCTCCGCGGCCGTGTCGGGGACGGTCGAGTGCCGGCCGGGAGCCCCGAGGGCTCCGAGGTCGTCGAGGAGGGCGCGCAGCAGCAGCGGGCTTCCGGCGGCGGCGCGCACGCAGTCGTCGACCCAGGCGTCGGTGGCCGTCGGGAACGCGGTGCGTACGTGCCCGGCCGCCGCCGCGGGGTCGAGCGGGGGCAGGGTGTGGGTGCGCACGCGGGCCGGCGGCAGGGTGTGGGCGAAGCCGGGCGCGGGCGGATCGACGTCGTACTGGCTGCGTTCGGTGACGGCCAGCAGCAGTCGCAGCCGGTCCGCCTGCCGGGCGGCCTCCACCAGCCAGCGGCGCGACGGGCCGTCGGCGAGGTGGACGTCGTCCACGGCCAGCAGCAGCGGGGACGCCTCCGCGTACGAGCACAGCGCCCGCCACAGCTGGGCGGCCCGCTCCCGTTCGTCGCCGTGCGCGTCCGGGCTCTCGAACCCCGGGAGCGGGGCGAGGAGTTGGAGGGCGGCGGCGAAGGGGGCGGTGGTGTCGCCGGGTGCGCAGCGGACGCGTAAGACCCGCATGCCGTGGGCGGCGGCGTCCTGCACCGTCGCGTCCAGGACGGTGGTGCGGCCGGTGCCGGTGGCCCCGCGCACCAGCACGAGGCCCCCCTCCCCCGCTCTCGCCCGGGCCGCCCCGTCCGCCAACAGCGCGGCGGCTTCCCGGTGTTCACGCGGCCGGTCACGCCGCGGTTCGAGCATTGCTGCCTCCTTCTACCGTGCGCGACGCCGCACGGGGCGTCGCGCACGGTCGGGTGCGTCGATGGGCGAGAGGCGGTGGTTTCGGGCCGATTGCACTGCCTGCGGTCCCGATCTCGTGGTGCTGCTCGTGGTAGCTGACGGTTGCATCGCTCCCGTGCCCCCGAGGAACGTGGTGGGCGCGCCTGTCCGCCTGCTCGGCCGGCGCGGCGCGCACCTGTATGGCAGTACGACCCAGGGGGGACGGTTGTTCAACTCATCGCGCACCTCGGTTCCCGAGCGCTTCGGGGTGGTGGATCCCACGGATGCGATCCCCGTGGCGGTGCACTCCCGGGACCCGCTCTCGCGGGCCGGGGCGCTCAGCCAACTGCGTTTGTTCCCGGAGGTCGTGATCCGGGAGGGGGCCGCTTCGGGCCCCGGCACGGTGGCGCTGCTCGTCGAGGACTCGTTGGACGAGGGCGCCTTGACCCGGCTGCGCCAGTTGGTGCGCAGCGAGGGCACGAAGGCGGTGCTCGTGGTGGGGGCGCTGCGGGAGACGGAGTTGCTCGACGTGATCGAATGCGGCGTCGGTGCCATCGTGTGGCGGCACGAGGCCACCTCCACCCGGCTGGTGCAGGCGGTGCTCGCGGCTTCCCGCGGCGACGGGGACCTGCCGGCGGACCTCTTGGGCAGGCTGATCAACCGGGTGGGCACCTTGCACCGGGGTACGGCCGCTGCACCTCTGTCCGGGCTGACCCCGCGCGAGGTGGACGTCCTGCGACTGGTCGCCGAGGGGCTGGACACCAAAGAGATCGCTGGCAAGTTGTCCTACTCCGAACGCACCGTCAAGAACGTGATCCACGGGCTGACCACCCGCATGCACCTGCGCAATCGCGCGCACGCCGTGGCACATGCCCTGCGTGAAGGCTACATCTGACCGGAGGGGCAATTCAGCGGCGCACGGGGGCACGCGGATGTGCCCCGGCGCCGTCCCCGGCGTGCCTGCGGGTGCGGGCGGGGCGCAGGGCAGGATCGACTGCGGCGAAGGAACGGTGCGCGGGGGTCGACCCCGGTTCGGCGATGCGGGGAGCTCGACGGTGATCCACGAGGTGGACGATGTCCTCAAAGGGCTGCTGAGTGGGGGTGCGCTGACGGGTTCGGGGATCGATGTCGCCTTCGACGCCCCCACCCGGGACTGGGCCGCCCGCCGCAACGCGCCCACGATCAACGCGTATCTGTACGACATCAGGGAGGACGTGGGCCGCCGTCAGCGGGGCCACCTCCCGGTCCGCGACGAACGCGACGTGACGGTGCGCCACCGTCAGGCGCCGCGCTGGTTCCGGCTGTCGTATCTGTTGACGGCGTGGACGCGGCAGCCGCAGGACGAGCACCGGCTGCTGTCGGCCGTGCTCGCCACGCTGCTGCCCCGCGAGTTGCTGGCCCCCCGCGACCTGCCGGGCTCCCTCGGTGCGCTGGGGCTGACGGTGCAGTTGTCGGTGGCCGTCGGTCACGTGGAGTCGCGGTCGTTGGCGGACATCTGGTCGGCGCTCGGCGGCGAGTTGAAGCCGTCGCTCGACCTGGTGGTCACGGCGCCGTTCTCGGCGGGCCCCGAGTACGACGCGGGCCCGCCGGTCACCGAGGGCGCGGCGGTCCGGCTGCGGGCCCTGAGCGGCGATCCGCCGCCGGAGGAGGAGCGGGCGCACCGGCCGCGGCAGGTGAGCGCGGCCCGGGAGGTCCGCTCCGCGGCCCGCCGCAACCGACGCCCGGGCAGGGCGACGTGACGCTCACGGCCCCTGCGGACGGGAGCACGGAGTCCGAGCCGGCCGTCCACCTCCTCGATCGGCTCGGCGTCTTGCGGGAGCGCACCGCGCTGCTCGTCGACCGCCGTGCCGCCGACGACCCGACGGCGGGCGATCCGCTGCGCGGGCTCTATCTGTCGCACGAGTCGGTGCAGCGTCTGTTGCGGCCCGCGCCGCCGCAGCGCCTCCCGCCGTACCAGGACACGGGGCAGCGGATGGACCGGTTGGCCCTTCTCGCCGCGCGCCTGGGACTGACGGCGTTCGACGTCGAGGTGCTGCTGATCGCCCTCGCGCCCGATCTTGAGCGCGATTTCGAGCCGTTGTACGGCTATCTCAACGACGACGTCAGCAGGCGGCGAGCGACCGTCGCCCTCGCTCTGGACCTGTGCGGCGTGCCCGGGCACCAGGCCGGGGCACGCGCCCGGCTGCACCCCACGGCCCCGCTGCGCGCGTTCGGCCTGCTGGACGTGGCGGAGTTGGAGCGCCCCTTTTTGAGCAGGTCGTTGGGCGTACCCGATCGGCTCGTGGCGCATCTCCTCGGCGACGACACCCCCGAGGCGGCGCTCGCGGGGCACCTGCGCCCGCTGCCCGCGCCCCAGGAGCAGTCCGACGGAGAGGGGGCGGGCCGGGAGGCCGACTTCGCCCGGTTCGTGGACCGGTTGGCGGCGCGACTCGCCACGGGGACCGCGCTGACCGCCTACGTCCGCGAGGGCCGGGCGGGCGATGCGTTCGCCGCGGTCACCGCGGCCCTGCACGCCGCGGACGTGGCGGCCCTGTGCTTCTCGGGTCCCGCGGAGCGGATCCCCGACCTGCTGCTGGAAGCCCGGCTGCGCGGTCGCGCGGTCGTCGTCGACGACCTGGGCGAGCAACCGGGCCGGGTGGTGCGCGGGTTGGCCGCGGCAAGCGACGTGCCCGTGCTGATCGTGAGCCCGCTGCCGTACGACCCCCAGTGGTGCGACCGCGACCCGCTGGTCCTGGAGACTCCACCGGGCCGGACGCGGGACGCGGTGCGCGCCTGGTCGGCCGCGCTCGGCGAGGAGCCCGGATTCGACCTGGCGACGACGGTCGCCCCGTACCACCTCGGGGGCGACGCGATCGCCCGTGCGGCGTGCGCGGCCAAGGACCTCGCCCGTTTCGACGGCGTTCCGCTCGCCCCGTTTCACGTGCGGCTCGCGGCCCGTCAACAGTCGACGTCGGGGCTGGAGCGGCACGCCCGCAGGATCCGTCCCGCCGTGGACTGGCGGGACCTGGTCCTGCCCGGACCGCCCTTGGAGAACCTGCACGAGCTCGCCCTGCGCGCCCGCCACCGGGACCGGGTCCTGGGGGACTGGCGGCTGAGCGCGGGCGGCGGGCGGGGCCGGGGCGTCCTCGGTCTGTTCGCCGGGGACTCCGGCACCGGCAAGACGCTCGCGGCGGAGGTCATCGCGGCCGAGTTGGGCCTCGACCTCTACGTGGTCCAACTGTCGTCGGTGGTCGACAAGTACGTGGGCGAGACGGAGAAGAACCTCGAACGCGTCTTCACCGAGGCCGACCGCACCGACGCCGTACTCCTCTTCGACGAGGCGGACGCCGTGTTCGGGAAGCGGTCGGAGGTGAAGGACTCGCACGACCGCTACGCCAACATGGAGAGCGCCTATCTGCTCCAGCGCCTGGAGTCCTTCGACGGGATCGCGCTGCTCACCACCAATTTGCGCGCCAACGTCGACGAGGCGTTCACCCGTCGCCTGGACATGATCGTCGACTTCCCGTTCCCCGACGCCGAGCAGCGCCGCGCGCTGTGGCGGCACAGCCTGTCTCGGGTGCCGTGCGCCGGGGAGATCGACCTGGCGCCCTTGGCGGGCGGGTTCGAGCTGGCGGGGGGTTCCATCCGCAGCGCCGTGGTGACGGCGGCGTATCTCGCCGCGGGCCGCGACGGCTTGGTGACGGCCGCGGACCTGCTCCAGGGGGCGCGTCGCGAGTACCGCAAGGCGGGGCGGCTGGTGCCGGGCGAGGGATCCTGGTAGCCACTGCCCGTACACATGGCTGTGGGGGGGGGGGGGGGGGGCCCGCGGGCACCCCCGGTTTCTTTGTAAACGGGAGGGGTGTAGCGGGGGTGCCCGCGGCCGTTTTCAGC
>NZ_JBEYTZ010000019.1:165752-173382 GCF_040643215.1 Streptomyces sp. NPDC047315 | reverse complement strand
ACCCATAAGAACACCGACAAAGACGTCGACGACCACATCAAGAAGATCACCGGCAGCGGCAAACGCGACACCGACGACCTCACCGGCAAACGCGCCGAGACCGAAGGCCCCGCCCGCAAGCCGACGGACAGCAACGGATCAGCCCAGAAGCAATCCGACAGCCCCAAGCCCGACCTGTCAAAGCTGTCCCAACAGGCCCGTGCGCTGGCGGACAAGAAGACCTGCGGCGACCCGATCGACATGGCCTCCGGCCAGATGGTCCTGGCCCAGACCGACGTGAACCTGCCCGGCATCCTGCCGCTCATCCTGCGCCGCACTCACCTGACCGACTACGCCCACGGCATCAGCTTCGGCCCGTCCTGGGCCGCCACTCTCGACGAGCGGATTGAGCGGGACACACGGACGGACGGCGTGTGGTGGCGCCGTGAGGACGGCTCCAGCCTCTACTACCCCCGCACCCCGGACATCGTCGGCGACCGCGTCGATCCGGAGGCAGGCAAGCATCTGCCACTGACCTACCTGTCCCGGGGCGGCTCCTACGTGCTCGTTGTGCAGGACCCGCACACCGGCCTGACCCGGCACTTCGAGCCCGCCGAGGCCACCACCGGCACCTGGTGGCTGGCCCAGATCGAGGACCGGAACCACAACCACGTCACCATCGAACGCGGCGACGACGACACCCTGTTGGAAGTCACCCACTCCGGCAGCTACCACGTCTCGATCACCACGGCCGGACAGGGCCGGCGGATCAGCGGGCTACACGCCGTCACCGAGGACGGTCCGCTCCGGCTGCGCAGCTACACGTACGACGAGAATGGCGTCCTGACCGAGGTGCGCAACGCCGTCGACGCCGCGACCCACTTCACGTACGATGCCGCGCACCGCATCACCGGCTGGCGCGACAGCAACGACACCGTCTTCACCTACGCCTACGACGGCCAAGGCCGGGTCACCGCCACCCACGGGTCCGGCGGCATCCTCAGCTCCTCGATCCAGTACTCGGGCCCGCACGATGACGGCACCACCACCGCCGCCTACACCGACTCCCTCGGCCACACCACGGTCTACCGCGCCAACCCATACGGCCAGATCGTCACGATCACCGACCCTCTCGGCGCGACGACCACCCAGACCTGGGACCTCCACGACCATCTGCTGACCCGCACCGACCCCCTGGGTCGAGCCACCCGCTGGGAGTGGGACGACGCCGGTGACCTCGTCTCCGTCACCACCGCGGACGGCACGGGAAGCCGCATTGCCTACAACGACCTGCATCTCCCCGTCCGCATCACGGACCCACGGGGCGCCACTCAGCTGCAGACCTTCGACGAGCGCGGCAATTGCACCAGCCGCACCGCCCCCGACGGCGCCGTCCACCAGTTCACCCACCACTCCACCGGCTCCGTCGCCACCGTCGTCAATCCGCTCGGCGACGCCCTCCGCATCGACACTGACGCGGCGGGCCTGCTCCTCGCCCTGGAGGACGCCCACGGCACCCGCACCGCATACCGGCGGGACACGTTCGGGCGCACCGTCGCCGTCATCGATCCGCTCGGCGCGACGACCACGCTGGTGTGGGACGCCGAGGGCCGCCTACTGCGCCGTGACTCCCCCGACGGCACCACCGAGTCCTGGATGTACGACGGTGAGGGCAGTTGCACCAGTCACATCGACCCGCTCGGCGCCAGCACACGGCTGAGCTATGGCCCCTTCGACCTCCTGGCCTCGCAGGTCACCCGGGACGGTGCGGAGCACCGATTCCTGTACGACACCGAGCAGCGCCTGGCACAGGTCATCGACCCCCTCGGCCTGACATGGAGTTACACATACGATCCGGTCGGTCGACTGACCGCGGAGACCGACTTCGACGGCCGCACCACCCGCTACTCCTACGACTCCGCCGGGCAGCCGCTCACGCGCACGAACGCCGCCGGCGAGACCATCACCTACACCTATGACCCAGCCGGCCGCCTCAGCGCCAAGGACGTGGCCCAGGAGCGCACGGAGTACTCCTACGACGACGCCGGGCGGCTGACCGAGGCCGTGTCCGCCTCCTCCCGTCTCACCCGCACCTACGACGGCGCGGGGCGTCTGACCACCGAGACGGTCGATGGCCGCACCACGCACTACGGCTACGACGCTCTCGGCCGTCGCACCTTGCGCACCACCCCCACCGGCGCCGCCACCCAAACCCTCTGGGACGAGTTCGGCAACCGGGTCGGACTACGCCTGGACGACGACCACCTGCTGGCCTTCGGCCACGATGTGCTGGGTCGCGAAATCCGCCGCACGCTTGGCGACCACGTCGCGCTCGCTTCGGAGTGGGACCTACTCGGCCGCCTGACGGGTCAGACCCTCAGCAACGATCACGTTCCCCTACATCGAAGGGAGTTCGGCTACCGTCCCGACGGACAGCCCGTCTCCGTCGCCGACCTCACCACCGGCCAGGCCACCCGCTACGACCTGGACCCGCTCGGCCGTCCGCTGACCGCCAGCGACCGCCATGTGTCGGAGCGCTACGAGTACGACGCTGCCGGCAACCAGACCCACGCGGCCTGGACCGGGATGGCCTCGGACATCGACACGGCAGGTACCCGCACCTTCGACGGCACTCGGCTGCTGACAGCGGGACGTACCGCTTACCACTACGATGCGGCCGGGCGGCTCGTCGAGCGCCGCAAGAAGCGCCTCTCCCGCTCCGCGGACGTCTGGCGCTACACCTGGGACGCCGAGGACCGCCTCACCACCTGCACCACACCCGACGGCGTCACCTGGCACTACGACTACGACGCCCTCGGGCGGCGCACCGCAAAGTACCGCCTCGCCGACAACGGGGCCACCCGGCTCGAAGAGACGCGCTTCAGTTGGGACGGCACGCGTCTCGCCGAGGAACAGCAGCCCGGCGGCCCCGTCCTCACTTGGGAGTACGAAGGCCACCGCCCGCTCGCCCAGTACGAGCGCCGATCCCTGGAACAGGACCAGGTCGACTCCCGGTTCTTCGCCATCGTCACGAACCTCGTGGGCACCCCGACCGAACTCGTCGACGAGCAGGGCACTCTCGCCTGGCGCACCCGCAGCACCGTCTGGGGCACCACCGCCTACAACGCTGACGCCACCGCCTACACACCGCTACGCCACCCCGGCCAGTACGCCGACCCTGAAACCGGTTTCCACTACAACTACTTCCGCCACTACGACCCCGAGACCGCCCGGTACATCAGCCCCGACCCCCTCGGTCTCACTCCCGCACCGAACCCCCTCGCCTACGTCACCAATCCGCACACCGTGTCCGACCCGCTCGGTCTGACGCCTTGTGTGGACCTGTACCACGCCACGAACAGGGCCGGAGAGCGGAGCATCCGGACCAACGGGATCGACCCCACCTACGCGCCACGGCCGATGGACTTCGGCAACGGCTTCTACACCACGCGCAGCCGACAACAGGCCGAGGACTGGGCCCGGATCCGGTTCGGCGACGACGGCGTCGTGCTCCACTTCCAGGTGCCCGGAGATGAATTCGAAGCGCTGAATCGCAAGGTCTTCGCGGAAGGCGATCCGGAACTATCCGATTTCGTACGCCGTTTCCGTGCCGGTGACGGCACGGAAGTCCCGGCAGCCGATGTTGTCGAAGGGCCTATGCTCAGGAATGTGAAGGCCTTCATGAACAGGGGAGCGGAGCCCCGCTGGAGCGGCGATCAGGTTGTCTTCTTCGGCGATACCGGGCCTCTGCTCAACCGGGCGCTTCAGTGAGAGCCGATCAGGAGAGCCGACCATGAGCAGTGCGTACACCATGCCCACCTCGTCCGAGACACGGGAGTTCCTGGACTCCATCGCGGACGACATGGCCGCGGAGTTCGGGGTATCGCGCGCGGAGGCCGTCGCGCGGATCAATGAGCAGTGGCACGGGCAGGACTTGTCAGACGAGGACAGCCTCATCCTTCATGAGGAGGAAAGCTACTGGGCCTTCGTCATCTACTACGGGGGGAACGTGCCGGACTGGAGCCCGGGGGCGGATCGCACCGCATGGGTTCCCAAGTCCCCGCCGGCCGCCGATTCGGGTTTCTGGACCGTGCCGGCCTGATACGCGGTGCGGAAGCCTGCGACCTGTTCGAGTCGGTGCACGGTGGCCGCTCACAGTCCACCGTACGAAAGCCGTCGGACTTCCGCGCTTGACCTCAAGATTGGTTGAGGTCATAGCGTCCCGGTCATGAGTATGGAGACCACGGCCTGGACGCAGGCATACCGAGCGATGCACGCCGAACAGGACCGGCGTCCCTTCAACCGCGCCACCATGCGCCGCATCTGGGCCTTCGCCCGGCCGCACCGGCGGGAGATCGGGTTCTTCCTCGGCCTCAGCGTGCTGATCGCGCTGCTCGCCGTCGCGACGCCCGTCCTCGCCGGTCGCGTCGTCAACGCGATCGTGTCCGACGGCGCCGCCGACACCGTCGTGCAGCTCGCGCTGCTGATCGCCGTCATCGCCGTCGCCGAGGCCGGGCTGGGGCTCGTCGAGCGGTGGTACTCGGCGCGGCTCGGCGAAGGGCTCATCCTCGACCTGCGGCGGGCCGTCTTCGACCACGTGCAGAAGATGCCCGTCGCCTTCTTCACCCGCACCCGCACCGGCGCGCTCGTCAGTCGGCTCAACAACGACGTCATCGGCGCGCAGCGGGCGTTCAGCACGACGCTGTCGGGGGTCGCCGGGGACCTCGTCACGCTCGTGCTCACGCTCGTCGTCATGCTGACGCTGTCCTGGCAGATCACCCTGCTCGCGCTCGTCCTGCTGCCCGTCTTCGTCGTGCCGGCCCGCCGCATGGGCACGCGGATGGCCGCCCTCCAGCGCGAAGGGGCCCGGCTCGACGCGGAGATGGGGACGCGGATGACGGAGCGGTTCTCCGCGCCGGGCGCGACGCTGGTGAAGCTGTTCGGACGGCCGGAGGACGAGTCGCGGGAGTTCGCCGCGCGGGCGGCGCGGGTGCGGGACATCGGGGTGCGGACGGCGATGGTGCAGACCGTCTTCATCACCGCGCTGACCCTGGTGTCCGCGCTGGCGCTGGCGCTGGTGTACGGGCTCGGCGGCTGGTACGCGCTGCGCGGCAGCATGGAGCCCGGCTCGGTCGTCGCGCTCGCGCTGCTGCTGACCCGGCTGTACGCGCCGCTGACCTCGCTCGCCGGTGCGCGGGTGGAGGTGATGAGCGCGCTCGTCAGTTTCGAGCGGGTCTTCGAGGTGCTGGCCCTCAAGCCGCTGATCGACGAGCCGGCGGACGCCCGGCAGGCGCCGCAGGGGCCGGTGTCGGTGGAGTTCGATGACGTGCGCTTCGCCTACCCGTCCGCGGACAAGGTCTCGCTCGCGTCGCTGGAGGAGGTCGCCGCGCTCGACACCCGGGGCGGCGACGACGTCCTGCGCGGGATCTCCTTCCGCGCGGAGGCCGGGCAGACGGTGGCGCTCGTCGGCACCTCGGGCGCGGGCAAGTCGACGATCGCGGGCCTGCTGCCGCGGCTGTACGACGTGGACGGCGGCGCGGTCCGCATCGGCGGGGTCGACGTGCGCGACCTGTCGGCGGCCTCGCTGCGCGGCACGGTGGGGATGGTCACCCAGGACGGGCACCTCTTCCACGAGTCCGTACGCGCCAACCTGCTGCTGGCGCGGCCGGACGCGACGGAGGACGAGCTGTGGTCGGCGCTGGAGCGGGCCCGGTTGACCGATCTCGTACGGTCCCTGCCGGACGGGCTCGACACCGTCGTCGGCGAGCGCGGCTACCGGCTGTCGGGCGGCGAGCGCCAGCGCATGACGATCGCACGGCTGCTGCTGGCCCGGCAGCGGGTGGTGATCCTCGACGAGGCGACGGCGCACCTGGACAACACCTCGGAGTCGGCGGTGCAGGCGGCGCTGACGGAGGCGTTGGCGGACCGCACGGCGCTGGTCATCGCGCACCGGCTGTCCACGATCCGCTCGGCGGACCTGATCCTGGTGGTGGAGGCCGGCCAGGTCGTGGAACGCGGCACCCACGAGGGGCTGTTGGCGCAGGACGGTCGGTACGCGGAGCTGTACCGGACGCAGTTCGCGCGCGGTGAGCGGGCGAACGAGGAGGCCGCGATCGGTTGACGGTACGCGCGCCCGTGCGGCGGCCGGCGCCCTCGAACGGGCGCCGGCCGTCCCGTACCCTGTGCCGCATGCATCGATGGCGCACCAGCACCCCGCCTCCCCGCGGCTGAGCGGGGTGACCTCCGGGCCCGGCCGCTGAGCGAAGTCCGCTCGGTCGAGGCCCTGTTCGCGCATGTCCGCGCGAGTGCGAAGTGCCCCGCTTCCGGCGACCGCTGAACACGCCTCGAAGACGGAGCTTCCTCTGATGACTGCAACAAGCGCCTCACCCTCCCCTGCCCGAACGCCGCTCACCGGCACCGCACTCCTCGTCGTCGCCGGCGTGCTGTGGGGCGCGGGCGGGCTCGCCGGGTCGTACCTCGCGAACCGCGCCGGAGTGGGGCCGGTGGCGGTGGCCGCGTACCGACTGCTGTGCGGGGGTGCGTTGATCGTGCTGTACGCCGCGGCCACGGGCCGGCGGTTCACCGGGTCCGCGGGCGCCGCGGTGTGGAACCGGGTCGGGCTGTCCGGGCTGCTGCTCGCCACCTTCCAGGCGGCGTACTTCGCGGCGGTGACCGCGACGTCGGTGGGGCTGGCCACGCTCACCACGATGGTGGCGGTGCCGGTGCTGATCACCGTGGGCACGGCGGGGCTCGACCGCCGGCTGCCGGACGCCCGCACGGCGGGGGCGGTCACACTCGCCGTCGTCGGCCTCTTCCTCCTGCTCGGCGGAGCGGGCGTGCCGGGCGGGCCCGTGCTCGCCGGGGCGGCGCTCGCCCTGCTGGCGGCGGCGAGCTTCGCGACGTTGTCCCTGTGGCACGCCCGCAGCGACGCCACGTCGGACGCCGGCGACCTGGGCCTCGGCTTCCTGGCGGGCGGCCTGGTGCTGCTGCCCTTCGCCCTGGCGTCCGGCATGGCGCTCCCGCTGCGGCCGGACGCGCTCGGCGCGCTGGGCTTCCTGGTGCTGCTGCCGACGGCGGTGGCGTACGTCGCCTACTTCACCGCGCTGCGCCGGTCGCGGCCGGGCGCGGCGGTGATCGGCGTGCTGCTGGAGCCCTTGACGGCGACGGCGCTCTCGGTGGCGTTCGCGGACGAACGCCTGAGCGCGGTGCAGGTCGCGGGCGCGGTGCTGGTCCTGGTCTCCATCACCCTCCAGGCGGCGACCCCCACCCGAAACTGACCCCGCGCGTCCCCTGCGCGTCCCCCTGCGGGGCGCTCCGTGCGCTTGACGGTGTCGCCGTGTCGCTGTGTCGCCGTGGCACTGCGGCGCGCGTTGGTTCCTCCCCCTACGCCCAGAGGGCGTGGGGGGGGGTAGGGGCGCGGGGAACTGCGCGACCAGCGACAGTGCACCCGCACAGGTCAACGCGCCCGCAGGGCAGCGGCGGAGGTTGGGGGCGCGGGGAACTGCGCGACCAACCACGATGCACCCGCACGAACCAACGCACCCGCAAGGCCACCGCGGAGGTTGGGGGCGCGGGGAACTGCGCGACCAACCACGATGCACCCGCACGAACCAACGCACCCGCAAGGCCACCGCGGAGGTTGGGGGCGCGA